>CAZJGZ010000090.1:2333-9968 GCA_964545695.1 uncultured Ectothiorhodospiraceae bacterium | reverse complement strand
TGCCGATAATTCGGTCATCGAGGTCGCAGGCGTGCGCATGGAATTCCTGCTGGACTCGGACTAGCTTCCCGGGGCCTCTCCATTGATCTCCGGCGCCTTCAGAGACACTGCCCGCCCGCGATCGCATGCCCGATCGGGCCCGGCCCGGTCGCCCTCTTCGTCCGTGCTCAAACATGCGCGCAGCCTGTCTCTTCGCCTCCGGATCATTCCGCGCGTGCGCGCGCCTGATCGGTCTTGAGACGCCCCGGTCGGCGCAGGGATCCGTGGAACATGGTCAGACACTGGAGTATTGAACACCAGTTTCTGCTTCTGGCTCTGCTTCCCGCCGCGCTCACCACACTCGTTCTCACGGTCTATCACGCCCAGGGCCGGGCAGCGGCCGTTGAAGAACGCGCCATTCAGCAAGCGCATGCGGCGGCCGACCAGTGGGTGCTGATCGCGGCTGCCAGCCCCCAATCCGAGCAGCTCCAACACGCCTTGCACAGCAGCATCGCAGCCAATCCCGACATCGTCGGCGCCCGTCTGCTTGATGATGATCATGCCATCATGATCGAGACACCGGAAAGCGGCAGCACTGATGAATCCGTCGGGATGAGTCGCAACTTGACTCGCACCGTGCAACGCAATGTCGACAAGGACGTCTTTGCCGCAGGTTTGCCGGAATCGGCCTCGACGCCGGCCGCGATCGAGTTCGATGTGGACCTCACACCCGTTCGTGCAACCCGAGCGAATGCCCTCCTTGAGGGAGGGCTTCTCAGCCTCCTCGCGCTGGCGGCGACGGGCGTGCTTGTGCAACGTGTCAGTCGCCGTGTCGTACACCCGATCCGTGACATGACTGCAACGGTAGAGCGTATTGCCAACCGTGATCACGACGCGGATGTCACAGCCATGATCCCGGGCGAGATGGGCCGACTGCAGCAGGGCGTGGCGACGATGGTTGCGGAAATTCGCGACAGCCAGGCCGAACTGGAAACCCGCGTCCAGTCAGCCACGCATGATCTGCAGTCAACGATGCACCAGCTCGAAGCGCGCAATGCCGAACTCAACGAAGCCCGACTGGTCGCCGAAGCGGCCAGCGAATTCAAATCCAGATTTCTCGCGAATATCAGCCATGAGATTCGCACACCAATGAACTCGATACTCGGTTTCACCGAGTTGCTGCAGGAGTCCCGTCTCGATCCCGTACATGCCGATTATGTTGAAACGATTCACGAGTCCGCACTCAGTCTGCTCTCCCTCCTGAACAGCCTCCTCGATCTATCGAAGATCGAATCGGGACGGATGGAACTGGAGAAAGCCGAATTCGATCTCAACCAGATTTTCGCCGAGATTTTCCGGCTGCTTGGGCCCGGGGCGTTCCAGAAAGGCGTGGAGTTCGTCGTTCTCCCTGTTTACGAGCGGCGCAGTCACGTCATTGGCGACGCTCTGCGGGTCAAGCAGATCCTGATGAATCTGACAGCAAACGCCATCAAGTTCACGGACACCGGCCGGGTTGTGCTGTCACCAGCGACGCGGATCACGGGCGATGGACTGATCGATGTCCGTATCCGGGTCGAGGACACCGGCTGCGGCATCTCACGGGAGTGCAGAGGCCATCTGTTTGAAGCATTTGCCCAGGGGGAAGCAACAGCACAGACGCAGGCACGCGGTGGCACCGGTCTCGGGCTGCATATCGCCAGTGAACTCGTGTTTCTCATGGACGGCCACATCGAGTTCGAGAGTGAACCCGGCTGGGGGTCCATTTTCGAGGTTTCGATGCGTTTCCCGGCCGCTCAACGTCCAGCGACGGCAGGGCCTCGGCACCTGCTGCGCCCGGGCCGAATCATATTGGTCGAAGGGCACGCACAACTCCGCGCCAAACTGGCCCAGCTTTTCCGCACTGCGGGTGCCGACTGCAAACCGGTCGCGAGCCCGGATGCCGCCATCCGTATGGCCAGCGGCGAAGACGTGATCGTCATGCATCTTGCGGCCAACAGGATTCGTACGGATCACCTGCCGGATCGGCACAGGGTGTTGAACCGCACCGACATCCCCGTCCTTGCATACAGCCATATCCACGATGCTTCCACACGTGACGCAATTGCTGGCGCTGGCTACGATGGGATCATCGCCAAGACGGCGGATCCCGACGAGCTTCGACAGAGTCTCACGCGAACCCTTGCTCACAAGGCGACTGACCATGCAGAGGCAAGCATCAAACAGTTGCCGAACCGGGATATCGATCTGCCGCGCCTGGAATCGGTGCTGATTGCCGACGATCATCCAGTCAATCGAAAACTGCTGCAGCGTTACATGGTCAATCACAGCGGCATGCAGGAGCTGGCCGAAAGCGGCGCTGAGGCACTGTTTCTTGCCTCCAGTCAGGCATTTGACGTCATTCTCCTTGATCTGCACATGCCGGACATCAATGGCCTGGAAATTGCGCGGCGAATTCGCGAACACTCCAGCAGAAATCGATCCACCCCGATTTTCATGATTACTGCGGACAAGTTCGCGCTGCAGGAGACACAACCCCCGAACCATATTGCCGATTTCATCGCGAAACCCGTGCGTCAACGCGATCTGCTTGCACGTATTGCAGCACACTGTGCCGGGAAAGAAGCGACCGGGAATACCGACCCCGATGACTCGGGTAACGGCGACGACATCGCCAAGGGCACGAGTGACCAGGCTTCCCTGGTTGACGATCTTCGTGTCCTTCTTTTGCAGAGTCTGCCGGAAAGCCGCGACGCGATCGCCGCAGCAATCGACGCACGTGACCCGGTGGCATTACGCGCTGCGACGCACCGGCTGCATGGCGCCGTTGCCTATTGCGACGAACCGGATCTGAAGGCGCTTGCGGAGCAAGCCGAGCGATCGATCCTGCATGGGAAGCCCTGGTCCGAGGTTGCGGAAATGGGACATCGGCTCCTGGCCACAATCGATGACCTGCGCCGAAACGAGAATCCGCCGCTCTCTAATCCGCCGCTCTCTGTATAGCAGACTGTTGCAGGCGGCCTGCTACACGGGAAGCATTGGGTCACCTCAAGTGTTTCCGCAGCGACCAACCTGCGCTTGAACGCACAGGTATCGCGGTCATGCCTGCCTGGTGCCCTCGAATACCACGAACGCGATCGCCAGATCCCTTTCATCACTGATGGACACATGGTGAGCAGAGACACCGAGCTCCGACGCACGGCGGGATGCCGCACCGACCAGATGGAGCGCGGGTGCTCCCAGGGCATCATGGGTAGTAACGATGTCTTGATAGCCGATGCCATGCCGGAAGCCGGTACCCAGCGCCTTGGCGGTGGCCTCCTTGACGGCAAACCGCTTGGCCAGCCAGGCCACGCGTGGCGTCACCCGTTGCCATTCAACCCACTCGTCCTCGCTGCAGATCCGCCGCGGAAAGCGCTCCGGGAAGCGTTGCAACAGGCGGCGGATACGCTCCGTGCGCACAAGATCAACGCCGGTACCGACGATCATGATGCTCTCCGTCACGTCACGAGTGGGCGGCGCGCGCAGCCTGACGAATGAGATTCTTCATGGCCATGACCGCGTCGGCCATGCCGGTCATCACCGCTCGTCCAACAATGGCATGGCCAATGTTGAGCTCGTGCATGCCCTGGATGGCCGCGACGGGCTCGACATTGTGATAGTTGAGGCCATGCCCGGCATTCACGATCAGGCCCGCTTCGCGCGCGCTGCGGGCGGCATGCTCCAGTTTCATGAACTCCGCTGCCCGCGCCTGGTCCGTGGTCGCATCGGCATACGGCCCGGTATGAAGCTCGACGGCATCGGCGCCGACTCGCGCCGCCGCCATGATCTGGTCTTCCTGTGCATCCGTGAACAGCGCCGTACGCACACCCGCCGCGCCCAGACGGGCACAGATTGCGCGCAATTCCTCCTCCTGGTGTGCCACGTCCAGACCACCCTCGGTGGTCAGTTCCGCCCGCCGTTCGGGAACCAGGCAGCAGTCATCAGGGCCGACCCGACAAGCGATATCGACCATCTCGGCCGTCGCTGCCATCTCCAGATTGAGACGACACCCAACATGGGCTCGCACGCGCTCGACATCCACATCCTGGATATGACGACGATCTTCCCGAAGGTGCATGGTGATGCCATCAGCACCATGATCCGCGGCGATCAGCGCCGCCTGCAGTGGATCGGGGTACGCACCGCCCCGCGCCTGCCGTATGGTCGCGACATGATCAATGTTCACACCGAGCCGAATCAGGGAATGCATCCGTCACCGCCATTGTCTTCAATCCGTCCGCGAAGGTACCAGCCTCCGTCGCCAGGGTCACGCAGAGACCTGCACGTGCTGGATACATTCCTGCGCCTCGAATCTGCAAGCGGGGTGCGCTCCACAGCACTTTTTGCTAGGTTGCGTGCTGGGGGGACGAAAAAACCATAATGAATCGCCAACGCCTGCTCCGCATGGGGATCAGCCTGCTCCTGGTCATCCCGTTCGCACTTCACGCTACCGGCGTCCTCCGGTCGGGCGCGCTTGAGCAGGCCGAAAACATCGCCTACGACCTGCGCCTCAACGCAACCCTGCCCCGGACCGTGGACGACCGGGTCGTTATCGTCGACATCGACGACGCCAGTCTCGCCGAGATCGGTCGCTGGCCGTGGCCACGATCACGCCTGGCGGAAATGGTCGACCGGCTGTTCGATGACTACGAAATCGACACGCTCGGATTCGACGTGGTTTTCGCCGAGCGCGATACCGATGCTTCTCTGGAGAGATTGCGGACCCTGGCGGCAGATCGACTGGAAGATGACCCCGATCTCGCCCGCCTGCTGGATGAGCTGGCCCCACAGGTGGACAGTGACGCCCTGTTCGCCGAGTCCCTGCGCAACCGCAACATCATCATGGGCTACTTCTTTCGCCAGCAGGTCGATGGCACCGCGGGTGACGGCCGCTGGGGCGCCTTGCCGCCGCCCATCGAACTGCCTCCGGAAGCCGATCTGGACGCCCTGCCGATACCGAAACCTCAAGGCTACGGGGCCAACCTGCCCGAGTTGCAGAACGCGGCCCTGGGCGGCGGATTCTTTGACAACCCCATGGTAAGCGCGGACGGGGTGTTTCGCGAGATTCCCCTGCTGCAGCAACATGACGATGCGGTCTACGGCATGCTCGCCCTGCAGACCGTACGCGCCGCTCTTGGCTGGCCCGATGTCGAACCAGTCATCGCCGACGATGGTGGTGGGGGCTATCGCGCGCTGGAGGGCATGCGTCTCGGCAATCGCATGATCCCCGTCAACGAACGCAGCGCGGTACCGGTCCCGTACCTCGGCCCCGAAGGCAGTTTTCCCTATGTCTCGGCCGCCGATGTAATCCGGGGTGACGCGGATGCGGACGTCCTGCAGGATCGGATTGTCCTTCTCGGGACCACGGCTCCCGGCCTGTTCGATCTGCGAACCACGCCGGTGCAGAATGTCTACCCCGGAGTGGAAGTCCACGCCAACGTGATCTCGGGCATTCTGGACAACCGGATCCTGCAGCGCCCTGCCTACCTTCTTGCCGTCGAGTTCCTCACGGTCGTGTTTCTCGGCCTTGCGTTGACATTCGTATTGCCCCTGCTGTCCCCGTTGTGGCTGTCACTGGCAACCATCGGCACGGGCGCAGCCGTCATTGCCGGCAATTTCGCGATCTGGTCGGGTGCCAACATGATCGTCCCGCTGGCCAGCCCCGTACTGCTCGTCGTCGTCCTGTTCATTTTCCACGTGGCCTGGGGGTTCTTCATCGAGACCCGCGGCAAGCGTCAGCTTTCGCGCCTGTTCGGACAGTATGTTCCGCCCGAGCTGGTTGATGAAATGGATACCTCGCCCGAGCAGATCACCTTGCGTGGTGAAAGCCGGGAAATGACCGTCCTGTTTTCCGATGTCCGTGGCTTCACGACCATTTCCGAAGGGCTCGAACCGCACGAACTGACCCGACTGATCAATGCTTTCCTCACGCCAATGACGCGAACCATCCACCAGCGCCGGGGCACCATCGACAAGTACATCGGTGATGCCATCATGGCCTTCTGGGGCGCGCCGCTCACGGATCCCGAGCACGCCAGCCATGCCGTACTCGCCGCTCACGAAATGCTGCTCGCACTGGATGAGCTGCAACCCGAGTTCGAGCGCCAGGGTTGGCCCCGCCTTGAAATCGGCATCGGCATCAATACCGGGACCATGAGCGTGGGCAACATGGGCTCCGAATTCCGCATGGCCTATACCGTGATGGGCGACGCAGTGAATCTTGGCGCCCGTCTCGAGGGTCTGACCAAGAACTACGGCGTGCGTCTTATCGTGAGTGAGACCACCCGGGAAGCCGTGCCCGAGTTCGACTACCGCGAGCTCGACATCGTCCGGGTCAAGGGCAAGGATCGCCCGGTGTCGATCTTCGAACCGATCGGGCCGGTTGACCAGACCCCACGCGAGGTCCGTCGCGAACTGCGACGCTATCACGCCGCCCTGGCCGCTTATCGCAATCAGTCCTGGGATGAGGCCGAACGGGAACTGTTCTCACTCGCGAACGAAAACCCGGATTGCTACACCTACCGGATGTACCTGGACCGTATCGCGGTCTTCCGGTCCGAGCCGCCTCCCGAAGACTGGGATGGCGTGTTCACGCATACCTCCAAGTAGCCGCTGCCCCGACAACACCGCACTTGGTGGTTTGGCGCGCACAACCCGGTTGGACTATCATGCGCCCGAGCGGTGCAATCCGGACACAACAGAGAGACAAGGTATATGGGCATTCTCAGCGGAAAACGAGCACTGATTGTCGGCGTCGCGAGCAAGCGCTCCATCGCGTGGGGTATCGCCACCGCCATGCATGAACAGGGGGCAGAGCTGGCCTTTACCTACCAGAACGAGCGACTGGCCGGCCGGGTCGGCGAGCTGGCCGCATCGGTCGACTCCGACTTTCTCATGCCGCTGGACGTCGCCGACGATGCGCAGATTGCGAGCGTGGCTGAAGCCATAGGATCGCGCTGGGGCCATGTCGATATCGTGATTCACGCCGTCGCATTCGCGCCCCGCGACCATCTCGACGGTGACTATCTCCAGAACCTGACCCGGGAAGGCTTCAGCCAGGCCCATGACATCAGTTCGTACAGTTTCGCCGCCCTGGGCAAGGCATTGCGCCCCTACATGCAGGGCCGGGATGCCGCGCTGTTGACACTGTCATACCTCGGTGCCGAGCGAGTCATGCCCAACTACAACGTCATGGGCGTTGCCAAGGCCAGCCTCGAGGCCAACATGCGGTACATGGCGTATGCCCTGGGGCCGGATGGCATCCGCGTCAACGCCATCTCCGCGGGTCCCATCCGTACCCTTGCCGCCGCCGGGATCGGCGACTTTCGCAGCATGCTCGAACGCACCGAACGCGACTCGCCACTGCGCCGGAACGTCACCATCGAGGATGTGGGCAACACGGCGGCATTCCTGTGTTCCAACATGGCCAACGGGATCACCGGCGAAACGATCTATGTCGACGCCGGGTTCAATATCACTGCATTCAGTTCTACCTGAAGCGCAGCAGCGCGCCCGGTTGCATCCGGACCACCTCCGCCATACCCGGCGAAGTGGAGCGCGCGCAACCGCCGGAGTCAGGCCTGGATCGCGGCAAGCGCCAGGGTCAGCCAGGGTCAG
>CAZJGZ010000090.1:0-2233 GCA_964545695.1 uncultured Ectothiorhodospiraceae bacterium | reverse complement strand
GCCAGGGTCAGCCAGGGTCAGGGTCAGGGTTCAGGTCGGGTCGCGGCTATTGCCGCGCCCCGCTGATATCGCAAAGCGGGATCACTGTCGGGGGGAACGAGGGTCAACGCCGGCTGTCGTCGGCACCACGCCTGACACGGCGCTCATTGATCTCGATATCGGCCTTGGAGCGCAGGGTTTCGATCCAGGCCTGGATCTCCGCATTGGCGCTCAAGCGCTGCAGCAGGAATTCGAACTGCGCCACCTGATCCGACTCCGGTTCCGGATAGGTAACCGAGTGAACCAGTAACAGCGCCTGCTCGCCGTCATCCAGCTCGATCTGTTCAACCGAGGGTACCCCTTCCCTTTCGGGTACCGGGAGGTCGAACGCCAGCTCATTCACGTCCCGCGGAAATGGCCCTTCTCTGGTGTCGAACCGCACGGTCGCTGGCCCGTCCAGAGTGATCGGCGGCGTTTCGCGTTCAGCCAGGGCTTCGATGTTCGTCCCTTCATCAAGATCCGCACGCAAATCACGCAACCAGCCTTCGCGCATTTCCGCGATTCGTGTCTGGCGAAGCTCGTCCCGGACTTCCGCCTCCACATCGGCGAAAGGAATCGACTCCGGCTCACGCTCTTGCACCAGTCGCAGCACGGCCACATGGCGGTCATCGATCTCGATCAGATCGCTGTTGCGTCCCTCGATACGCACGTCATCATCGAACGCTGCGGCGCGGATCGCTTCATGGTCACCGATCCCGGCGCCGTCACTGCGGCTGAACCAGTCGCTCTCCTCGATCTCGATGCCCGTCGCTTCTGCGGCAGGCTCAAGGCTGCCCGGATTTTCGTAGGCGGCATTCACGAGCGCGTCAACGCGATCAAAGAAGAATTCCTCGGCCTGTCGGCGCTGCAGGTCAGCCCGAATCTCGTCGCGCAGGTCGTCAAGCGAAGGGCCATCGACGTCATCCATGCCGGCGAGGCGAATCAGGTGGAGACCGAAACGCGTTCGTACCGGCTCAGACAGTGCTCCGACTTCGTCCAGTTCGAAAAGTGCGCGCTCGAAATCCTCATCCATGTCACCACGGGAGATCGGGCCGAGATCGCCACCCTGCTCAGCCGATCCGATGTCATCGGAATATTCCCGCGCAAGTTCGGCAAAGTCCGCATCTTGTTCAAGGATCTCGTTGCGCAGCCGCTCAAGGAGGTCGCGTGCCTCCTGCTCCTCATCGTCGGTCGCGTCACGGCCGAGTTCGATCATGATGTGCTCGGCCTCGCGCTCGGCATCCCCCTCGGCCTGCTGGACACGGCGCTCGAATTCGGCCCGGATCTCTTCCTCGTTGACATCGATCGTCTCTGCAAGCTGATCCATGTCAAGGCTGAGATACTCGATGCGCAACTGCCGCGGAGTCATGAACCGATCGGCGTGCTCGTCATAGAAACGGCGCACTTCCTCGTCATCGATACGCACAATGTCCTCGGCTGCGTCGGCCGGGATCCGCAGTAGTGAGACCTCGCGCTGTTGACGTTCCAGTGTCGCGATATGACGGGCTTCGGAGGGCAGTACAAAACTCGAATCGACGAGACCTCTCTCGAGCTGACGAATGCGATCCGCTCGCCGCATTCGGGCCTCGTAGTCCGCGGGCTGCATACCACTGCGCGCGAGAACCTGGCGATAAAGGTCCACGTCGAAACTGCCGTTGCGCTGGAAGAATTCCTGATCCCGGATCATCCGGGCGACCTGCTCGTCGTTCGTCGACATGCCCATCCCGGAAGCGGCCTGGGCGAGCAATTCATCATTGATCAGTTCATCGAGTACCCGCTGGCGCAACTCGGTATCATCGAAGTCATCGGGCAGACTGCCGCCACGCTCCTCGCGAATCTGCTGCCTGCGTTCGCCCGCCTCGCGATCGAGAACATGCGTGGGAATCGCGACGCCATTGACTTCCGCAACCTCGTCCGGACCGCCACCGGTGAAGTAAGCCTGTATGCCCCAGAGTGCGAAAGGAACTGAAATGAATGCGACGATCAAATAGCCGAGCCAGCGGCTGTTCTTGATCCGATCGCTGAACGCTTGAAGCATTGCTGCACTCGATGGAGGGGATGCCAACCTCGGTATGCAATGCACACCGACTGAATATTACGCTGTCTGCTGATCCGTGCAGGGCACTGTCATATCAACAGCACCCTGCCCGTCTCTTGGAATTGGCGGAGCGGACGGGACTCGAACCCGCGACCCCCGGCGTGACAGGCCGGTATT
>CAZJGZ010000089.1:0-10048 GCA_964545695.1 uncultured Ectothiorhodospiraceae bacterium | reverse complement strand
GCATTGCTGGCCGCCGTGGATCGCGGCGATGTCAGCAGGGAGCGGCTGGCCAACTTTCACGAGATCGCGGCGGATCAAGGGACACGTCGATCCTCCGGACGCAAACCCCGCGGCGGCCACGACTGAGGCGTAGCTGAACAGGGCAGTATCGCCCCTGTTCAGAGGGCCTCGGTGAGGCTCGGCCGCCGGCCCCACGTCTCCGGGGCTGAATACCCGGGGTGGCATCCTCGGGGCTGCATTTCGTTCCCTGTATTCGCTACGATTGCCCTGCATTGCCTGCTGCTGGCTACAAACCGGAGGTGCATGCATGGCGGAAGAGATGGAGCTGCAGGAGCGTTTGCGCAGACTGCAGGAAGATGCCGCAAGGCTGGAAGAAAAGCAGAAGACGCTGGAACAGGACCTTGCCGATGTCGAGCATCAGACGCGCCGCGCGTCCGATCGTGCCGAGCGCGGTGAGAATTCCCCCGAACTCGACAGTGTCCAGTCGCAGCTCACCGAGCGTCGGGAATTGAATCTGCGTGATCAACGCGATACCTCGCGCGCGGTGGAAAGCCTGCGCACGGAGCGCGAAGAACTGGAGGAATGGCTGCGCCAGATGCGTGGCGATACCGATCGCTGACCCGACCACCGCGCCGCCTGCTCACGAATGCGGTGTGGATCCTTCCGGGCCGTCGCCGTGTACCGGGGCCCACCAGCGCTCGACGACGAGCACATGGGGCACGGTGAGGGCTGCGAGGCCCCAGAACAGAACCCGGATACCGTCGGACGTCATGCCCGGTAGTTCACGCCCGGTACCGAGAAACCACCATGCGATGGCGCCCAGCGCGATCGCTGACAGCGTGGCCGGGGCCGCCTGACGGACCAGGAATCGCCACGCCGGCACGGACCTTGTGACGGGTTGAGACGTCGCAAGGATTTCCAGGAAGTGCCGAGTGCTGTGGACCACGCAGAAATAGAAGGTGAAGGCGATGATCGGGGGCAGCAGGATCATTGCTGCCGCCAACGCCAGCAGCTCCAGCGTGCCGAGGCGACTCTGTCCCGAGGTGCCTGTCAGCCATACCCCCGTCAGCCCGACCGTCCATATCGCCAGCAATATCGGGCCGAGAAAGCCGACGGCGGCGATGACGGCACCGGCCTCGTATCCGAGAAGCCAGGCAAACAGCTGCCCGGTCTGGGCAGGGTGACCCATCATCGGTCCGATAATGGGGATGCTGCCCGCAAGCCAGATAGCCGGCGAGCCGCGACGAAAGCCCTGGAACGGGGCGTCGGAGCGTCCAAAGTGCCAGATGGACAGCAGTAGAAACAGCATCAGCGCGAGTAGTGATTGCCAAAGGATCACGCCGACAAAGCCCGTCGCGAGTGCCATATAGGCTGCGAACCAGGTCAGGGCGGTACGTCGGTCGGTGCGGGCGAGCCGATGCACCAGCCATGGATCGGCGCCGCCGTGCGCCAGACCAAAGAACGCGATCGGGGCGAGTGCGATCCAGAACTGGGTCGCAATGGTCGGCGTCACCATGAGCGCACCAGCGACAGCGGCGACCACGGCCGTGACGATCACCACGCGTTGATGTCGGGGTGCCTCGAGCGCTGTGGTGCTCATGGCGATGTCCGCGCAGTGCGCAGGCAGTGACCCGCTGCCTGCAGCATTGGCCGCGGCGGCAGCGCCGCGATGATCGCGATGCGGTCCGCCAGGGTCGGCGCATCGCTGAGGAAACGGGCCGGGCGGTCGCCCCGCGTGCGCTCGAACAGACGCAGGAACCAGTGGGGTGCATCCGCGGGTGCCCGGCGCAGGGCCTGCAGGAATATGCGATCAAGCAGATCAAGATCAGCCGGACGGGGGCGTGGCTGGCGCCAGTGCCAGGTCCCGTCGGCTTTTGCACTCAGCGTTTGCTCAGCCAGGTCGCGGGCACCACGCTGACAGGCACTGAACAAATATCCACTGGCCGGACGCATCCAGCCACCGGCGGTTCCGGCAGCGATGATGCGGGGGTCGCCACCGGCCGGTGGGGGTAGCGGCATCATCGGCAACTGGCCATGCTCACCCCGCACACGCGTCGCATGCTGACCGAAGTGATCGGTGATCCAGGTATCAAGCCGCGCGGGTAGATCATCGGCATCGGCCTCGCGGCGAAAGGCGGTAATCTCGACCAGCGCGCGGCGCTTGCTGGTCGGGAGTGTGTAACAGAAGCGGATGTCATCGGTCGCTTGTGCAAAGTCCATGAGCTTCGCCGTCTGCGGGTCGAAGCGGTCGTGGTCGAGGCTGATTTCCGCGCCCTGGAAAACCTGCCACAGCCCCTTGCGTGCAGTGGCGTCGCTGATTGAGGGCGGGCGCGTATCGATCACGGTGCGGGCACGAATGGTTCCTTGGTCCGTATGTACCAGCACGGACCGCGCCGTGGGTTGAATGCCTTCGACTCGGCAGCCCAGATCAAGCGTGAATTCCGCATGGCGGGCCACGCAATCGGTAGCGATGCGATAGAGGTGGTCTGCCGGAATGAGGGCATACGGGTGGTCTCTCGCCGTCGCGGTCACGGTGGTGTCGCCATGGGCGATCTGCCAACGCGGCCAGCGATGTACGATGCCAGCGTCGAAGGGGTGCTCCACCCCTTCCCAGAAGCACCAGCTGCGATCATGGTGGTAGCTCGGCCGTGGGTCGATGAGACGCACGCGCGGCAGCGCCTTGCCGGTTTGCGCGTGCAGGCGCTCCAACCAGGCGACGAAACTGAGTCCGGTGAGCCCGGCGCCCGCAACCGCCACATCCACGTCGATGGTGTCAGCAGGGCTCATTACGGGCCGTCCCGACTCGTGTAGGGCGCAGCGCGGTGTACCGCCGCCAGGGTATTGCCCGGGCGGGTGCCGGTGGCGCGCACAAACAGGGCCAAGCCCCGGGCCGACGCCAGCACCTTGCCCGCAGTGCCGACGCGGGCACGCTGCTGCCAGTAGCGGTGTGGTCCACGGGCCCGAATCCGCACACCGATGCGGCGGTAGACATGGGCCGCGACGGCGATACCGAGGCGTGCCCGCGGCGGCAAATGCGCCAATCCACGCCAGCCGCGTTCATAGGCAGCGTCGGCCCGCTGCAGGAGCAACTCGACGGCATGCCATGCGGTCCCACGCGCCTGCGGATCCCCGGCCGCAATCGTCGCGGGTGTGACAGCGGAGCCCAGCCAGGTCGCGGGCAGGTAGCGGCGGTCGCACCGGGCGTCCTCGAGCACGTCGCGGGCGATATTGGTGTATTGCATGGCGATGCCCAGCTCGCGGGCGGCGGCCCGCGCATGCGCAGTGCGCCGGGCGTCCAGCACATCGGCCATCATGCTGCCGACGGTACCCGCGACGCCATCGGCGTAGGCGCGAAGCTGGTCTTCATCCGCGATCCGTACCGGACCGATATCAGCGCGCGCCGTGACGACCAGTTGTTCGAGCGCGCACCAGGCACGCGCATCGGGCGCAAACAGACAGGCCGCTTCGGCGACGATGGGGTCGTGCGTATCGCCTGCTCGAATCGCGGTTTGCAATGCCTCCAGCCGATTGCCGGCGGCCGTCCGGGCATCCGTGGCGACAGGCAAATCGGCGAGATCGTCTATGGCGCGGCAGATCGCGTACAGGCGCGCGCTGCGCTCGCGGACATCTGGCGACAGGACCTGGGCGGCCCAGTGGAAACTCCGGCCGTGGCGGTGCAGAACCTTCGCGGCGGAGGTCATTTCCCGCTGTTGCGTCGCGGCGATCATGTTGCCTCCGGCAGCGGTTCGCGGCTTGAGTCAGCCGCCGTTTCGCGAGCAAGCAGTTCCTCGACCACGGCGGCGGAGGAGACAACGCCGGGTACGCCGGCCCCGGGATGCGTGCCGGCTCCGACGAAGTACAGATTGCGGTAGCTGCGTGATTGGTTGTGGAAGCGCAATCCCGCCGATTGCGTCAGGGTTGGAGCAATCGAGAAGCCGGCGCCGTCCGGACTGCTCAGTTCGTCGGCGAAATAGCGCGGCGTTACGGTGTGCGTGGCGCGCAGCTGCTCGCGCAGATCCGGCATGAGTCGGGCCGCAAGCAGCTCGATGACCCGCTCGGTGAGCGTCGGCGCGAGGGTATTCCAGTCATGGCCTCCGCGCAGGTTCGGCACGGGTGCGAGGACATAGAAAGCATCACGCCCGGGCGGCGCCATCTCGGCATCGGTTGCGGTCGGGCGATGCAGGTACAGGCTGAGGTCTTCGGGGATGGTCAGATCGTCGAATACTTCCGCGAGGATTTCGCGGAACGTGTCGCCGAAAAGGATCGTGTGATGCTCCAGCTCGGTGTAGCGTCGATTGGTAGTGAAATACACCACGAACAGTCCCATCGACTGTTTCATGCGCGCGCGCAGGGCGTTGCGCAGACGGGCCATGCCGGTGGCCGGCAGCCAGTGACGATATACGTGCAGCGGATCGACGTTGCTGACCACCAGGTCGGCCGGATGCACGTTGCCCGCCGTATCGATCACGCCCTCGACGCGGCCGGAAGAGACCGCCAGTCGCGCTACGGGTTGCCCCGCGCGCAGGACGCCGCCATGCCGCTGGAACAGACTCACCAGCCCGTCCACGAGTGCGCCGGTGCCCCCACGGGGAAACCAGACGCGGCCTTCACGCTCGAGTACGTGGATGAGCGTGTAGAGCGATGAGGTGCGATAGGGGTTGCCGCCGACGAGGAGCGAGGGGACAGAGAACGCTCGCCGCAACCGTTCGTCCGAGAAATGCCGCGCAACCATGCTGTACACGCTCCGGTCGGCGCGCAGGCGGATCAGATCGGGCAGGATGCGCAGCATATCCAGGAAACGAGTGAAGGGCTGGGTCGCCAGGTCACGGAACCCGCGCTGGTAGCGCGCCTCGGCGGCGCGATAGAAATCGGGATAGCGGGCCCCTTCACCCGGCGCGATGCGGTCGATCTCGGCAATGGTGTCGGCGATCGAGCCGCCATAGTCGAAGTGCGAACCGTCGGCGAATTCCATGCGATAGAACGGTTCGACCGGCAGCAGATCCACGCTGTCTTCCAGTCGTTCGCCCAGACGTTCGAATAACGCCTTGAACAGGAACGGGGCGGTGATCACGGTCGGGCCGGCGTCGAAGCGTGTGCCGTCGACTGTCAGGCAACGCGCGCGGCCACCGGGATCGGCATGGCGTTCGAACAGTTCGACCGAGTGGCCGCGGGCGAGCAGACGAATGGCCGCAGCCAGCCCACCGAAACCGGCACCGATGACGATCGCATGCCCTGTTCTCTGGTGCGGGACCGTGGTCTTCATGCTTCCTCCGGCCGAGTGCTCGCGGCCCCCACATGACGCTCGGCCTTCGCGCTGAGCTGGTCAATCACGGTGCGCAGCTCTGTTCCCAGGGGGGCCGGAAAAGCCGCACTCAAGCGCTGCGCGCGGACCAGTGCGGCCTGCACATGGCGATGGCAATTGCTGCGGATATCCGCCGGTGACACCGCCGTACGCCCCGCAGGCTGGTGGTGATGCCATGCGTGGAGTGGATGGAGTGTGCGGGCTTTTTCATGCCTCGTCAGATCGGTGCAGTCATCGAGATCATCGAGGATCTGGTAGGCGAGACCGATTGCCTCGGCCAGCGGTCGCAGGAGCAATGCAAGCGAGGAGGGTATGCGATCCGGAATCGCACCGACCTTGAGGGGCAGCTCGATCAATGGTGCTGTCTTGTCGCGCGTCGCGCGCGCATAGGCCACAAACGTGGGCATGGTGGCATCATGCCGCGCGGCGAGTTCCAGGCTCTGACCGCCAATCACGCGGTTGGCATGAGCCGCCAACTGGCGCACGAGCGCCTGGCTGGCGGCGGGGTTGTCGATGTCCGCAGCCGTCTGAAAGGCGCTGGTGAGCAATAGATCTCCAGCGCACAGGGCAATGTCGGAGCCGTAGCGATGCCATACGGCAGCATGACCACGGCGCATTGCGTCGCCGTCGCTGAGATCGTCATGGATCAGCGAGGCGTTGTGCAGTAGCTCGCAGGCAGCCGCCGCGGCAATTCGATGTGGGACAGGCGTATGCCAAGCGGTCCCACTTGCCAGCGCCAATCGGGCTCGCAGTCGATGACCGCCTGTTGCCAGGTGATAGTGAGCCGCTTCGCGAGCGGGTGTGGCTTCAGCTTTGTCCAGCGCGGCGTATACGGTTTGATCAACCGCCGCCATTTCGGCCTCTGCTACGGTAATCACCGATTCAGCACCGCCGGCCATGGGGGTATTGTCCAGCAGTCCGTCTGGTATGTGCATTATCACGGCCTACGTCGGAATCTCCCGAAACACGCGTTGAAGCTGGGCGCTCTCGCCACGCTTCAGTGCGTCCAGTCCTGCCATGGCCGAAGACCGATACGCGGGATGGACCGCACGATCCGTGCTGGACCATCTCGCCGTTCCCTGTCGGCCCCGGCAGTCCGGCGGTGACGGAGTCGGTCTCGCGTCACCGCCGGGCATGGCGTCAACAGCCGATGCTTTTACGCGGCTCCGCTGGCCTGATCATGCTCGGTCTTGCGCAGAGCAATGGCCAGAATGAGCACACCGAATACCGCCTTGGCAACGATGTCGGCAACGGTATAGCCGACCTCTACCGCGGTGATGGCCGCGCCACCCGTCAGGCCGATCAGCGGGAACAGATAGACGATCGGATAGAACAGCCAGGAGATCACCACGAGATACGCGGCCGCATTGATGAGCCCGCGTACATTTTCCGGCTGCTTGCGGATCGAGTCCTTCAGGCCCACAACCAACTGATAGACGATGTAGATGAACGGGATCATCGACAGGATCCAGAAGGTGAAGCGGGTGCCGGCGCCATCGGCGATTTCACCCGGATAGCCCAGGGCGATCATGAGGGCTGCCGCACCACCGAGCCATACACTCTTGGAGATGGTTTCACCGCGGGACAGCTTCATCACCAGGATCAGTTCGATCAGCAACAGCGGTACCGTGAGCAACCAGTCGACATACCGATAGGCTTGGTTGAATGGGGAGCCCGTGACTTCGAGTGACCCTTGCGTCACGTCAAAGGCGGCTTCCCAGGACAACATGATCTGCAGGTAGTGATAGGCCGCGATGGCAGTCACCAGGCCCGTGATGGTGATCGCCATGCGATAGGCCGGCGCGACCTGGCTGCGCATGAACCACAGGAACAGCGTGGCGGCCCCCATGACGGCGAGGCCGAAGGAAAAGGCGTTCTGGGTAAATGTATATTGCCCCAGCGTGAGCGTTTCGAGATCCATTGAGTCTCTCCGGTTGGAAATTTGGCACCAAAGACCGGATTGGTGAAGATCAACCAGCAGCTCACGACCTGTCGCGGGCTTTGCGACCGTGTAGGCCCACTGGACGACGAGCACCCACAAGCCTTGCGAGCGCAACCGTTCAGTGCACTGTGCACTCCAATCCGGTATTGAACGATTCGAACGATTCTCTGAACGAGATGCACGATTTTGGAGCCGGATTGCACAAATTTGGTCGATCACCCGTGCGGCAGGCGGATGACGGCGCCATCACGGCTCGGGGCAAGACTCGCAAGCGGACAGGCTGGCTGGCACCAGCCTGTCGCAAGGGGAGGGATTCCCGGTGATCCGGGCTACTTCGAGGGTTCGTCCGCCGATTCGGCGCCGCCCCTGGAGGATCCACGCGACCAGCGGTGCAAGTGCTCCAGCCAGCCCAGGACGCGTTCCGGGGCGTTGGCCTTCTTCCATTCACCCGCGGCAAACTTGTTGGCCTCGGCCAGCGTCGGGTAGGGGTGGATGGTGCCGAGGATCTTGTTCAGGCCGATACCGTGTTTCATGGCCAGGGTCAGCTCGGCCAGCAGGTCACCCGCATGGTCCCCGACAATGGTTGCCCCGATGATCTTGTCCTTGCCGGCCTCGGTGAGGATCTTGACCATGCCGTAGTCCTCCTCGTCGGCGATGGCGCGGTCGAGTTCGGCCAGATCGTAGCGCGTCACCTGGTAGTCGATGCCTTCATCGGTGGCTTCCCGCTCGCTCAGACCAACACGCGCGACCTCGGGATCGGTGAAGGTCGAGTGCGGCATGACCGAATAGTCGATCTTGAAGCGCTTGAACTTGCCGAACAGGGCGTTGACCGTCGCGTGCCACGCTTCGTGCGCGCTGGTGTGGGTGAACTGGTACTTGCCGACGCCGTCACCGCAGGCGTAGATACTCGGCACGCGGGTCTGCAGGTACTCATCGACGTCGATGCGGCCGGCGTCGTTGATCGTCACGCCAACTTCCTCCAGACCGAATCCTTCCACATTGGGCTTGCGGCCAACGGCCACCAGCAGGGTGTCGAATACCAGGCGGACGGATTCCCCTGCATCGCCGGCCGGTTCCGCGTAGGCCACCTTCTCGCCATCCTCGACCGCGAAGCGGACGACGCGATAGCTGGTGCGCACATCGACACCGTCGGCCGTGAGCTTTTCCTGGATCATGTCGCCGACCTCGGGGTCCTCGATCGGCAGCAGCCGCTCGGCCATCTCGAACTGGGTGACCTGTGCACCGATACGCTGGAAGCTTTGTGCGAGTTCGGACCCAATGGGGCCGCCGCCGAGCACGATCAGCCGGCCCGGGTTCTCTTCCAGCGACCAGACGGTATCCGAGGTGTGGTAGCCGACATCGTCGATGCCCGGGACTGGCGGCACGAAGGGTCGGGCGCCCGTGGCGACGATGATGTGGCGCGCGGTCAGTTCGCGGCCATTGACGCTGACCGACCAGGGGCCCGTGATCTTGGCTTCGCCCTGGATGACGTCGACGCCCAGCCCTTCGAAGCGCTCGACCGAGTCGTGTGGTGCGATCTTGGCGATCACGCGGTGGACCCGGGCCATGATGTCGCCGAATTTCGGTGTGGCCTCGGCATGCTCGACGCCGAACTCCCGATGGCGCCGCACATGGGACAGGAACTTGGCCGAGCGGATCAGCGCCTTCGACGGCACACAGCCCGTATTGAGGCAGTCACCGCCCATGGCGTGCTTCTCGATCAGCGTCACCTTCGCGCGCACAGTGGCGGCGATCACCGCGCAGACCAGACCACCCGAGCCGGCACCGATGACGATCAGGTTGCGGTCGAACTGTTTGGGTTTGGTCCAGCCCTTGAATGCGCGCCGCGCCTTGACGAAATTGGCAATGGCGCGGGCGATGAAGGGGAAGATGGCAAGCAGGACGAAGGCGCCGATGAGTTCCAGTGACAGGATGCCGCCGAGCGTCTCGATCCCCGCGATCTGCGTACCGGCGTTCACGTAGACGATGGTGCCGGGCAGCATGCCGACCTGGCTGACGAGGAAGAACGTCACCACCTTCATGGGCGTCAGTGCCATCACCAGGTTGATCACCCAGAACGGGAAGGCGGGTACCAGACGCAGCATGAACAGGTACAGCGGCCCATCACGCTCGACGCCCGCGTTGATCGGCTTCATCTGGTTGCGGAAGCGTTTCTGCACACTGTCCTTGAGGATGAAGCGGGCGACCAGGAAGGCCAGTGTGGCGCCGATGGTGGAGGCAAAGGAGACGATCACCGTGCCCCAGAGCAGGCCGAAGATGGCACCGCCGATCAGGGTCATCACTGCGGCGCCCGGCAGCGACAGGGCGGCCATGAGGATGTAGATGCCGGCGAACAGGCCGATGGTCAGGGCGGTGTTCTCGCGGTAGAAGCCGTCGATGGCGGCTTGCTGGGACTTGAAGTACTCCAGCGTGAAGTACTGATCGAGATTGAACAGGAAGAAGGACGCTATGGCGGCCACGACAACGGCGATCAGGATCAACTTGCTCTTGTTCATGGTTCCCTCTTGTAGTGACGTGAATCACACCGGCCACGATCAGGCCACTGGCGATGATGTCGTGCATTCTTGCAGCGCCTCGCCGGCAGCATAATCCGTAATTGCCGCAAAACCGGGGCCACAGCCGTCCGTTGTTCCACGTACAATACGCGGGTTGTGCCACCACTGTGTGAGTTGCTGTTTGCGTACGCTTGAATTGATTCTGCCGGGCCTGCTCGGGCCCATTCAGGACCGCGACGCGGTGGCCGCGATCCTGCCCGCCATGCCGTCACTGGCCCGGCTGCTTGC
>CAZJGZ010000088.1:0-10070 GCA_964545695.1 uncultured Ectothiorhodospiraceae bacterium | reverse complement strand
CGCGTCGAGACAGGTGAGGCGAGAAAGGCTGAATAATCAACGAACAAGGATTTTTTTTACCGGGGGCGTCTTCCGGTCGCTTTTCTCCTGCCTGGCCAGCGTGAAATTGCCGCATAATCAGTAGTCATGGCCTCGCTATTCAAGTCTGATCGACTTCCCGGTTGATCATCTGCGAGGGAATGGCTGGTATTCGGCGAGGACCTGTGCGTTCCAGACGATATACTGATTGCGGGGGCTCGCTGGCGTCGGTCCCAGTGGCTGGAACGCAACTTGCATAGACAATACCGGCCGGATCGTGCGTGACCCGGTCGAGTAACAATCGAACCCTTAGCGGAGTCGTGGCATATGCCTGAAGCGACCAATTCAAAGGTGGAGGTCACGGAAGATCAGCAAGTCAACAAGTTGAATGCCCGGGTGCTGGCCGCATTCTGCGTCTGTGCCTTGTGCGTGGTTGCCGTGGTGTTGGCTGCCTGGCAGCTGCCGCGGGTCATTGATGACCGCGATGCCGAACGGACGCAGCGCCATATTACGCAACACATGGCCAACGAGATGGAGCGACTTGGTGCTTCTGCGCTGGAACACAGCTACTGGAACGACGCCGTCGATCGGGTGGTGTACGAACAGGATGCCGCGTGGGGCGACAATCAGATGAGTACGTATCTGGCCCGCGTCTATGATGCCGAGAGGATTCTTGCGCTGAACAGCAGGGGGGACCCTGTCTACGAGTATGCGGCCGATGGCGTGGATGCCGGCAATTTGTGGACCGAGTTGGAACCCGAGCTGCGTGCACTGCGTGGTGATCTCCTGAGTGGCAGCCCATCGAATCCCGAATTTGCCACCTCCCCGGTCATGGTTGATGGCCAATTGTTTCTGCTGGCGGCGTCGCCCTACATCACCTACCAGCCCACCGACTACGATACTGACATCTTTCACGGCACGCTGTTTCTTGCACGCGAGGTCGACGAGGCCGTCCTGAGCACCTGGGCATCGCAACTGGGGCTGGGGCGTTTGTGGGTCGAGGCGTCGGACGGTGCCAGCGGTGATGGCTACACCATGGTTCCGTTGCGGACGCATGCCGGAGCGGCCGTGGCGCAGCTGCACTTCGAACCGGCGCGGCTCGGCCAGTCGGTCCTCAACACGATTGCTCCCTGGGGGGCCACGCTCGCGGTGATCTTTCTGGTGGCCTCGACCGTAATGCTCTCGAACCTGCGTCAGGTGGTGCGTTCGGCGCGCAGCAATATCGCCCAACTCGATGAGCAGAAGAGGCGACTGTTTCAGCAGGCCATGTTCGATGACGTGTCGAGGCTGCACAACCGAAACTACCTGATCAGTCGACTCGAGGAGGAGATTGCCCATGTCCGGCGAGCAAACTCGTCGGCGATTTTCATCTTCCTCGATCTTGACGGCTTCAAGCGCATCAATGACACGATGGGGCATTCTGCGGGTGATGCGCTGCTGCGCCAGGTCGGCGAACGCCTGGTCGCGAGTGTGCGCGACGAGGACGTGGTCTGCCGCTTTGGCGGAGACGAATTCTGCATCCTGGTGACCGGTCTGCAGGAGCGTGACGCATCGGCGTTGCGCAAGCTTGCCGAGAATCTGTCGCAAAAGGTCATCGCCGAGCTGGAGCGCCCGTTCACGGTGGACGACAAGCCGGTGAAGGTGGGTGCCAGTTCGGGCATCGTGGTGATCCCCGACGACACAACCGATGTCGAGGACATCCTGCGATTCGGCGATCTGGCGATGTACGAAGCCAAGCGCGAGAGCGGCAACGCGTTCATCCACTACCGTCAGGATTTTCTCCACGACATCAATTTCCGCAACGCCATTCGGCACAAGCTGGATCTTGCAGTGCCGAAAAGCGAGCTTGCGCTGAACTATCAGCCGATCTACGACATGGCCACCCGCAAGGTAGTCGGCTACGAGGCGCTTGCCCGCTGGCACAGCGCAGAACTGGGAGCGATTCCACCCAGTCAATTCATCGCCATCGCCGAGGAAACCGACACCATTGTGCAACTCGGACGCTGGGTAATCGAGGAGGCGCTCCGCGATGCCAGGGCGCTGCAGAAGAGCACGGAGGATGGCTGTTTCATCGCGATCAATGTTGCCGAGAAGCAACTCGCGGATCCCGGCTTCTGCGATTTCCTCGAGGACCGCATGGCCCACTACAATGTCTATCCGGGTGACGTGCATATCGAATTGACCGAGAGCTATCGGTTCGGTCGCGAGAAGGCTGAGATCCAGCGCTTGCTGCGGATCAGTGAAAAGGGTGTGCAGGTGTCGCTGGACAACTTTGGTACCGGCTACGCCTCGCTGAGCTATCTGCAGGATTATCCATTGAGCACGGTGAAGATCGATCGCAACTTTGTCGCCAATGTGCTCAACGACAGCAAGATGCAGGGGATCGTCGGCGCAGTGGTGCACATGGCGCAGTCGCTTGGCATCCGTGTGATCGCGTCCGGTGTCGAGACCGTCGACCAGGAAAGGGCGTTGCTGGAGCTGGGGTGTCACTGGGGGCAGGGCTTCCATTATGCCTATCCCGCCGAGCTGGAGACGTTCGTCAAGAAAGACTGATCGCTCCCGTTGCATGCGAACCCGCGAGGCCTCGGGGAGTCCCCGCACCGGGACGGTTCCTGTCTGGTTACTACTGGTCACGCAGGTCATTGCGTGGCAACCTTAGGGGATATTCGATCGATTCATAGCTGCCCGCGGCACCTGGATGTGCCGACAGATCAACAATGGCAAGTCGTTGATCGACCGGGCGATGGAGAGTGCATTGTCATCGTCCGTGCCTGCAAGAGGCCGGGATGGCCTCTGGTCAGAGGCTCCCGCAGGGGCGATACCAACAACCAGTCCGTCGAGGGGTTTGCCCATGATTCCCGGTAACTTCGAGTACCACATGGCGCAGGACGTCGACGAGGCGGTGAAGCTACTGGGTGAATATGGAGCGGATGGCAAGCTCCTCGCCGGTGGCCACAGTCTCCTGCCGATGATGAAGCTGCGCTTTGCCGAACCCGCCCATCTGATTGATATCCATCGCATCTCCGATCTTCGCGGTATCCGCGAGGAAGGCCGGAATCTCGTCATCGGGCCGATGACCACCGAGAACGAACTGATCGCCTCCGAGGTCCTGCAGCGCCGCTGCCCGGTGCTGCCCGAAGTCGCTCGGCTCATTGCCGATCCGCAGGTGCGCAACCGCGGCACCATCGGTGGTGATGCCCTGCACGGCGACCCGGGCAATGACCATCCCGCCGTGCTGATGGCGCTCGATGCCGAGTTTGTCGTGCGCAGCGACAAGGGTGAGCGCAATGAGCCCGCCAACGGGTTCTACATGGGGCCGTATCTGACCAACCTGGGCGATGGCGAGCTGGTGACCGCGATCCGCATTCCGCTGCCGGCGGATGGTCACGGTTACGCCTACGCCAAGTTCAAGCGCAAGACCGGCGACTACGCCACGGCTGCTGCCTGCTGCCTTCTCGAGCTCGAGGGCAAGACCTGCAAGCGCGCACGGCTGACGCTGACCAATGTCGGGCCGACGCCACTGCGGGCCGAAGAGGCCGAGGAGCTGCTGATCGGCAAGACCATCGATGCCGGACTGATCGAGCAGGCCGCGCAGGCTGCGATGAGCATCTGCGAGCCCGCCGAGGACCTGCGCGGCAGTCCGGAATACAAGACGCACATGGCCGGCGAGATGACCCGCCGCGCCCTGCACACGGCGCTCGAGCGCGCCGGGGGAGCCTGATCATGGCCAAGCACGCGATTACCCTGAACGTGAACGGCCAGGCCATGGATGTCGCTGTCGACAGCCGTGAGCTGCTGGTCCACACCCTGCGCGAACGCCTGCGCCTGACGGGCGCGCACATCGGCTGCGAGACCTCGCACTGCGGCTGCTGCACGGTCGATATCGACGGCGCCTCGGTCAAGTCCTGCACGGTGCTGACGGCGCAGTGTGATGGTGCCGAGATCGTCACGGTCGAGGGTCTTGCCGGCGCCGAGGGCCTGGATCCGGTACAGGAGGGTTTCTTCCAGGAGCACGGGCTGCAGTGCGGCTTCTGCACGACCGGCATGATGGTTCGCGCCTGGCGCCTGCTGCAAGAGAACCCGAACCCGTCGGAAGAGGAGATTCGCCAGGGCATGGCGGGCAATCTGTGTCGCTGCACCGGCTACCAGAACATCGTCCGCGCTGTGCAGTACGCCAGCGCGAAGATGCGCGAGGATCAGACCGCGACCGCGGAATAGGCATCCGGCGCGTCCATTCGCGTATTGTCGGAACAATGTGAGGAGGCCAACCATGGCTGCCACGACCGAAGACATGAACCAGACCGAAGCCGAGGCCCGCGCGCTCACCGAAAAGCTCGGCGGCGTCGGCTGCAAGCGCAAGCGCGCCGAGGACGCGCGCTTCATCCAGGGCAAGGGCAACTACGTCGACGACATCCAGATGGCCGGCATGGTGTTCGGCGATTTCGTGCGCAGCCCACACGCCCACGCCCGCATCAAGGCCATTCACAAGGACAAGGCGTTGGCGTTGCCCGGCGTGCATGCTGTGCTCACCGCGGATGACCTGCGCCCGCTGAACCTGCACTGGATGCCGACCCTGGCCGGCGACAAGCAGATGGTGCTGGCCGACGGCAAGGTCTGCTTCCAGAACCAGGAAGTGGCGATGGTGATCGCCGATGACCGTTATACGGCTGCCGATGCCACCGAGCTGGTCGAGGTCGAGTACGAGGAACTACCGGCGGTGGTCGACCCGCATGCCGCCCTGGAAGAGGGCGCTACGGTCATTCGTGACGATCTCGAAGGGCAGACCGAGGGCGCCCACGGCAAGCGCTACCATCACAACCACATCTTCACCTGGGAAGTGGGTGATGCCGACGCCACGGACAAGGTGTTCTCCGAGGCTGCCGTCACCGTCAAGGAACAGATGCTCTATCCGCGCGTGCATCCGTGTCCGATGGAGACCTGCGGCTGTGTCGCCTCGTTCGACAAGATCAAGGGCGAGCTCACGGTCCATCTTACCTCGCAGGCACCGCACGTGGTACGCACGGTGTTCTCGACGCTGTCGGGCATCCCCGAGAGCAAGGTGCACATCAATGCACCGGACATCGGTGGCGGCTTTGGCAACAAGGTGGGTATCTACCCCGGGTATGTCGTGGCCACGGTGGCCTCCATCGTGCTCGGCCGGCCCGTGAAATGGATCGAGGACCGCATCGAGAACCTCTCGACCACGGCCTTCGCCCGCGACTACCACATGACCGGCGAGCTCGCCGCGACCGAGGACGGCAGGATCCTCGGCCTGCGCGCGAATGTCATTGCCGACCACGGCGCGTTCGACTCCTGTGCCGACCCGAGCAAGTGGCCGGCCGGTTTCTTCAATATCTGCACCGGCAGCTACGACATCAAGACCGCTTATGCGCGCGTCGACGGTGTCTACACCACCAAGGCCCCGGGCGGTGTCGCCTATCGCTGCTCGTTCCGCGTGACCGAGGCCTGCTACTTCATCGAGCGCATGATCGACGTGCTGGCGCAGAAACTGGACATGGACAAGGCCGAGATCCGGCTGAAGAACTTCATCCAGCCCGAACAATTCCCCTACCAGTCGGCACTGGGCTGGGAGTACGACAGCGGTGACTATCCGCGCGCGCTCAAGCAGGCGATGGATGCGGTGGACTATGACGGACTGCGCCGGGAGCAGAAGGAAAAGCGTGAGCGCGGCGAGATCATGGGCATCGGCGTCTGCACCTTCACCGAGATCGTCGGCGCCGGCCCCACGCGTAACTGCGACATCCTCGGTGTGGGCATGTTCGACAGTGCCGAGATCCGTGTGCACCCGACCGGCAGCGTCATCGCCCGCATGGGCACGAAGTCGCAGGGGCAGGGGCACGAGACGACCTACGGCCAGATCATTGCCACCGAGATCGGCCTGCCGTCCGAGAACATCATGATCGAGGAGGGCAATACCGACACGGCGCCCTACGGCCTGGGCACCTACGGCTCGCGCAGCACGCCCGTGGCGGGTGCGGCCACGGCCAATGCCGCACGCAAGATTCGTGACAAGGCGAAGAAGATCGCCGCGCATCTGATGGAAGTCAGCCCGGACGATCTCGAGTGGACCGGCGAGGGCTTTCGCGTCAAGGGTGTGCCGGATCAGTCGACCGAGATGTCGACGATCGCCTGGGCGGCGTACAACAACGTCCCCGAGGGCATGGAGCCCGGTCTGGAGGCGGTCGAGTACTACGATCCGCCGAACATGACCTATCCCTTCGGCGCCTACATCTGCGTGGTGGATATCGACCGCTATACCGGCGAGACGACCATCCGTCGCTTCTATGCGCTCGATGACTGCGGTACGCGCATCAACCCGATGATCATCGAGGGCCAGGTTCACGGCGGGCTGTGCGAGGCATTCGCGGTGGCCATGGGCCAGGAGCTGCCGTTCGACGGTGCCGGCAACATCCAGGGCGCTTCGCTGATGGACTACTTCCTGCCGACCATGGTCGAGACCCCGCACTGGGAGACCGACCACACGGTGACGCCGTCGCCGCATCACCCGATCGGTGCCAAGGGTGTGGGCGAGTCGTCCCATGTCGGCGGCATTCCCTGCTTCTCCAATGCCATCAACGATGCATTGGGGCAGTTCGGTGTCACTCATGTCGATATGCCGCACAACGCCTTCCGGGTCTGGAAGACGCTGCATGAGCTCGAACTCGACCGCCGCCCCGAGGCGGACCAGGTCGAGCCGTTCCAGCCGAAGCAGAAGGCGGGTGGTGCGCCGAAGAGCGGCTCGCCGGCGTCCGTGCAGTCGCCGGACAAGGCCAGCGGCAAGGGCACGGAAATCACCATCGAGCGCAACTACCCGCTCGACGTGCCGGCGGATGCGGCCTGGGACGTGCTGCAGGATATCTACAAGGTCACCGCCTGTATGCCCGGGGCCTCGATCGTCGAGCAAACGGGTGACAACACCTATGTCGGCGAGATGAAGCTGCGTGTCGGTCCGGTGACCTCCGCCTTCAAGGGGGACATCGAGATCCTCGGCGTCGATGAGGACAAGCGCGAACTGCGCATGACCGGCACCGGCGGCGATTCCAAGGGCAGTTCGAGTGCCAGCATGACGCTGACCGCGCGCCTGGAGGACAAGGGTTCGGGCCAGTGCGAGCTGGCCGGCAGCACGCACATCGAGCTCAAGGGCAAGCTGGCCTCGTTCGGCGGCCGCATGCTGGAGAATGTCTCCGACCGCATGCTGCAGCAGTTCGTCGACAGCTTCCGCAACCACGTGGCCGCTGGCGGCGAGGGCGAGCAGGCGGAGGCCGCGCGGCGCAAGCTGGACGAGGGGCCGAAGGAGATGAACGCGCTGGCCGTGGTCTGGCAGCTCATCAAGAGCCTGTTCGGGCGCAACTGAACGCCGTGACGGACGCTGCACCGCAGGCCATGCTCGAGCCGGAGGAGTACCGGCAGCGGCTCGCCGCTGTCGGCTACGTGGCCGAGCCCGCGCTGGCCGCCACGCTGTCACTCGCCGATCGCATCGGCCGGCCCCTGCTGCTCGAGGGCGAGGCCGGCGTCGGCAAGACCGATGTCGCCAAGGCCCTGGCTCGCGTTCACGACTGCCGGCTGATCCGCTTGCAGTGCTACGAGGGGCTGGATACGCAGACGGCCGTCTACGAGTGGGACTACCAGCGCCAGTTGCTCGCCATCCGTCTGCTCGAAGCCGAGGGCCGCGCCGGACAGGAGGCCGAGGACGCCATCTTCTCCGAGCGCTACCTGCTGCGCCGACCCTTGCTGGAGGCGATCAGCGAGGCTGCCTCGCCGGTCCTCCTGGTCGACGAGATCGACCGTGCGGACGAGGAGTTCGAGGCCTTCCTGCTCGAAGTGCTGGCAGAGTTCCAGATCACCATCCCCGAGCTGGGCACGGTCACGGCGAAAACCCGTCCGCGGGTGATCCTCACCGCCAATGCGACGCGCGAGTTGTCCGACGCCTTGCGCCGGCGCTGCCTGTATCACTACGTCGAGTACCCGTCGCCGGGGAAGGAGCGCGCGATCGTCAGTGCGCGGCTGCCCAACATCGATGACGATCTCGCCCAGCAGGTGGTGCGGTTCGTCCAGGCGCTGCGCCGTCAGGGCCTGCGCAAGGCGCCCGGTATCGCCGAGACGCTGGACTGGGCGGCGGCCCTGAACGGGCTTGGCGTCGAGCGCCTGGATGCCGACCCGGACGCGCTGCTGCAGACCCTCTCCTGCCTGATCAAGACCCGCCAGGACCGCGACAACCTCAACCCGGAGCGCGTGGAGGCGCTGGTCGCGGAGGCACGATGATGGCTGCCGTCGAGCGTGCAGCGGCGGGCGAACCGGCACCGGTCACGCGTGGCGTTCTCGATTTCACCCGCACCCTGCGCCGCCGTGGCTGGCCGGTTGGGGTCAACGAACAGCACGACGCCCTGCGCCTCGCGCGTGTCGTCGGGGTAGCGGATCGCGAAGGCCTGCGCCAGGCCCTGCGCGCGCTCTACTGCGGGACGCCAGAGCAGTGGCGCGAGTTCGACACGATCTTCGACGCATACTGGGTACCCAAACGCGGTACGCAGACCCGTGCCTCGGGCCCGGGTGGTGGCCTGCAGCCGGTACCCGGCATGAGCGGAGGCGACTCCACGAGCCAGCCCGACCGCGCCGATCACGGCAGCGGTGCGGATGCCGACCCGGCAGGCGCCCGCCATGGCGCCAGTGCAAGCGAAAGCCTGGCGCGCGCGGATTTCCGCAATCTGCAGGATCCCGCCGAACGCCGCGCGCTCGATGCCATGCTGGATCGCGCGGCGCGGCGCTGGCGCTACCGCCTGCGGCGACGCTGGCGCTCGGTCGACAAGGGCCGCCGGCTCAACCTGCGGCGCACCCTGCGGCGCAGTCTCGGGCGCGGCGGCGTGCCATTCGACCCGGTGTGGCAGCGCCAGCGCCAGCAGCCACCGCATCTCGTGCTGCTGGTCGACGCCAGTCGGTCGATGAGTCTGTACAGCTACCGATTCCTGCGCTTTGCCGCCGGCGCGCTGGGTGCCTTCCCGGGCTCCGAGGCATTCATCTTCCATACCCGGCTGGTGCGCGTAACCGATGCGCTGCAGGAGGCGTCACCCGAGCGCATGCAGGAGAAACTTGCCCTCGTCTCCTCCGGCTGGAGCGGGGGCACGCGCATCGGCGAGAGCCTGGCTGCGTTCAACCAGCAATACGGCGAGACCGTGCGCCGACGCACGGTTGTGGTCATACTCAGTGACGGGCTGGAAACTGGTGCGTTGACGGATTTCGAGGCCGCCCTGGCGGAGCTGCGCCGCCGCGCGGGCCGGCTCGTGTGGCTCAACCCGCTGGTGGCGCGCCCCGGCTATGCGCCCGAGGCGCGCGCGATGAAGGCAGCACTGCCGTACCTCGACCGCCTGGCGCCGGCGCACAGCCTGGAGAGCCTGCTGGCACTGGAACATGAACTGGTCCGCCTGTGACGGAGATGTGATGACCACGCACGAGACGGTTGAACGGACCCTGGAACGACTGCGCGCCGCAGGTGAGCCCTGCGCGCTGGTGACCGTGGTGCGCGCCATCAAGCCGACCTCGGCCAATGCGGGTGAGAAGGCGGTCGTCACCCGGGACGGGCAGATCCATGGCTGGATCGGCGGCGGCTGCGCCCAGCCCGCGGTAACGCGTACGGTGGCCGAAGTGCTGGCCGATGGCGAACCCCGGTTGATTCGCGTGGCGCCGCCGGAGAGTAAGGAGAAGGGTGCACCGGGGGTTGTCGATTTCAACATGGGTTGTGCCAGTCGCGGCACACTCGATCTGTTCATCGAACCGATGCAGACTGCGCCCGTGGTGCGCGTGCTGGGCGCGGCGCCGACGGCCCGCCATCTGGTTGAACTGGCTGCCCGGGTTGGATTCAATGTGCAGGTGGCCGCCGCGGACACCGTGCCCGACGAGTTCCCGAGTGCGTCGCGGCACCATCCGGACTGGGCGGCACCGGGCGACTGGCCGGCGGTGCGATGGGCGGTCGTTGCAACCCAGGGGCAGGGCGATCGCAAGGCCCTCAAGGCGGCGCTGGACAGCCCGGCCGAAGCGAT
>CAZJGZ010000087.1:7547-10092 GCA_964545695.1 uncultured Ectothiorhodospiraceae bacterium | reverse complement strand
GCACCGTAGACCGGATCGAAGCCGGCCTCGCCGAGACGGTCGAGCGCTTCGTCGGTGAGCTCGATGGCCATTTCGCGGTCGGTCAGGCGCTGGCGCAGGTGGCCGATCTGGATATCGGTGATCCGGCGAATCTCGCTGCGGCCCAGGGCGCGGAAGACGACCACATCGTCGATACGGTTGATGAATTCCGGGCGGAAATGACCGCCGACGATCTCCATCACCGAGTCCTTCATGGCCTCGTATTCGCCCTCGCCGGTCATGCGCTGAATCACATCACTGCCCAGGTTCGAGGTCATGATGACGATGGTGTTGCGGAAATCCACGGTGCGGCCGTGGCCATCCGTCAGGCGCCCGTCATCGAGCACCTGCAGCAGGATGTTGAACACGTCGCGATGGGCCTTCTCCACCTCGTCCATCAGGATGACCGAGTAGGGCTTGCGGCGGACCGCTTCGGTCAGATAGCCACCCTCCTCGTAGCCAACATAGCCCGGCGGTGCGCCAATCAGGCGCGCCACGGAGTGCTTTTCCATGAACTCGGACATGTCGATGCGGATCATCGATTCCTCGGTATCGAAGAGGAAGCTGGCCAGTGCCTTCGACAACTCGGTCTTGCCGACGCCGGTGGGGCCGAGGAACAGGAACGAGCCGTTCGGCCGATTCGGATCCGCAAGGCCGGCGCGTGAACGCCGGATCGCCGAGGCTACCGCGGACACGGCCTCGTTCTGGCCGATCACGCGTTCCTCCAACACCTCTTCCAACCGGTTCAGCTTCTCGCGCTCGCCCTCGAGCATGCGGGCGACCGGGATGCCGGTCCAGCGCGACACGACCTCGGCGACCTCCTCCTCGGTCACCTTGTTGCGCAACAGCCGATTCTCACCTTCAGTCTCACCGGCTTCCGCTTGTGCCAGCTGCTTTTCGAGCTCCGGAATCTTGCCGTACTGCAATTCGGACATGCGGCCGAGATCGCCGGCACGACGGGCGTTCTCCAGCTCCTGGCGGGCGCGCTCGAGCTCTTCCTTGACATGGGTGGTGCCCTGCACCGCCGCCTTCTCGCTCTGCCAGATCTCGTCCAGATCGGCGTATTCCTTCTCCAGGCTCGCGATCTCGTCCTCGAGGTTCTTGCGCCGCTTGCGCGAGGCCTCGTCGGACTCCTTCTTCATCGCCTCGCCCTCGATCTTGAGCTGGATCAGGCGCCGTTCGAGCCGATCCATCTCCTCGGGCTTGGAGTCGATTTCCATGCGGATGCGGCTGGCGGCCTCGTCGACCAGGTCGATCGCCTTGTCCGGCATCTGCCGGTCGGTGATGTAGCGGTGCGACAGCTGTGCCGCCGCGATGATCGCGGGATCGGTGATCTGGACGCCGTGGTGCACCTCGTAGCGTTCCTTGAGGCCACGCAGGATGGCGATGGTGTCTTCCACGCCCGGCTCGTCCACCAGCACCTTCTGGAAACGGCGCTCCAGCGCCGCGTCCTTCTCGATGTTCTTGCGGTACTCGTCGAGGGTGGTGGCACCGATGCAGTGGAGTTCACCGCGTGCCAGCGCCGGCTTGAGCATGTTGCCGGCGTCCATCGCACCTTCGGCCTTGCCGGCGCCCACCAGCATGTGCATCTCGTCGATGAACAGGATGATCTGTCCTTCCTGCTTCGCCAGATCATTGAGCACGGCCTTCAGCCGGTCCTCGAACTCGCCGCGGTATTTCGCGCCGGCAATCAGCGCGCCGAGGTCAAGGGAGAGCACACGCTTGTCCTTGATCCCCTCGGGCACCTCACCGTTGACGATGCGCTGGGCCAGGCCTTCGACGATCGCCGTCTTGCCCACGCCGGGCTCGCCGATGAGGACCGGGTTGTTCTTGGTGCGCCGCTGCAGCACCTGGATGGAACGGCGGATTTCCTCGTCACGGCCGATCACCGGGTCGAGCTTGCCCTGCTCCGCGCGCTCGGTGACGTCGATGGTGTACTTCTCCAGCGCCTGGCGCTGTTCCTCGGCATCGGGGTCGGTCACGTTCTCGCCACCCCGCACCTGCTCGATCGACTTCTCGACCGCGCTCTTGACCGCGCCATGCTCCTTGAGCAGTTCGCCGACCCGGCCCTTCTCGTCCAGGGCTGCCAGCACGAACAGCTCGCTGGAGATGTACTGATCGCCGCGCTGCTGCGACAGCTTGTCGCAGACATTGAGCAGCTTGATCAGCGCGTTCGACGGCTGGACATCGCCGCCGGTGCCCGATACCTGCGGCATGCGGTCGATCTCGGCGCCCAGCGCCGAGCGCAGGCCATTGACGTTGACGCCGGCGTGCGTAAGCAGATGCCGTACACCGCTGCCCTGCTGGTCGAGCATGGCCACGAGCAGGTGTACCGGCTCGATGAACTGATGATCGCGACCCACGGCCAGCGACTGCGCGTCCTGGATCGCCATCTGGAACTTGCTGGTGAGCTTGTCCATTCGCATGTGGAAGTTTCTCCCGAAATATTCTGCAACTGCCCTGTAGATGCGGTCACAGTGCGGGTTTTCAAGCGCAGACGGCCCGATTCAGGCCTTTCACGCGATGT
>CAZJGZ010000087.1:0-7447 GCA_964545695.1 uncultured Ectothiorhodospiraceae bacterium | reverse complement strand
GGATCAATCCAGGCGAGCGTCACCATGCGCCCGGTGTGGCCCTGATCACGGCGGTGGGAGAAGAAACGGCGGCGGTCGCGGTAGGTGCACCAGGCGCCTGTATCGATGGAGCGGACCCCGGCGACATGGAGCCGCCGCCGGGCCAGGCCGTAAAGATCGGCGAACCAGCGATCGCCGGCACCGGCCCGGAACGATTCCGCATGCGCCGGATCGGTGGCGAGGAACGCGGCACGCACCTCGGGCCCAACCTCGAACGCGGCCGGGCCAATGGCCGGCCCCAGCCAGGCATGCAGCCGTGTCGGCGCCACCGGCAGCGCCGCCAACGCGGCCTCGATCACGCCCGCCGCCAGGCCCTTCCAGCCGGCGTGTGCGAGGGCTGCCGCGCTGCCGTCATCGGCGGCGAGCACCACGGGCAGGCAATCGGCGGTCAGGATCGCACCGACGACGCCCGGCTCCTGCGTCACGGCGGCATCGGCCACGGGTGGCTGCTCCGGGATCTGCCCGGCAGACAGCTCGACGACCTGCGTGCCGTGCTCCTGCTGCAGCCACACCGGTTCGCCGGGCAGCGCCAGCCGCGCGCGCAGGCGACGGCGATTGGCGGCGACGGCCACCGGGTCCGCCCCGGCACCGCTGCCGAGACTGAAGGTGGCGCCCGGATCCAGCCCGAGCCCCCCTGTCCGACAGGTGGTCAACGTGCGCACGCCGCGCGGCCAGGGCCGGCGTGGCCCCACGGTGGCGAATGGGCCCCGCTCAGACACAGTGATCGAGATCGGCCTGCAGCCCGGCCAGCACCTCGGCGAAATCGGCGGGCACAGGGGCGTCGTAACGCACCCACTCGCCACTGCCCGGGTGCAACAGTTCCAGCCGACCGGCATGCAGCGCCTGCCGGTGCAGGGCGGCCAGCGCACTCTGCAACCGTGGGTGCGGCTGTTTCGGCAGTCGGGGGCGGCCGCCATACATCGGATCGCCAACGATGGGCAGGCCGATGTGGTTCATGTGCACGCGGATCTGGTGCGTGCGACCGCTTTCCAGGCGCACCCGGATATGCGCGTGGGCGCGGAATTTCTTCATCACGCGGAAGTGCGTAATCGCCGATTTGCCATCGGGCGTCACCGCCTGGCGCTGGCGGTCGCGCGGATGGCGACCGATGGGCGCATCGATGGTGTCGCCGGCCACCGGCACGCCGGTGACCACGGCCTGGTATTCACGCACGATCGCCCGATCGTGCAACTGATCGACCAGATGATGGTGCGCACTGAGCGTGCGTGCGACCACCATCAGCCCGGTCGTGTCCTTGTCCAGACGGTGCACGATCCCCGCCCGCGGCACGGCCGCCAGCTTCGGATCGTGATGCAGCAGGCCGTTCTGCAGCGTGCCGCCATGGTGTCCGGCGGCCGGATGCACGACCAGCCCGGTCGGCTTGTTGACGATGATGAGATCGTCGTCCTCGTGGATGATCTCGAATGCCACCGCTTCGGGCAGTGCGTCCTGCGTCGGATCGGCACGCTCGGCGATGCCCGCCTCGAGGATCACCGCCTCGCCACCCGTCACCGCCATGCGCGGCGCCGGACTGGTGCCGTCCACCTGCAGATGGCCGGCCTTGAGCCATTCCTGCAGGCGCGTGCGCGAATATTCGGGGAACAATTCCGCCAGTGCGCGGTCCAGCCGGGTGCCGGCGGCCGTTTCAGGGATACGGCGGATGTCGGGTTCGGATTCGTCCATTACACCTCGGCTGGAAGCATGATGATCAGCTATACTCTCGCGCCATGAATATACCGCGCACAAAGCCCTATCGTACGCTGTTTCTGCTGGTTCTGGTGAGCCTGGCCCTGGCGCTGGGCAGCTGTGCCAGCCGTGACCGCGACCGCACCGAGGGCTGGTCGGCCGAGCGCCTGTACGATGAGGCCAAGCGCGCCATGGGTGGCGGCAACTTCGAGCAGGCGATCGATTACTTCGAAATCCTCGAGGCGCGCTACCCGTTCGGCGATTTCGCCCTGCAGGCCCAGCTCGACATCGCCTATGCGTATTACCAGTTCGGTGAGTACGATGCCGCCATTCAGGCCACCGAACGCTTCATGCGCCTGCACCCGACGCACGAAGCCGTTGCCTACGCGTATTACCTGCGCGGGCTGATCCGCTACAACCGCGGCGACAACATCCTCAACAACATCTGGCCGCGCGACATGGCGCAAATGGATCAGGAACGCTTGCGTCGCGCCTTTTCCGACTTCCGCACGGTCGTGCAGGAACATCCCGACAGCGACTATGCCGATGATTCCCGCCAGCGCCTGGTCTATCTGCGCAACCAGATGGCGCGCCACGAGCTCGAGGTGGCGCAGTTCTACTTCCAGCGCAGCGCCTACATGGCCGTCGTCAACCGTGTCGACTACCTGATCGACAACTATGACGGTGCGCCGGTCATGGCCGATGGGTTGGCACTGCAGCTGCGCGCCTACGAGCGCATGGGCCTGGATGACCGGGCGGATGAGGTCCGGCGGGTGCTCGCGCACAACTGGCCCGACCATCCCGACCTCGCCGACGGGGATTCGTGAGCGCCCCGCCGAGTCTTTCCCTCAGAAGCGAAAGCGCGAGGTAATCGGATAGCGCCGCTCGCGGCCGAACGCCCGGCGGCTGACCTTGGGCCCCGGCGCCGCCTGCCGGCGCTTGTACTCACTCGCCATCAGCAGCCGCGCCACCTGGCGCACGTCCGCCTCGCTGAACCCGCGCGCCACCAGATCCTCGACCGCCTCGTCATGCTCGACCAGTGCCTCCAGAATCGGATCGAGCACGTCATAGGGGGGTAGCGAGTCACTGTCCGCCTGGTCCTCCGCCAGCTCCGCCGAGGGCGGGCGGTCGATGACGCGTTCGGGGATGACGGCACCCTGTTCGTTGCGCCAGCGCGCCAGCCGGTACACGCGGGTCTTGTCGACATCCTTCAGCGGTGCAAAGCCGCCCGCCATGTCGCCGTAGAGCGTCGCATAGCCCACGGCCATCTCGCTCTTGTTGCCCGTGGCCAGCACCACACGGTTGAACTTGTTTGCCAGCGCCATCAGCAGCACGCCCCGCGAGCGCGCCTGCAGGTTCTCCTCGGTTACATCCGCGCCATGGCCGGCGAACAGTCCGGACAACGTTGTGCTGAAGGCCGCGAACACGTCCTCGATCGACAGGACGTGATAAGCCACACCCAGCGCGCGGGCCTCGGCCTCGGCGTCCTCCAGGCTCATCGCCGCCGTGTAGCGTGACGGCATCATCACCGCGGTCACGGCCTCCGGCCCCAACGCATCCACCGCCAGCGCGAGCGTGACCGCGGAATCGATACCGCCCGACAGGCCGACGACCACCCCCGGGAAGCCATTCTTGCCGATGTAGTCATGCACCCCCAGCTGGAGCGCGCGGTAGATCGATTCCGCCTCGGCCAGCGGCGGCGACGCGGGCCGCTCATCATCGCCCGGGAGCAGACGACCATCGGCCTGCAGCGTCACATGCCCGTCCGCCTCGACGAACGCAGGCAGGCCCGCCACCTCGTCGCCATCGGCGCCGACGACGAACGACTCGCCGTCGAACACCAGATCATCCTGACCGCCCACCTGATTGACGTAGACCAGGCCGAGGCCGGTCTCGCGGGCCCGCCTGGCCGCCACCGCGCGTCGATCGTCACGCTTGCCCCAGTGGTAGGGCGAGGCATTCGGACTCACCAGCACCTCGGCACCGGCGGCGGCGAGTTCCGCGGCCGGCAGCGGGTCCCAGATATCCTCGCAGACCATGATGCCGATCCGGCGTCCGTCGATCGTCACCACGCAGGGTTCGGTGCCGGCCCGGAAGTAGCGTTTCTCGTCGAAGACGCCGTAATTCGGCAGGCAGCGCTTGTGGGCGCAGGCCACCACCTCGCCGCCATCGAGCACCCAGGCGGCGTTGTACAGGCCCTGCGGCGTCCACGCCGGTGCGCCGACCACCGCCGCGACATTCGCCTGTGCCGCGGCTGCCGCGAGCTCCGCGACCGCGGCCTCGATGCGGCTGCGCAGATCCGGGCGCAGCAGCAGATCATCCGGCGGATAGCCCAGCAACATGAGCTCGGGCATGACCACGAGCCCGCGCCCCTGTCCCGCCGCACGGCCGACCGCCGCGCGCGCGCGCTCCAGATTGCCATCGATGTCGCCGACGACCGCATCGATCTGGGCCAGCGTAATGGGCATGCCGTCCTGCTGTTGCACGCGTGGATCTCCAATCGCGAATGGCGTGACCGCCGGGCAGTGAAATGGGAGTTGCTTGCCGGTCGACGACTGCGGAGACTACGGCGCCATGAGCCTGACCCGCAACCTCGACATTTCGCCGCTGATCACCGATGCCAGCGGCGGCTGGCAATCCCTGCGCCTGCTGAACAGCTATCGGCTGTTCGTGGCCGTGACGCTGCTGGCCGGGTTCCTCATTGCACCGGACAATCTCGATTTCGGCCGTGCCATGCCGGTCGGTTTCTACGCTGCCATAGCACTCTACACGGTGCTGGCCCTGACGTTCGCCCTGACGGTGTATTTACGCCGTCCGGGGCTCGATACGCAGGCCCATGTCCAGCTCTACAGCGATATCCTGATCCTGGCATTCGCCGTCTACACCTCCGGCGGCATCGCCAGTGGGCTCGGTGTGCTGATGGTCGTGCCCGTCGCCTGCGCCGGCATGCTGCTGCCCTTTCGCCACACGCTGCTGTTCGCCGCGCTGGCTTCCCTGCTCCTGCTCGGCGGGGAACTGGCTCGCCACGTGGATCTGGGCGGAGCGGCCAGCCAGTTCCCCCAGGCCGCCCTGCTCGGGGCGGCGCTGTTCGTCTCGGCCACGCTGGCCGCTGTGCTGGCACGGCGCGGGGCGCGGTCGGCGGAGCTGGCCGAGCGCCGGACCCGCGACGTGCGCCAGTTGTCGGCACTCAACGAACGCATCATCCAGCAGATGGAGGCCGGCATCCTCGTCATCGACCCGCAGGGCCGCATCGTGCTCACCAACGCCAGCGCCTGGCAGGTGCTGGGCAATCCCCCGAACCTGGAAGGAGAGGCGCTGGCGGCCGTGGCACCCGGGCTGGCCGGGGCGCTGACGACGTGGCGGGAGTTCGGGACCTCCCCCCCGGGCCCGGTGCAGCCATACCCGGACCAAACGGATGCCGCCACCGGCCTGCAGGTCCAGTTCACCGATCTCGGCGAGCTCGGCACCCTCATGGCCATCGAGGATGCGGCCTTCATCGAGGAGCAGCTGCAGCAGCTCAAACTCGCTTCGCTCGGTCGCCTGACCGCCAGCATCGCCCATGAAGTGCGCAACCCCCTGGGTGCGATCAGTCACGCCGGCCAGCTGATGCGCGAATCCCCCCATCTCGATCGCGGCGACGAACGCTTCCTGCGCATCATCCTCGAGCAGTGCGAGCGCGTGAACACGATCGTGGAGAACGTACTGCAGTTGTCACGCCGACGCGAGGTGAGCGCCGAACCGCTGGAACTGAACAGCTGGGCCCAAGACTTCGCGGCCGCATACCGCCTGGATCACGCGCTTGCCGATGACCGCCTCTGCGTCCATGCCGCCGACCGCCCGCTCCGCGTACTGATGGACCGCAACCATCTCGAGCAGATCGTCACCAACCTCTGTGACAACGCCCTGCATCACGGTGTCCGTGACGATGGCCACCCACTCGCCATCCATCTGCGCGTCGGGCATGACAGCGACACGCCCACGCTCGCAGTCGAGGATGACGGCCGGGCCATCGAGCCCGAACTGGCCACGAGCATGTTCGAGCCCTTCCGCTCGACCCGGCACGAGGGCACGGGTCTGGGTCTGTTCCTCGCCCGCGAGCTGTGCGAGGCCAATCGCGCCCGCCTGCGCTACCACCATGTGGAGGGACACAACTGCTTCCACATCACCCTGCAAGCGGCCGACAACGGCGAGTGAGCACAGCTACTGCCTGCGATTCCCGCGCCACGGCTGCTATGCTCGCGCTCTGTCAATGCGGAGCGGGAAGACCGTGCCTGACCATTGCGCGCTGATTGTCGACGATGAACCGGATATCCGCGAGCTGCTCGAGATCACGCTCGCGCGCATGGGACTGACCGTCACCACCGCCGGCGATCTCGCCACCGCACGCGAACATCTTGCTGCTCAGCGCTGGGATCTCTGTCTGACCGATATGCGGTTGCCGGATGGCGACGGGCTGGAGCTGGTGCGGGAGATCAACGCCGCCGGCGGTACGACACCCATTGCCGTCATCACCGCCTACGGCTCGATGGACACCGCCATCGACGCCCTCAAGAACGGCGCCTTCGACTTCGTCACCAAACCCCTCGATGTCACCCATCTGCGGCACCTCGTGGAGCAGGCGCTCAAGCTCGATACCCCGACCCCGGATGTTGCCGGCGAGCGCGTCGACAGCGGTGAAGACTCCACCGAAGCGTCCGGCCTGCTGGGCGAATCGGCACCCATCCGCAAGCTGCGCGCGGACATCCACAAGATGGCGCGCAGTCAGGCGCCGGTCATGATTGCCGGCGAGTCGGGCACCGGCAAGGAGCTTGCCGCCCGGCTCATCCACAACCACGGCCCGCGCCGGGACGCGCCCTTCGTCCCGGTGAACTGCGGCGCCATCCCGCGCGAGCTGATGGAGAGTGAGTTCTTCGGCCACAAGCGCGGCGCGTTCACCGGTGCCGTCACGGACAAGGAAGGCCTGTTCAGCGCGGCCAGCGGCGGCACGCTGTTTCTCGACGAGATCGGCGAACTGCCGCTGGACATGCAGGTCAAGCTCCTGCGCGTGATCCAGGAAAAGCGCGTGCGCCCGGTCGGCGGTACGCGCGAGATCGATACCGATGTGCGCATCCTCAGCGCCACCAATATCGACCTCGCCGACGCGGTGGCGCGCGGCGACTTCCGCCGCGACCTGTTCTACCGCCTGCACGTCATTGCCCTGGAGGTCCCGCCGTTGCGCGAGCGCGCCGGTGACATCCCGCTGCTGGCCGAGGCCATTCTGGCGCGCCTGGCCGCCAGCTACGGGCATGACCAGCCCCGGCTCGGCGAGGCCGCACTGGCGACGCTGCGACAGCACGACTTTCCCGGCAATGTCCGCGAGCTGGAGAATATCCTCGAACGCGCCCTCGCCCTCGCCGAAGGCAGTGAAATCGGCCCGGACGACCTGCAGCTTCCACCAGCACCCGTTACCGTCGAGCCGGATCACGGCACGGCCGGGCCGGATGCCGACGAAACGGCGACACCGGCGTCACTCGAGGCCATGATCGACGCACAGCAGCGCCAGGTGCTGGTGGCCACGCTGGAACGCGCACGCTGGAACCGCACCACCGCCGCCCGCGAGCTCGGCCTCACCTACCGCCAGTTGCGCTACCGACTGAAGAAACTGGGCATCGATTGACAGCCCCGCCCTCCGATCTGTGACACACGCTGTCACTTACTGACAAAATCTTGCCCTTCATGGCTC
>CAZJGZ010000086.1:8810-10268 GCA_964545695.1 uncultured Ectothiorhodospiraceae bacterium | reverse complement strand
CTACAATGTTTCTGATCGTGCGGAGTTCGTGCGCCGGATAGCCAAGATTTCTTGCCAGGCCTACCGGCTGCAGCCAGAATTTCGCCGAGCACTCATCCCGGTCGATGTGCACATGCGGCGGCTCCCCGAGTTCATGGCTGTACCAGAATAGCCGATAAGGGCCTTCACGAAGAATCGTCGGCACCTTTTCCTCCCGTCAGTTCCATGACCTTCAACGACTCGATACCACAGCCGGAACCCTTTATTCCACTGCCTCGGAAAAATCCGCATGCTTAGTGACGATGTCCCGCACGTAGCTGGGCTCGAAAGCGACGTCCCAGACCCGTCGCCCGAAGCCGTCTGTCGTATTGATGGCCTTGACCCATTCATCCAGAGTGGCGCTTGGCCCTGTTCTGGGGGCTGTCGGTGCCCTTGATCTAGGCTAGGCGTTAAGACTGAAGTTCATGGGGTGGAACGGCGGGGGTGAGTTTCTGGGAAAACGGGGGCGACTCAGCAGTTGCCCCCGTTATGAGTGCCGCAAAAAAGTCGGAATTGCAGGTGCCTAACCACACCCCCCCATAGCTCCACAAGCCGTGCAGAAATCACACCCGTCCTTCTTGATCATGGCGTAGTTGCCGCATTCGGGGCAGCGTTTGCCGGGGGTGACTTCGTTGGCGCCGACGGCGCGGGCGGCTTCGGCCTCTTCCGGCTGCTGCATGGGGATGACGTTGTCGCCCAGTTGGCGGCTGGTGCCGGTGTCGTGGAACATGACTTCCATCGGGTTCACCGGGAAGCCGTCGCTGTCGAGGATGCCGAGCATCTGATAGCGATGGACCATGAGCCGGGCGATATATGCGACGGTCGATGGCTGCACCGCCTGGCGGTCCTGGCCCGGGACCCAGGCGAGGAAGTCGCCCTGGGTTTCGGGGAAGTCGACCAGGGTGCGCAGCTTGGCGCCGATCCACGCGGGGTCGATGACGCGCATGTCGAAGCTGAGCACCTTGCACAGGCCGTCCAGCGCGCGCGGGTAGTCGCCGGCCAGCCACATGCTGTAGGGGCGGCGCTCGCCGTCGGGCAGGACGAGTTCCTTGATGCCGAGGACGAAGTCGTCACCGGTGCTCGGGTTGCGGATGTCGACGGTCCAGGACATCGTGCCGTTGGGGCCGGTCTTCGGCTCCTTGGGCGACATCAGGGCGTCGAGCACCGGCGTGGCGGCTTCGCGCTCGAAGGTGCCGAGCTGCTCGCAGCAGTGGCGCACGAGGATGGCGATGGCGGCGACGGCGGACGGCACGTGGCGGGCCTCGCCATCGGGCGGCATCGGCATCTCGAAGGGCTGGTCATGCACCTTGGCCAGGCTGTCGAGCTTGGTCTTGAGCCAGGCGGTGTCCTGCGTGCGCATGTCCATGGACAGCGCCTTGGCGATGGCGCCGGCACCGCGCGGCTGTTCGGCGCCGTTGAGCCAGACTTCGAACGGATGCT
>CAZJGZ010000086.1:4955-8710 GCA_964545695.1 uncultured Ectothiorhodospiraceae bacterium | reverse complement strand
GCGAACTTGCCGCCCGGGTGCTTGACCATGTAGGTCCGCGCCGGGTTGCCGTCGTTGAAGTCGGGCCGGTGCTGCCAGCGCAGGCTGGCGAGCGCCGGGGAGGGCGCCTTGTCCAGGCGCAGGCGGCGGTCGGCGTCGGAGACGTCGAACTCGGACGGCTGCTTCTGGTCGTGGTTGGTCTCGAGCACGGCGCCGGTGATGTCGTTCGGGCGGAACGTGGTCAGGCCCTTGGCACCGGCCTTCCAGGCGTCGGAGTAGAGTTCGCGGAAGTCGGCATAGTCGTAGTCGACCGGCACGTTGCAGGTCTTGGAGATGGCCGAGTCGATGAAGGGCTGGACCGCGGCGATCATCTTCATGTGATCCTCGACCCGCATTTCGAGCGCGGAGACGAAGGAGTCGGGCAGGTTGGCATAGCGGCCGTTGACGATCTCGCCCGGGTCGTTGCCCTGTTCGCGCCAGACGCGGAAGGCGTGGTCCTCGACGTCGAACGCCTGGGTGCTGTTGTCCGGCATGCGCTTGTTGCGCCGGTAGGTCCAGGAGAAGGGCGGTTCGATGCCGTTGGAGGCGTTGTCCGCGAACGCCAGCGTGATCGTGCCCGTGGGCGCGATCGACATCAGGTGGCTGTTGCGGATGCCGTGCTCGCGGATGTCGGCCTTGATGTCCTCGGGCAGACGCGAGACGAACTGGCCCTGCAGGTACTTGTCGGCATCGAACAGCGGGAACGCGCCTTTCTCCTTCGCCAGCTCGACCGAGGCGCGGTAGCTCTCGTCCCGCATGACGCGGGTCATCTCGGCGGCCATCTCGCGGCCTTCGTCGCTGTCCTAGCGCACGCCGAGCATGATCAGCGCGTCGCCGAGGCCGAGGTAGCCGAGGCCGACGCGGCGCTTGGCTTCGGCTTCCTGGTCCTGTTCCGGCAGCGGCCAGGCGGTGGCGTCGAGGACGTTGTCGAGCATGCGGATGGAATCGCGCACGACGCGGCTGTAGCGCTCGTAGTCGAAGCGCACATTGGCGCTGAACGGGTTCTCGACGAAGTTCGTCAGGTTGACCGAGCCAAGGCAGCAGCAGCCGTAGCTGGGCAGCATCTGCTCGCCGCAGGGGTTGGAGGCGGCGATGCGCTCGGCATACCAGAGGTTGTTCTCGTTGTTGACGCGATCGAGGAACAGCACGCCCGGATCGGCGTGGTCGTAGGTCGCCTCCATGACGAAGTCCCAGATCTCGCGGGCGCGGACGCGCTCGTAGACCCACTTGCCCTTGGCTTCGTCGTAGCGGATGTCATCGCCCTGTTCGCGGAAGATGCGCTCGGAGGGCTCGGCTTCGTGGACCAGCTCGAAGTAGCCGTCATCCTCGACCGCCTGCATGAACTCGTCACTGACGCCGACGGAGACGTTGAAGTTGGACAGCTGGCCGCGCTCGTACTTGGCCTCGATGAATTCGCGGATGTCGGGGTGGTCGACGCGCAGCACGCCCATCTGGGCGCCGCGGCGGTAACCGGCGGACTCGATGGTCTCGCAGGCGCGGTCGAACACGCGCATGAACGAGATCGGGCCGGAGGCCTCGGCCATGACGGCGCGCACCAGCGCGCCCTTGGGGCGAATGGCGCTGAAGTCGTAACCGACACCGCCGCCGGCCTTGAGCGTCAGCATGGACTGGCGCAGCGCTTCGGCGATGCCTTCCATGCTGTCGGTGACCGGCTGGACAAAGCAGTTGATCAGCGTGACCTGCAGCCCGGTACCGGCGCCGGACTGGATGCGACCGCCCGGCACGAAGCCGTCGGCCAGCGACTGGGCGAAGCGCTTCTCCCAGCCCTTCTTGTCCTTCTTCTCGACGCTGGCGAGCGCCTTGGCGACACGCGCGCGCTGAGCGGCGCGATCTTCGCCCTGTTTGGCATATTTTTCCTGGAACGCATCGTCCGAAATCGGCTGGAAATCCATTGTTCGACTACCTCTGTGTGCTGTCTCGCCATGGCATCTGGTGCGCCACAACGATACTGTATGTTCAGACAGTAAAAACACCGCCGAGTGCCCCCGAAGCGGTGGTTTTGGTGTGTGCGTGATGATCCGTCAGTGAGTCCCTCCCTCTGTGCGCCCGGCCAGGGCGCTGTCGCTCGCTCCCGTGCGGCGACTGGCGTAGAGAATTGCACCTGAGTGCGTTCGCGTCAACGCCCAAACCACAACAAATGGTTATCGATGAATCTGGTAACCACTAGATAGTGTGTTTGTAACCTGTGGATAAGCTGGTAGCGGAAAGCGTCCGGACGGTGAAATGCGGGTTTCCGGGGCATGCGCCGGGGCGCACAACAAGGGCAACGCAACATCTTGGGTGGCGCCATCTTGGGTGGCTCCTGGGCCGGGCCCGGAAGCGGGATTTCGGAAGCGGGATTTCGGGCGTGGTAAAGGGTCGGGCGCCGCCGGCCGTCAGATGTGGCCGACCCAGCGCTCGCCCTCGCGCGTGAAGCGGATATTGCGCGTCATCTCCGTGCCATCCCGGAAGCGGATGCGGCCCTCGATCATTACGTTGTCCTCGGCGGCGGCATCCTTGTGGTCGATGAGGATCGCGTCCATGTCTCCGTGGTGCTCCACGGCATTCTCGAACTCGGTGGCGAGCATGCGGTAGGCGCCGCTGGTGAAGGTGTTGCCGAGTGCGCCTTCGGGTGCGAGTTCTTCGAGGGCGTCGTCGGTGTGGCCGGCGGCCAGGGTGGAGAAGAAGCTGCGGTAGGCCTGCTCCGGGGTGTCGGCATCGACGTCGTCATCATCGCTGCAGGCGACGAGGGCCAGAAGGAGGACGAGCAGGGCGCAGAGGCCGCTTCGCCGGATCATGCTGTTGCCTCCGGATGGTGCTGCCGGCCCCTGCGGCGAAGCCGCGCGGACCGGGTTGCGGCAGCGTTCGGACGGCCTGCCAGGGCCCGTTCGTGCTGCCTTGCATGCGAGTGTAGCACCATGCGTTGCGCTGGCCGCGCGCCGCCTGGTTGCATCCGCACGCGCCGCGCGCTACAAGAAAGCGTCCATCCGTGCGGTTACGGCTGTGCCATTCATGCCTGAACATCGTCAGCGAGCGGGCCTCGTTCCAGCACCACGCTTGATCCGATCTGTCGCTCTGCGTCCGAGGTTGTTGCCCATGCTCCTGGTCGCGAGTCTGCTGTTCGCGACCGGTCCCGCCGTGGCTGACGGGCTTGCAGAAGCCGCGCGCGACGGGGATGTCGACGCCATGGCAGCGCTGCTGGCCGCAGGTGCTGACCCGGACGACATCGAGGCGGACGGTGTGCATGCGGGCAAGTCGGCCCTGATGTGGGCGGCGCACCAGGGCGACCGCGCGGCCGTCGACCTGTTGCTCGAGGCCGGGGCCGATGTCGCGGCGGAGAATCCGCGCGGCGGCACGGCGCTGATGTATGCGGCCGCCTTCGGCAGCTCGGATGTCGTGCGCCAGCTCCTCGATGCCGGCGCCGATCCCGACGCACGCGTCAGCAACGGCTGGAGCGCGCTGCTGCTGGCGACGGTCAAGCGCCAGTCTGACAGCATCGAACTCCTCGTCGAGCGCGGCGCCGATACCGAAACCCACGATGTCTACGGCTGGACGCCGCTGATGCGGGCCGCCGAGCAGGGCAATCGCGAAATCGTCGAGCTGCTGCTCGCGCTGGGTGCCGATCCCGGGGTCCGGGAACAGTCGGGCCACGATGCCGCCAGCATCGCCGCCGAACTCGGCCACGACCAGCTTGCACACCTGCTGTCGGCGGCCCGCGACGGGTCCTGACGGCGGGT
>CAZJGZ010000086.1:0-4855 GCA_964545695.1 uncultured Ectothiorhodospiraceae bacterium | reverse complement strand
ACGACCAGCTTGCACACCTGCTGTCGGCGGCCCGCGACGGGTCCTGACGGCGGGTTCAGTCGCGACCGAGCACGCCCGGATCGTCGCTGTCCGGGTCGACACCGCAGGTGATGGTCTGGGCGGTGAAGGTGTCCAGGCGCTGGACCATCGTCGTCTCCGCCGCCGCGGCGGCAAAGCCTCCGGGCTCGGCCAGGTACTCGATGCCCAGGCGGGCGCCGTACTCGTCGAAGAAGCGGTGGAACATGTCGCCGCCGACAACCCCCGACGCGTACAGACTGTCGTCCTCCTCGTTGTAGTCGAGGAGGATGGCGGCGAGCGGCTCGGGGGCGGGGCCGCCGAGCACGCGCGCGCCCGCGGCCGGGTCGTACACGCTGTTCTCCGCACAACAGGCAATGACCCCATTGCCGCTGCCGAACGCCGTCTCGTCCGGGCGGAAGCTGATGTGGTTCACCTGGCGGCTGGGATGGGCCATGCGGTGGGCACAGATGGCGGAGAAGGCCACCACCGTGCCGCCCGGACCGACGCCGCCGTCCCATCGGTAAGACTCGCCATCGCGGGTGGTGAGTTGACGGGGTTCGGGTGTCGTGGACAGCCGCAGCAGAAAGCAGGGTGTGGAGATGTAGGGATAGTGGAAGATGTAGTTGACGCCGGTGGCCAGGTCCGAGGCCGCCACGGGCTCGCCGCCTTCATGCACCAGCAGGCTGCGCGCCCGGGCTTCGGCGCGCACCGGGCCGGCAGGCCAGATGGCAGTCGGCGCGGCGATACAGCCGGCACCGACGGCGCAGATCTTGAAGAATCTACGGCGCTTCATGAATTGTGCTCGTTCGGCGCGCTGGATCGCGCCGCAGCGTGCGCCCGTGCGCACCGCGCCAATCTGACACCGGCTCCGAGGCTTGTCCAGCAGCCCTCGCGTGTGCGCCGACCGACCGCAAGGCCTCAGCGCTGGCTTGACAGGTTTCGGGGCCGGGTCGATGCTGCCCGCTTGCGCTGCGGGCAGCGATCAACACGAGTGGAATCATGAGCGGCATTACCCGGGAACAGATCGAGACCGCACTGCAGGCGTGGCAGGAACCGCACCTGGGCAAGGACCTGGTGGCGGCGAAGGCGGTGCAGGAAATCGCCATCGACGGCGGCCACGTACGCATCGATATCGTGCTCGGCTTTCCGCTCGGTGGGGCGGCCCGCCGTGCACTGGTGACGATGGTCGAGCGCTCCGTGCGTGACCTGGCCGGCGTGGATGGGGTCACGGTCGAGGTCGCCAGCCGCATCCATGCGCACACCGCCGCACATGGCGTATCGGCTGTCAGCGGCGTGAAGAACATCATCGCCGTGGCGTCGGGCAAGGGGGGCGTCGGCAAATCGACCTGCGCGGTCAACCTGGCGCTGGCGCTGTCCGCCGATGGCGCGTCGGTGGGCATGCTGGATGCCGACATTTACGGCCCCAGTCAGCCGCGCATGCTCGGCATCACCGGCAAGCCGGAGTCGCGCGACGGCAAGATGCTGGAGCCGATGGTCAACTACGGCATCCAGTCGATCTCGGCCGGCTATCTCATCGATGAAGAGACGCCGATGATCTGGCGCGGGCCGATGGTCACGCAGGCACTGGAACAGCTTCTGCGCGACACCCGCTGGAGCGATCTCGACTATCTCGTGGTCGACATGCCGCCGGGGACCGGCGACATCCAGCTCACCCTGTCGCAGAAGGTGCCGGTCAGCGGCGCGGTCATCGTCACCACCCCGCAGGAGATCTCGCTGCTCGACGCCCGCAAGGGCATGAAGATGTTCGAGAAGGTGAACGTGCCGGTGCTCGGCATCATCGAGAACATGGGCACCCACATCTGCAGCAACTGTGGCCACGAGGAACACATCTTCGGCGAGGGCGGCGGCCAGCGCATGGCCGAGCAGTACAACCTGCCGTTGCTGGGTTCGCTGCCGCTCGCCGGCAGCATCCGTGAGCACGCCGATGGTGGCAAGCCGACCGTGATCGCGGAGCCGGAGAGCCGGCTGGCCGAGGCCTACTTCGAGATTGCCCGGACCGTCACCGCCCGCCTGTCATTGCAGGCGCGCAGCTACGCGACTCGATTCCCCAAGATCGTGGTCGAGGACACGTAGCGATCCTTTGAATCACGCACCCGGGTACTCACAAAAATCCCGGGCACTCCCCCATCCGCGTGTCACTTGCCGCCGTCGATCCAGGCCTTCACCTTGCGTTCCAGGGTCTTGCGGTTGACGCCGAGGCGGCGCGCGGCCTTCGACTTGTTACCCCCGGCCGCGGCCAGCACCTTGAGCATGTGGTCGCGCTCGACCGCGGCCATCGGCACATCTTCCCGGTAGCCCGCGCCGCTGCCCGCGGGCGCCGCGATGTCGGTGTCGGCGAGGCACTCCAGCGGGGAGCAGTCGAGCAGCATCGCCCGCTCCACCAGGTTCTTCAGCTCGCGGACGTTGCCGGGCCAGGGATGGTGCTGCAGCCGCTCCATCTCCTGGCTGGAGGGCGCCAGCGGCGGTGCCTGGAGTTGGCATGCCAGGCGGCCAGCGAAATAGTGCACCAGGGCGGGGATGTCCTCGGGCCGCTCGCGCAGCGGCGGCACCTGCAGGGCCATGACGTTGAGGCGGTGGAACAGATCCCCGCGGAACTCGCCGGCGGCGACGGCATCCGCCATCGAGCGGTTGGTCGCGGCGATCACGCGCACGTCGATCGAGACCTCGCGCTCGCTGCCCACGGGCCGGATGACGTGCTCCTCGAGCACGCGCAGCAGCTTCGCCTGCATGGTTCGCGGCATGTCGCCGATCTCGTCGAGCAGCAGGCTGCCGCCGTGGGAATAGCGCATGACCCCTTCGCGCGTCTGGGTAGCGCCGGTGAAGGCACCCTGTACATGGCCGAAGAGCTCGCTCTCCACCAGCTCGGGCGCGATCGAGCTGCAGTTGATGGCCGTGAACGGTCCCGGGCGTCCGCTGTAGCGATGGATGCAGCGGGCAATCAATTCCTTGCCGGTGCCGGATTCCCCCTCGATCAGTACGGTGGTGTTGCTGTGGGCCACACGGCGAACGCGCTCGACCAGGTCTGCCATCACATCGCTGCGGTAGACCATGCCGGCGACCGTCAATTCGCCCGGCGTGACCGTATCCTCGTGCTCGATGTCGGTTGGCTGCGGGATATCGAGCAGGCGGCCGATCGCTGCCAGCAACTGGTCCAGCGCGAAGGGCACGGCCAGCCAGTCCGTGGCGGGAAGCCGTGGATCCGGGTGCTCGCTCTTGTGTTCGCTGACGAACAGCACCGGCGTCGGATCGCCCTCGTCGCGGCGCCGGCGGATCCACTCGCTGCCGTGGGCGTCGGGCAGTTCGGTGTTGACCAGCAGCAGATCGTACCGGCGCCGGGCGAGGGCGTGATCGGCACTCGCGGCGTCATCGACGCTGTCGATCAAGTCGCAGCGTCCCGAGAGCCGGGCACGGAGGAAGTCGCCGATGCGGGCCTGGCGGTCGACCACCAGCATGGCCAGGCGCGTGCGTGCGATACGGTCGTCCGTGGAACCTGCCGGATTGTCGGATCGGGCGTTGCTCATGCTCTCGCCTGTACCAGTGCCCGCGCGCGGGCACACCATGAGCCGCCGCGCCGGGTCGATGGGACAATTTGTACCATATCGGGCGCGTGCTACTGTAACGACAGCGCGTCGCCATTGTCGCGGTGGCGGGAGTGATCACCTGTTGGATGGTTTATGAGCGAATCCCCTCTGCCCCCGGTGGCGCGCCGTACCGAGGCGGACCAGGCTGCCTATGCGCACTGGCTGCGGCAGAACGACTCGTTGCCGCCGGATCTGGCACAGGCTCTCGATGACCATGCGCGCAATGCGGAGCCGCCGCTGGTACTGACCGGCGCCGGTCTCGCCCTGTCCGGTCTGGTCGCGGCCTGGTGCGAACGCTATCGCCGGCAGCAGGATGCCGCCGCCCCCCTGTTTTGCCATCACGCCGGCTGTACCCGCGAAAGTCTCGATCCCGATCATCTGCTGCAGCGACTGCTGCGCTGGATCCGTGATTGTTGCGGGCTGCGCGATCCCGTGCCGGCAAGCAACGAGGCGCGGGTGGAGGTGCTGCCGAACTGGCTCGCTCGGCTGGCCGCGCAGGGCGGGGCGGTGATCGTGCTCGACCGCCCGGATGCACTGGACGACCACGATGCATCGCAGGCGCTGGCCTGGCTGCCGTCCTGGCTGCCCGCCGGTATTCGGTTGATCGCCGCCGTGCCCGCGGGTGCGAGTGCGGCGATGCTGCGCGCCCGTGGCTGGCAGCTGGCCGAGGTGGACACCGGGCCCACGCACGCCCTGCCGGGGCCGGAAGCCCTGGGCGCGGCAGTGGCGCCGCAAGTGGCTGACGACACGGCACAGGTTCTGGCCGCACTCTGGTGCACGCGCAGCGGGCTCAGCCACGATCAACTCGCCGCGCTGCTGCAGCGTGCCGCCGGTGGTGGTGACGCCGCCGTTACTGCCGCCCGCGAAGCTGCCGGCGACTGGCTCTACCAGACGGGCGAGCACTACGCGCTCGCCGGCCCGGACGTGCGCGCGGCCGTTGCCCGCGGCTGGCTCGCGCATGGCAGTGAGCGCCAGGCGCTCGAGCATCGGGTAGCGGAACTGTTCCGCGATGCGCCAGCGGCCGAGGCGCTGGACCTGCGCCCCTGGCTGCTGCTGCGCGCCGGCGCGTGGGACGAGTTCGCGGCACTGCTTACCGCCCCGGCGACACTCGACGTCATGCTCGGTGTCGACTGGCGCGATGAACTTGTCGCCTGCTGGCAGGGCTGGGGCACAGCGGACGATGTGGCGGCCTACCACGGCGATCAGGCCGCGCACTGGCCGCGGGATGAACACCA
>CAZJGZ010000085.1:0-10360 GCA_964545695.1 uncultured Ectothiorhodospiraceae bacterium | reverse complement strand
CTGCTGCCCGCCGTCTTGCGCGTCTTGATGAAGATGAATCGGTGGCGATGACAGATGATCATGAGACCCCGCTATCATCGACCTTGCGATAATCTCGATACAGCGGGTCAAGGTGCTGCTCGATGATACTGTCGATGTACGTGATGTCGTCGGCGTCGAGATAGTCCGCGTACCCTCCTACCTGACCCTTGCGGGTCTTGAACGTTTCGTCATCCGAGCTATCACGCGCTGACAGCGTCGAACTGCCCAACGCATTGCTTTCCTCGAGCTTGCGCATGTTATCGAAACGGCAGAATTCGACGGACTTCTCGATCGTTGACTCGCTCACATTGGAGATACCGAGAAAGTCGAGCACCCGGCGTAATTGCCCTGCGGTATCCGCGTGCAGATCCTCGTAGGTGAGCAGCAAAAAGTCCCGCGGGACACCGCGATTGTCGGCCCAGATATTGTAAAATCGGACAATAGTCTCGATCCCCCCAATGGGGTGCCGCACGTAATCGGCAAGACTGCCTGCATAATTGTCGTTGCGCCGGGATTTCTGGAAATAAGTGGAGACGAGGACGTCTCGAGGGTCGCGCACCAGGAAAATGACGCGTTTCCCGGCATAGAATTGCTTGTCCGTGGACAGGTCTTCCGGGCGACTGAATTCCGGGCCGCCATCGTGGTGCTGCAGCATGTAGGGAATCTCCCGCCGCCGCCAGGCATAGGCCCGCAGACGCAGCGGCTTTCGCATCCGGATTCCGTAATGCTGCTGAAGCGCAGTGGCAATCAGCAGAACCAGCCAGGTCCGGCCACACTTGGGGAAGGACAGAATATGCACATCGGCGCGCCATCGGCGCCAGCGTCGGCGCACGAACTGGACCGCCTTTCTCAGCACCCCCCGATCGCGACGGCCTGCCTGCTCCACGATTCAGGAGGACGAGTCAACCAGCACGTATTCGGCACCGCAATAGATGCACTTGCCGTGGCCGGTCTCCTCCAGCGGGATGTACACACGCGGATGCGAGTTCCACAGACTGGTGTTGGGCAACGGGCAATGGATCGGCAGCTCGTCCCGCGTGACCTCGTAACGGTTCTGATCGTTCGGCGTCCGCAGGCCTTTCTTCAGTGCAGTTTGCGGATTGGGCATGAGTGCCTCCTCGTTTTGGCGCCAGCCGGGGTCAGTCGGCCACCGGCGTCAGCCAGTCGGGATACTGACTGCGCTTGCCTTCCACCTGATCGAAATAGATCTTCTGGAGTTGCTCGGTCACCGGACCGCGCACACCCGAGCCGATGCGGCGATTGTCGACTTCACGGATCGGCGTGACTTCGGCGGCCGTCCCGGTGAAGAAGGCTTCGTGGGCAATATACACCTCGTCGCGCGTGATGCGCTTTTCCACCACCGGGATACCGAGCTCCTGCGCAAAATGCAGGATCGTGTCGCGCGTGATGCCGTTGAGCGCGGACGTCAGCTCCGGGGTGTACAGCGTGCCGTCATGCACCAGGAAGATGTTCTCGCCACTGCCTTCGGCGACGTAGCCTTCGTTGTCGAGCAGCATGGCTTCGTCGTAGCCATCGGTCGTGGCTTCCTGCAGAGCGAGCATGGAATTGATGTAGTTGCCGTTCGCCTTGGCCTTGCACATCGAGATATTGACGTGGTGGCGCGTATACGACGAGGTCTTGATGCGGATGCCCTTCTCGATGCTTTCATCGCCCAGATACGCGCCCCAGTGCCAGGCCGCGATCATGGTGTGCACCTTGAGATTGTCCGCGCGCAGGCCCATGCCCTCCGAACCGAGGAAACACATCGGCCGAATGTAGGCCGATTGCAGGCCATTCTCGCGGACGACGGTGCGCTGCGCTTCGTTGAGGGTGTCCATGTCGAACGGGATGGTCATGCGCATGATCTGCGCCGAGTCGAACAGGCGCCGCGTGTGCGCATGCAGACGGAAGATGGCGCCGCCATTCGGGGTCTCGTAGGCGCGCACGCCCTCGAAGACGCCCATGCCGTAGTGCAGCGTATGGGTTAGCACATGAACCTTGGCCTCACGCCAGGGCACCAGTTCGCCATCGAGCCAGATGACGCCATCGCGGTCGGCCATCGACATGCCGCATTCTCCCCGTGATTAGTCCGTTGCCATGCGCCGCTGCCAGATCGCACCCACCGCGTCGCGGTATTCGGCGAGCTCGGCATCCGGCTCGACCACCGCCGGCTGTCCGAGAAGCGCCAGCCGGTGGATGCGGGCACGGTAGGCACGATACGCATCGGTAAGCAGTCGTGCTTCGTCGGGCGCAAGATGGCCGCTATCGGCCAGCACCTCCAGAAGACGGATATTGTCAGTGTATTTAAGCAGTGCGGGCGTATCGCCGGCCCGCAGCAGCGTGTTGTATTGGACCACAAATTCGATATCGGCGACACCGCCTCGCGCCTGCTTGAGGTCGAAGGTCCCGGCGTCGTTGCGGGCGAGCTCGCGCCGCATGCGCTCACGCATTTCCACCACCTGCCGCAGCAACTCGGTGGCGTCGCGCTCACGCGCGAGGACGGCGGCGCGGACGGCGACGAAGCGCTCGTGCAGCCCGGGATCACCCACCACCATGCGGGTTCGCACCAGTGCCTGATGCTCCCAGGTCCAGGCGTCCTCGTGCTGGTAGCGCGAGAAGGCGTCCATGCCGCTGACCAGCGCACCGGAGGCGCCGTTCGGGCGCAGGCGGGTATCGATCTCGTAGAGCACGCCCGCCGGGGTCGCCGTGTTGAGGAAGTGGATAATGCGCTGGGTCAGGCGGCCGAAGAATACGCTGTTGTCCAGCGGGCGCTCGCCATCCGTGCCGCGATCACCTTTATCGCCGTCATGCAGGAAGACCAGATCGAGATCCGAGCCGTAACCCAACTCCAGACCGCCCAGCTTGCCGTAGGCGACGATGCCGAAGCCGGGTGCGGCGAGCTCGCCGTCGTCGCGCGCCACGCGCGGACTGCCATGGCGCGCCAGCAGTTGCGCGCGTACCAGTCGGACCACGGCTTCCAGCACGGCCTCGGCGATCCAGGTGAGGTGGTCGGATACGCGCATGAGCGGCAGGCGCCCCGTGATGTCGGCTGCCGCGACCCGCAGGACGTTCGCCTGCTTGATCTGGCGCAGCTTGTCCATCTGCGTCTCGAGATCCTCGATATCCACGTCGCGCAGCGCGTCCTCGATCTCGCGCGCGACCGAATCCCGGTCCGGTGGCTCGAACAGCGAATCGGGGTCGAGCAGCTCATCCAGCAGCACCGGATGGCCGGTGACGAATTCCGCGATCCAGGGGCTCGCCGCACACAGTTCGACCAGGCGCCGCCGGGCACCGGCGTTCTCGATCAATAGCGACAGGTACACACTCCGGCTGGCCACGGCCTCGAGCAGGGTCAGCAAGCGATTCAGTGTCTGATCCGCCATCGCGGTCGCGCCCGCGTCGCGCAGGATCAAGGGCATCAGGCGGTCGAACCGGGCACGCGCGGTTGTTGTCAGGGCCTCGTAGCGGGTACTGGTACGCACGGCTTGCAGACGCCGGGCGACCTCGCCCGGCTCGGCGAATCCGGCCTCGCCGAGCCGCTCGACCATGTCGTCGGTATCGGCATCCGCTTCCCAGATCGCGGCCAGGGGATCGGCGGCATTCGATTCGTCCGCCGGGAGATTGAACACCTGCTTGAAGCGCGCATGCACCCGTTCCATGTGGCCCCCGAGGGTCTCCCGGAATGCCGGCCCGTCGACCTCGCCCAGCATCCACGCCAGCAGGGCGTCGCCATCCTCATCCGTCGGCAGGGCGTGGCGGCGTTCGTCGGCGAACAGCTGGAGGCGGTTCTCGACCCGGCGCAGATAGCGGTAGGCGGCCAGTAGCTCATCGACGACGCGCCGCGACAACTCGCCGGCCTCGGCCAGCGCCTCCAGCGCGCCCACCAGGCCACGGTGCTGCAGCCGTGGTTCGCGGCCACCGCGGATGAGCTGGAATGCCTGGGTGATGAACTCGATCTCGCGAATGCCGCCGCGGCCGAACTTGACGTTCCCGGTCAGGCCCTTGCGCCGGACCTCGCGTTCCAGGCGAGCCTTGAGGTCGCGCAGGGCTTCGAACGCCCCATAGTCCAGGTAACGGCGAAACACGAACGGACGCAGCAGCCCTGCCAGCTCCTCGATGGTGGCCGTGTCCCCGGTCAGGGGTCGGGCCTTGACCAGCGCGAAGCGCTCCCACTCGCGCGCCTGGGTCAGCAGATACTGCTCGAACTGACCGAGATGCATGACCAGGGGACCGCTGTCGCCGAACGGCCTCAAGCGCATGTCCACGCGATAGACGAAACCGTCCACCGTGCGCTCATCAAGCAGGCGAATGAAACGCTGACCAACGCGGGTAAAGAAATTGGCATTCTCCAGCGGCCGGGCGCCATCGGTCTGTCCCGCTGCGCCATAGATCAGAATCAGATCGATATCGGACGAAAAATTGAGTTCGCAGCCGCCCAGCTTACCCATGCCCAGTACGACCAGCGATTGCTCATCACCGGCTGCGCTGCGCGGCACGCCGTGGCGCGCACGCTCGGCCTCCTCGGCGTGCCTCAGGGCGACATGCACACAGACATCGGCGAGTGCCGACTGCTCGGCCAGCAGGGTGTCGATGTCGGCCAGGCCAAACAGGTCACGCCAGGCGATGCGCGCACTCTCGGCGCTGCGAAAACGGCGCAGCTCGCGCATGACGCGCGCATCGTCGCCACTGGCAGCTTCAACATCGGCGGCCAGACGCTGCCGACAGGCATCGGCGTCAAGTGGCTGGGTGGGCGCGGTGAACGCCAGCCCGGCAACAAGATCGGGCTGCGCGCGCGCGACCTCGGCGATGAAGTCGCTGGCGGCAAATGCAGCGCGCAATGATTCACGGGCCGCAGCAAGATGTTCGGCGTCCGCAGATGTACAGGCCTTCTCGACGGCCTCCCCGGCGCGCTCGACAGCTGCCGCCCGCCACTGTGGCCAGGCAGCAGCGTTGATACGCGGGCAGGTGGTATCAGACGTCGTATCAGGGTATTGCCGATCGCAAGCCATCGCTGGATTATCGCAGCCGCAGCAACCAACTGCAGCCCGGATGCGTGCTAGCATCACCACAACGAAAACCCGGCGTGTCCACTGCGCCGGCTCCGCCCACAACGCCAAGCAACCCGATGCCTCGATGTCACTGAAGAAAAAACTGCGCCGGAAACCCGGTTTCGACGCCCTGCTGCGCATCGGGCCGGCCCTGCGTGCGCGCCGCGATGTCTGCCGTCGCCTCGACCAGTTTGCCGTGCTGATGGCCCCCGGCACCTATACCCTGCGCTGGAACCTTGCCAGCCGTGACCTCGCCCCCGGGGAGAGCGCCAGCGAAATCCGCACGGGCTTTCTCGAGCACAACAACATCGATCGCCACTTCGCGTACCGGCTGGCAGAAGCGTTGCCACCGCGCGGGCGCGCCATCGCCCGCGCCGATGGCGCCGCTGATGCGCCCGATGCCGGCGACGTGCTCCTGGTGCGCGGTGAAGCCACCCTGCTCCTCACGCGCGATGGCCGCCACATCATTCGCCTGTTCCCGACTGCCGCTCTCGCCGAGCGTATTCTCGACAATGCCGAGCAGCTGCGGGGTTGGCTGCGCATCCCCAGCGTCGAGCCGCTGGCAACCGACGTGCAGGGTCTCCACGGTATTCGCGAATCGCTGATGCCGGGTACGATGGTGAAGCTGGGCAATCCGGAGCAGAATGCGGCCGGCTACCGCGACTTCCTCGGCCAGTGCCTGGACCATGCGCCGGCTGCGACCGGGACCTTCGGGCGCGAGGACGAAGTGCGGAAAGTCCTCGGCTGGCCGCTTCCCCCATGGCTCCGCCAGGCGCTGAACGCAGATGCCGAATGCCTGGTCGAGACGCTGACGCACGCACCCATGCTGTTCAGCCACGGCGACTGCCACCCAGGCAATCTGATCATCGGGGCCGACGGCAGGGCCGGCATGATCGACCTTGAACGCGCCGAGTGGATGCCTTTCTTCTTCGACGCCCTGTATATGCTGCGCAGCCAGCATCCATCGTGCATCGATCTGCGCCAGCGATATCTGGCCGGGGACTTCGATGATGTCCTCGCACGAATCTGGACCGCAGCGGGACGCGAGTTCCGACCTGACCTGCGTATGACCTACCTGCTCACGGTATCGGTCGCCCACGCGCTGCGCAGCCAGTATCAGGCCAAGACCACGCCAAAGCGTGCGCGCAAACTGCTCAATTCATCGCGATCGCTGCGCGGAGACTGCGCGTCCGCCGACTAAAGCGGGCCGGCACCCAATCGGCCGATGGGGACCATTCTGGTCCGCATCTCTGGTACCTTGATTGGGTACCGCCACGAACCGCACCCGCAAAGGGGTTCCAGCGCCCATGAGCAGCAGCCTTCAACAGCACCTGTCGACGCAGCCGCCCGACGTGCCAGACGCGCAGTCGGAGCACACGGTGCCCGCGCTGAACATGCGCGGCTTGCGCCACCGGTTCGGCGCCATCACGGCGCTGGAAAACATTGGCCTGGAGGTTCATCCCCACGAAGTCGTCTGCCTGCTGGGCCCATCTGGCTGCGGCAAGACCACCCTGCTGCGCCTTGCGGCGGGGCTCGAACCGTTGCAGGAAGGGCAGATCGACATCGCCGGAAGGCCCATGAGCCACGGCGCCGGCGGCCGCGCTATCCCCCCGGAAAAGCGCAACGTCGGCCTCATGTTTCAGGACTCGGCCCTGTTCCCGCACCTGAGCGTACTCGACAACGTCATCTTCGGCCTCGACGGGCTCAAGCCACGGGAACGCGAGCGACGCGGCCTCGCACTGCTGGAACAACTGGGCCTGAGCGCCTACACCCACAGCTATCCGCACATGCTGTCCGGCGGCCAGCAGCAGCGGGTTGCGCTGGCCCGGGCGCTGGCGCCGTCACCCCCGCTGATGCTGCTGGACGAGCCCTTCAGCGGCCTCGATGCGCGTCTGCGCGACCGGATCCGCGACGACACCTTGCACGCACTCAAACGCACCGGCACCGGCACGCTGCTGGTGACCCACGATCCCGAGGAAGCCATGTTCATGGCCGACCGGATCGCGCTGATGAAGGATGGCCGCCTGCTGCAGGTGGGGCGCCCCATCGACCTCTACTGCAACCCCGCCGAGCCGTTCGTGGTCAACTTCTTCGGCGACGTCAACCGGATCGAGGGCGTGGTGGACAACGGGGTCGTACAGACCATCGCCGGTCCGATCGAGACCCCCGATCTGGCCGACGGCATGCGCGTCGATGTGCTCATCCGGCCGGAGGCGATCCATCTGGTACCACTGGGTCAGCCGGGTGAGCATAATTGCAGCCACGTCATCGTTTCCCGCCTGCTCGGCCGCACCAGCATGATCCATGTGTGCGCGCACGGCACAGATGGCAGCGAGTCGCATCTACACTCACGGATGCCCGGTGTGTTCCTGCCCGACGAGAACCAGCCTGTAGTCCTGCAGCTCGACCGGTCGCAGGTATTCGTGTTCCCGCAGTCGACAAGGGAGTAGCGGGACGGCGGATACACCGCCAGCAAGGCGAGGCTGCGCTGCCCGCACATAGCGCGCCACCCAACCACTGCTCTGCTATACTCTCGGCCCGCGCATTCGACCCGACATCCGCCCCGGAAGTACCGGCATGACCGCAAACCTGCACCTCACGCCCGAGCGCTCCCTGCGCCTGCGTATTGCCGCCAGTGTTGGCCTCACCGGCATCGTCTTTATCTTCCTCCTCGGCCTGCGCAGCCCCACGGCCATGTACCTCGGCATGTTCCTCGTACTCGTCGGGCTGATCGTCGCCGCCGACCGCACACTGCCGATCCTGCTGCGCGAGCCGCTGTTCTGGCTGGTCGTCGTGCTCTTTGCCTGGGTCTTTCTGCGCGGCTGGGTCGACCTCGCCACCGCGGAGGCCCGCGGCATGGACCCCGACGAGCGTGCGGTCTGGCATCACGCCCGCTTCACACCACTGCTGCCGCTGCTGTTCGCCCTCTGGGTCGCGGCCTGGTGGCGCTACCGTTTCCTCCTGCTTCTGCTGGTCGGTCTCGGGCTGGTGGTCTACATGGTTGAAAACTGGGATCGCCTCATGCATGGCCTGCCGGGCGGTGGACGGCCCTTTGGCTCCGCGTTCGGCGAGGCCGGCATCATGTCTGCGACCGTCCTGTTCCTGGCCATCGCCGCCATGATCGGCTGCTGGCGCACGGGGCGCGACTGGCATCCGGGGCTGCGTTGGGGCGCAGCCGGCCTCGGCGCCGCGCTCACCGCATTCGCGCTGTTCGTGTTCCTCGCCGCCCAGGCGCGCGCCGCCTGGCTGGCCATGCTCGGCACGATGCTGGTGTTCGCCGTTGCCGGAGGCTGGTACCTGTGGCGCCATGCCGACCCGCGCCAGCGTCGCTTCGCGCTCATCGCCTCCAGCGGCGGCTGCGCACTGTTCATCATCGCCGTCATCGCCTCGTGGGAGATTCTCTCCAACCGGCTGCTACGCGACACGGAAACCATTGCCGTCCTGCTCTCCGGCGGCGTCGAGCAGGAAGACGTACCCGGCGGTTCGTTCGGCGACCGCTACCGCATGTTCCGCCAGGGGCTTATCGACATTCGTGAGCATCCGCTCTGGGGCGTCGGCCCGGGATCGGTGCGCGACATGCTGCACGAGATCTGGGGCAAGGACCGCGGCGGCTCGGGTAATTACCACAGCACCTGGCTCAACCTGCTCGTCGCCATGGGCATTCCCTGGACGCTGCTCTGGGTCGGCGCGCATGTCTGGGCGATCGCCCGCGCCGCGCGTGAACTGATCGTGACCGAGCGCGAGACCTTCCTTGCCGTCGCCCTGGTCGGCGCCGCCATGGTTCACTTCGGCACGCTGACCTTCCAGGGCGCGCGCCTGTGGAGCGTGCAGGGCAGTGCCCTCTACCTCATCCTGATGACGCTGGTCTGCGCCGTGCTGCTGCGCGCGGCCGTGCGTGAGCGCGGCCTGACAGCGCCCGGCGCGCGCTAACTACTCGTTGACGCCGGTATGCCCCGGACGTGAACGGCCCATGGCGATGCTGAGGACGATGACGGGGATCACGCCGACGACGACGATGGTCAGGGCGGAGGTCGATGCCTGGGCCAGGCGTTCATCCGAGGCCAGTTCGTGGGCACGGATGGCCAGGGTGTCGAAATCGAACGGCCGCAGAATCACGGTCGCCGGCAGTTCCTTCATCACATCGACGAACACGAGAATGCCGGCGGCAATCAGGCTGCCGCGCATGATCGGTGCATGGACCAGCCGCAGCGTTCGGCCGGCGGTCTTGCCCAGCGTGCGCGAGGCGGCATCCATGTTCGGCGTCACCTTCTCCAGGCTGGCCTCGACCGCGTTGTAGGCGACGGCGAGAAAGCGCACGACGTAGGCATAGACGAGCGCGACCATGGTGCCGGTGAAGATCAGGCCGGGTATGATGCCGAAGCGGTCACGCATGAACTCGTTGACCGCATTGTCCATCCAGCCCAGCGGCATGAGGATGCCGACCGCAATGACCGAGCCGGGGATGGCGTAGCCCATCGAGGCGACGCGGGCCGCCGCGCTGGTTCCGCGATTGCGGTGCAGGCGCACGCCATAACTGAGCAGCAGGGCCAATCCGACCGCGAGTACGGCCGCGGTGGTTGCGAGCAACAGGCTATTACCGGCGAGCCCTAGGAAACGCGAACCGAACAGTGGATCACCACCACGGATGGACATCAATGTCAGCAATGTCGCTGGCAGGGCGAAGCCGATGACGACCGGCAGCGCGCAGGCGAGGAAGGCGAGCGCGGCCTTGCCACCCCGGAGCGGGAACCGCGGCAGATTGCGGTAGCGGCCGGAGGTATGGAAGTAGCGCGCATGGCCGCGCGACCAGCGCTCCACGAGCACCAGCACGATCACGAACACGAGCAGACAGGTCGCGAGCTGTGCGGCGGCAATCGGCTCGCCCAGACCGAACCAGGTGCGATAGATGCCGGTGGTGAAGGTATCGATGCCGAAGAACTGGACCGCGCCGAATTCGTTCAGCGTCTCCATCAGCGCCAGCGCCACGCCGCCGGCGATCGCCGGCCGCGCCAGCGGCACGGCCACGCCCAGGAACAGGCGCCGCGGCGTGCGCCCGAGTGTCCGCCCCACCTCCAGCACGCAGGCGGACTGCTCGAGGAAGGCGGCGCGGGTCAGGAGGTAGACGTAGGGATAGAGCACCAGCGACAGCAGGATGATGGCGCCACCAAGCGAGCGGATATTGGGGAAGAAGTAGTCGTGCCGACTCCAGTCGAAGAGTTCACGCAGGCCCGTCTGTACCGGCCCCGTGAACTGGAGGAAATCGGTATAGGCGTAGGCGATGACGTAGGTCG
>CAZJGZ010000084.1:0-10436 GCA_964545695.1 uncultured Ectothiorhodospiraceae bacterium | reverse complement strand
GATCGGCCTGGTCGTCGGCAGCTTCCTGAACGTCGTCGCCGCGCGCATGCCGCGACGCATGGAGCAGCAGTGGGCGGAGGAATGCCGCGAATGGCTCGAAAGCCAGGGCGTGGCCACCGATACCCTGCCCGAGCCGCCGGCCGGCCCCGGCAATATCGCCTGGCCGGGGTCGCAGTGCCCCGACTGCGGCACGGCCATCCGCGCCCGCGACAACATCCCGGTGCTGAGCTGGCTGCTGTTGCGCGCGAAATGCCGGGCCTGCGGCCGGCCGATCAGCGTGCAGTATCCGCTGGTCGAGCTTGCCGCCGCGCTGCTCGGCGCGGTCGTCGCCTGGCATTTCGGCTTTGGCTGGCCCGCGCTGTTCGCCCTGGTATTCACCTGGATCCTGCTCGCGGCGACGGTCATCGATCTGCGCACCATGCTGTTGCCCGATGACCTGACCCTGCCCCTGCTCTGGCTCGGTCTGCTGGCGGCCGTTGCCGGCATCGGCTTTGCCAGCCCCGTCGATGCCATTCTCGGCGCGATCCTGGGCTATGGCGTGCTCTGGACGGTGTTCCAGGGCTTCCGCCTGCTGACCGGCAAGGAAGGCATGGGGTTCGGCGATTTCAAGCTGCTCGCGGCGCTCGGCGCCTGGACCGGCTGGCAGGGCCTGCCCCTGATCGTCGTGCTGTCCTCGGCCGTGGGTGCGGTGGTCGGCATCACGCTGATCCTCGCCCGTGGGCAGGATCGCACCGTGCCGATCCCGTTCGGTCCCTATCTCGCCGCCGGCGGCTGGATCGCACTGCTCTGGGGTGATGCCATTACCCGGGCCTATCTGCTCTGGGTCATGACCTGATCCATGCTGCGGGTCGGACTGACCGGCGGGATCGCCAGCGGCAAGAGCCTTGTCGCCGACGCCTTCGCCCGCCTCGGCGTGCCGGTCGTGGATGCGGATGTTCTCGCCCGCGAGGTGGTTGCGCCGGGTAGCGACGGCCTCGCGGCGGTGGTCGACGCGTTCGGGCCCGAGGTCCTCGATGCCGATGGTCGGCTCGACCGCCGCCAACTCCGCGCCCGCATCTTTGCCGATGACGCCGCCCGGACCCGGCTCGAGCAGATCCTCCACCCGCGCATACGTGCGGCGATGGATGCCCGGCTCGACGCCCATGAGCAGGCCGGTGCCGAGTGGGCGCTGGCGGTGATTCCGCTGCTGGTGGAGACCGGCCAGCAGGCGCGTTTCGACCGCATTCTCGTGGTCGATGCGCCGACGTCGGTGCAGCTGGCCCGGCTGCAGGCGCGTGACGGCGCCAGCGAAGCGGAGGCGCGTGCCATCCTCGATCGTCAGGTCGGCCGCGAGGAGCGGCTGCGCCACGCCCACGACGTCATCGTCAACGACAGCGACAGTACCAGCGACAGCACTCGCGGCTCTGGGCTGCAGGCACGGATCACCGAACTCGATGCGCAATATCGCCGCCTGGCCGGCGAGCGTGCGCACGGCCATTGAACCCGCGGGACAGTTGGCGGACAATCCGACGCCCACCGCGGACTATTGTCAGCCGCGCTCCGCACAGGCGGAACCCTTTGTGACCGACCTGTGTCCATGCAGAACCACGCACGGTAACCATCCTTGGCAGACATCCCATTGGTAGATATTTTCGAACAGCCCCTGAGTGAACGCTATCGCCTGTTCCTGCGCCTGGAGCAGGTCTTCGCGCGCATCGACCATCATCTGTCCGGTGACTCGATCTGGGATACGCATGCCGCCATCGCCGCCATCCTCGAGCTGTCGCAGATCGTCACCCGGGGCGACTCGAAGCTGGAACTGATCAAGGAACTGGACCGCCAGCGTGGCGCGCTCGAGCGCCTCGGCAGCCAGGCGAGTGACCAGCTCGATCAGCAGCGCCTGGCCGACATCCTGGATGGCCAGGAACGGCTCCTCGCCTCGCTGCACGAGCGCCCGGGCGCAATCGGCCAGGAACTCAAGAGCAATGAACTGCTCAACCAGCTCCAGCAGCGCACCTCCGCGGGGGGACGCCCGGGCATCATCGAGATGCCGGGCTATCAGCGCTGGCTGCAACGCTCCGCCAGCGAGCGCCATGACACCATCGAGAGCTGGCTCAAGCCGCTGGAGCCGGCGCGTCAGGGCATCGACCGCTGCATGGCCCTGGTCCGGGATACGGTCGAGTGGCAGTCCCTGTCGGCGCCAGGGGGCTTCTACGAACAGATGCTGCCGCCGGGGCACACGATCCAGCTGCTGCGGGTACGCCCCAGCGCGGATGCCGGCCCGTGCTTCCCCGAAGTCAGCGCCGGTCGGCAACGCTTCACCGTGCGCTTCTACCAGCAGGACACGCCGGCGCATCGCGCCCAGCAGATCCGCCGGGATATCGCGTTCGAACTGGCCTGTTGCGGGATGTAACGCGCCGGGGCAGGCGCCGGCGGTATCACCAGAACGCCCGGATGCCGGCAACGCCAACGGCCCCGTGGTCGCGCGCTGCGGCCACATCGTCGATGCCCAGCCCACCAATGGCGTACACCGGCAGCGGCGTGGCCGCCAGCAGCTCGGCCAGCCCCGCCCAGCCCAGCCCCGGCCGGCCCGGATGACTCGTGCTCGGCCGCACCTGTCCCACCACCGCGTAGTCCACGCCGATACGCTCGGCCACACGCAGTTCCTCGCGGCTGTGCGCGGAACACGAGAATCGGCCAACCCCTTCCGGTCGCCCGGTGCAGCCCGCGGCACGCGCCGCGGACAGGTGAAGGCCGAAGCCGCCGGCGTGGACCAATGGGTCGTCGATGTGAGTGTTGAGCTGGACCTGTGCCGGCGCCAGTGAACCACCGGCGGAAGCAATGGCATCGCGCACCGCTTCGACCTGCCGCTGCCAGGTGCCTGGGTCGGCGTCGGGATGGCGCAGCTGTACGGCGTTGCCCGTCTGCAGAGCCGCGACCACGCGTTGGCCCAGTTCGCCCGCGTTATCGACAAGGGTGGGAGCGGTTACCGCCAGACGCGCGGGCCACTGCAGACAGGCCACGATGGGCCGGTTGGCCGCCGGGAAGTGTGCCGCCACGAGTTCGCTCGCGGGCAGCCAGTGCAGTGCCTGCCCTTCACAGCCCGTCGGCTGGCCCTGCCAGGCCGTTACCCGGAAGACGCAGAGCTCCACCCGACGATCCGGGTAGTCGTGCTGCAGCCGCATGAGGGGGGTGGACGTCGCCACCTGCAAGCCGAGTTCTTCCGCCAGCTCGCGGGCGAGCGCCTGTTCGGCCGCTTCCTCCGGCTCGATCTTGCCGCCGGGGAACTCGAGCCCACCGCCCGCGTGACGGGCGGCATCACGTTCGGCGACGAGGACGGAACCATCGGCCGCGGTAACGACACCCACGGCAACCCGTATGCGTGCCGGATCAGGTCCGGTAGTCGGCGTTGATGCGGACGTAGTCATGTGACAGGTCGCTCGTCCAGACCGTCGCCGCGGCCTCGCCGCGCCCCAGGCCGATGGTGATCACCACGTGATCCTGTGCCATGACCGCAGCCGCCCGCTCCTCGTCGTAGCCGGCGACCGGTTGGCCGCCCGCGACCAGTTCGATGTCGCCGAGGCGGATGTCGACACCCGCGACATCGAGCTTGTTGATGGGCGCCCGGCCAACCGCAGCGAGGATGCGACCCCAGTTCGGATCACCACCGAACACGGCGGTTTTCACCAGCGGCGAGTGGGCGACGGTGAACGCAACCTCGCGACAGGCCTGAACGTCTTCGCCCCCGGTCACACGGATCTCGATCAGGTGCGTCGCACCCTCGGCATCACGAATAATGCCGGTCGCGAGGTCGACGAACAGCTCATCGAGGGCGGCGGCAAACGCGGCTTCGTCGCCCGCAGCCACCAGCCCGACACCGGATGCCCCCGTCGCCGAGAGGGTGACGGCGTCGTTGGTGGAGGTATCGCCGTCGATGGTGATGCAGTGCAGCGACTGGTCGACGGCCCGCCGCAGCAGGCGGTCAAGGGTCTCGCGGCCGATCGCGGCATCGGTCGCGACAAAGGCGAGCAGCGTCGCCATGTCGGGCCGGACCATGCCCGCGCCCTTGGCCATGCCGGTAATGCGCACCTCGCCATCCGCGAGCCTGACCGAGCGCGTGGCCAGCTTGCGGCGCGTATCGGTGGTCATGATCGCCTCGGCGGCGGCCGGCCAGTGATCGGCGGCAAGATCAGCCATGCAGGCATCGATGCCGCCACGGAGCTTGTCCAGCGGCAGCCGCGGGCCGATGACCCCCGTGGAGAAAGGCAGTACGGCCGCGGCATCCACGCCCCCGATTTCCGCCAGGTGGGCGCAGGCGGCACGCGCGTCGGCCTCACCGGCATCGCCGGTGCCGGCATTGGCACAGCCTGAATTGATCAGCAGGAAACCGGGCTCACCCTGCTGCAGATGCGCGCGAGCGACATGCACCGGTGCGGCGCAGAAGGCATTGCGGGTGAACAGGGCCGCCGTGCACGTGCCGGCATCCAGGTGGAGCACGGCGATGTCCGGTCTGCCCGACGGCTTGAGTCCGGCGCAGGCAGCCCCCAAGGCGACGCCTGCGACGGCAACCTCCCCGGCCTCGGCATCGCTTGCCTCGAGTTCTCTTGCCTCCGGGTCCGTGCTCTTGTCCATCGCGGTCAGGACAGCTTGCCGTGGCAGTGCTTGTACTTCTTGCCCGAGCCGCACCAGCAGGCTTCGTTGCGGCCCAGTTTGCGGCCCTCGCGCACGTAGGGTTCGGCCGGCGCGGCAGCCTGCTTGCGCTCGCGCTGCCCGTCGTCTTCGCCATCTCCGTCCGCCGCGGCCGTTTCCCGCTGGCTGACGGCCGACTGCGCCTCGGCCTTCTGATACTGCATCGCTTCCGTGTTCGGCCGGTTTTCGGCCTCCACCGCTTCCGCATCCTCCTCGGTGCGTACGCGGACACGCGACAGCACGCGAATGACCTCGTGCTTCATGCGATCCAGCATCTCGGCGAACATCTGGAACGATTCACGCTTGTATTCCTGCTTCGGATTGCGCTGGGCAAAGCTGCGCAGACCGATGCTCTGACGCAGGTAATCCATGGCCGCCAGATGTTCCTTCCAGTGGCTGTCCAGCACCTGCAACAGTACCGCCTTCTCGAATCGGCGCATCGCACCGCTGCCGGCGAGCTCCTCCTTCTCGGCGTGCACCGCCTCGGCGCGCTCGAGAATGCGCTGGCGCAGCGAGCGCTCCTCCAGATCGGTCTCTTCATCGAGCCACTGGGTAATCGGCAGTTCCAGCAGGAACTCGCGCGCGAGCGCTTCTTCCAGCCCCTTCGCATCCCACTGCTCCTCGATCGAATCGGGCGGGATGTAGTCGCTGATGAAATTGTCGATGACATCCGCGCGAATCGACTGCACGGTCTCACTGACGTCCTCGACCTCCAGCAATTCGTTGCGCTGCTCGTAGATCACCTTGCGCTGATCATTCGCGACGTCGTCGAACTCGAGCAGATGCTTGCGCTGGTCGAAATTGTGGCCCTCGACCTTGCGCTGCGCGTTCTCGATCGCGCGGGTAACCCAGCCATGCTCGATCGCCTCGCCTTCCTGCAGACCCATGCGCTGCATCAGCGCCGAGACCTTGTCGGAGGCGAAGATCCGCATCAGCGGGTCATCGAGCGACAGGAAAAAGCGGCTGGAGCCCGGATCGCCCTGGCGCCCGGAACGGCCGCGCAGCTGATTGTCGATGCGCCGGGATTCGTGGCGCTCGGTGCCGATGATGTGCAGACCGCCCGCCTCGATCACCTGGTCGTGGCGCGTCTGCCATGCCGAGACGATCTCCTCGCGCTGCTCGTCGGTCAGATCGTCACCGTGGCTCGCCAGCTCGGAGTCGAGGTTGCCGCCGAGCACGATATCGGTACCGCGGCCGGCCATGTTGGTGGCGATGGTCACGGCACCCGGGCGGCCCGCATCGGCGATGATCTGCGCCTCGCGCTCATGCTGCTTGGCATTGAGCACGTTGTGCTCGATGCCCTTCTTCTCCAGCGCCGTCGACAGGCGTTCCGAGTTGTCGATCGAGGTCGTGCCCACCAGCACGGGCTGCCCCCGGCTGACACAGTCCTCGATGTCCTCGACGATGGCGTCGTATTTCGAGTCCTCGTCGAGGAAGACGAGATCGGGCCGGTCATCGCGGACCATGGGTCGGTGCGTGGGGATGGGCACGACTTCCAGGTCATAGATCTGCTTGAACTCGCGCGCCTCGGTATCGGCGGTACCGGTCATGCCGCCAAGCTTGTTGTAAAGGCGGAAGAAGTTCTGGAACGTGATCGAGGCCAGCGTCTGATTCTCGCTCTTGACCTCGACGCCTTCGCGCGCCTCGATCGCCTGGTGCAGGCCCTCGGACCAGCGCCGCCCCGGCATGGTGCGGCCGGTGAACTGGTCGACGATCACCACCTGGCCATCGCGCACGATGTAATCGACATCACGCTGGTACAGCGTGCAGCCGCGCAGCGTTGCATTGAGGTGGTGCAGCAGCGAGATCTGACCCGCGTTGTAGAGGCTCTCGCCCTCGTCCATCAGGCCGTGCTCGACCAGCAGACGCTCGACGCGCTCGGTGCCGATTTCGGTCAGATGGACCTGCTTGTTCTTTTCGTCGACGGCGTAATCACCGTCATCCTCGGGGTCTTCCGGGTCATGCTCGGGTTTGAGCTTCTGCACCACCGGGATCATCTTGTGGTAGAGATCCGAGCCCGCGTCCGCGGGGCCGGAGATGATCAGCGGCGTTCGCGCCTCGTCGATGAGGATGGAATCGACCTCGTCGACGATGGCGAAGTGCAACTCGCGCTGGACCTTCTGATCCTTCGAGAAGGCCATGTTGTCGCGCAGGTAGTCGAAGCCGAATTCGTTGTTGGTGCCGTAGGTCACATCGGCCGCATACGCGGCGCGCCGGTCCGGGGTCTGCATGCCGCTGAGGATGACGCCGACCGACAGGCCGAGGAATTCGTACAGCCGCCCCATCCAGGCGGCGTCACGCTGGGCCAGATAATCGTTCACCGTGACCAGATGGACACCACGCCCCGTCAGGGCATTGAGGTAGACCGGCAGGGTTGCCACCAGGGTCTTGCCCTCACCGGTCTTCATCTCGGCGATCTGGCCCTCGTGCAGCACGATGCCGCCGACCATCTGCACATCGAAGTGGCGCAAGCCGAGCACACGGTCGGATGCCTCGCGCACCACGGCGAAGGCCTCGGGCAGGAGGTCATCGAGCTCGCTCCCGGCCGCGAGCCGCTCGCGGAATTCATCGGTCTTGGCGCGCAGCTCGCTGTCACTCAGCGCCTGCATCGCCTCGGCGTGACTGTTGATGGTCCGCACCTGGCGATAGGTGGGGCGGAGCTGACGCTCATTGCGCGTGCCGAATACCTTGCGAACGATCGAGCCGAACATGAGTTGTCCAGTAGCTATGGGGCGAAGGCCCGGGCGCTTGCGCGGACCCGGGCGTTATCCGCGCGGTCCGGGCATCGGGCCATGAGACTGTACGTCCGTTCTCCCTGCTAGCGCGGCGGGTTCCACGGTGGTGCACAGCGACCGGTGGTGCCCGCCGGCAGGCTTCAACCTGCACGTCGGCCGACGACCGGCACAACAGCGGGATGGTAAAGCGCGCGGCTGCGGATTCCAACCGGCAGGTGGAAGGCAAACGCGGCTGCCGCCGGGGCGGGCGCCGGTTCGGCCCGCTCCGGATCAACCGGAGGTCGCGCGCACTCAGCGCTCGGCAGATGCAAAAGGCGCCGGATTCTTCGGTTGCCCCTGCTTGCGCACCTCGAGATGGACGTGGGGACCGGTCGAGCGTCCCGTGGTACCCACCAGGCCAATCGTGTCGCCTGCGCGAACGACCTCGCCCACGCGCACCAGATTTTCCTTGTTGTGGGCATACCGGGTCGTGTAACCGTTGCCATGATTGATCTCGATCAGGTTGCCATAGGCACCGCGGCGTCCGGAGAAGGTCACGACGCCCCCGGCAACCGCGGATATCTCCGTGCCCTCATGGGTCGCGAAATCCGTACCACTGTGGAATGCGTCGCGCCCGGTGATCGGATCGGTGCGATGACCGTAACCGGAAGAGATCCAGCCGCTGTCGATCGGCCAGCCCGCCGGCGTCGTCTCCGTCTCCAGGCCGCGATCCAGCAGGAACCCCTCGACCACACTGAATTTGCGCTTGCGGTCGGAAATCTGGCCATCGATCCGCTCCGTGGAGCGGCGGATTTCACCGAAGCCCGTCGCGGTCTCGCCGGACTCGGCATCCAGACTCAGCAATGGCCCACCGGAGGGTCCAGCACGATCGAATTCCAGTTCACCCAGATCGAGCCCCGCGGCATCGACGAGATTGCGCCCGAGCGCGTCGATCTGACTCAGGCGCCCGCGCAGGTCCGCCAGGCGATTACTGAGGGCGGCGACCTCCGCGCGCTTGTCCTCGCGCATGCGGGCGATTTCCTGCTCCTGAGCCTGGATTTCGGCCTGCCACAGGCGCTCCGCCTCGGATTGCTGCTGGCCGTAGCCGACGTGGTAGCCGCCCGCCACGGATCCACCGACGACCACTGCGCAAACCAGCCCCACAAGCGCATAATGCGTGGGTCGATGAAACGACAGACTGAACGACCGATGATTGAAACAGGCAAGTAACGTGACGTTCATGCACTGGACCTCTGTATGCGCGCTCTCCCTGGCGTGATTCCCTCGCACCTGCGCCAGCGTGTCACCACGCTGGCCGTGCTGGAGCAACAATTGACCATCTGCCTGCCGGCGGAGTGCCGGCCCCATTGTCGTGTGGCCGGCGTCGATGGCGACACGCTGGTCCTGATCGCCGATTCACCGGCCTGGCGTTCGCGAATCCATTTTGCTGCCAGTCAAATTATCGGGCATTTCAACCAGCTGGACAAATTTTCGCTAACACGCCTGAGAATCCGGGTCGGCCGCCCGGAGCCCGAAGCGCCGCCCCGCCGCAGCAGAACACCCGGCGATGAGCCATCGGCCGGCGTCGCGCGTGCCTTCGAACAGTTGGCCGACGATGTCGACGACGAGCAGCTCGCGGCCTCACTGCGACGTCTGGCCGCACGCGGGAAGCCCTCCGCAGAGGGGTAAAAGAATCGTCCGACGACCTGGACCGACGCCCCGGATGCCCCCCCGGAAACCCGGAAACCCGGAAACCCCGGGGCACACGCGGGTCAAGCTCAGGCGACGGCTTCAGCCGAATCGGTATACGAGATCGGTGCGAGGCTGGCGTCTTCGAAGGTTACCTCTTCCCACGCCGACTCATCGGCAAGCAGGGCCTGCAGCAGCGCATTGTTCAACGCATGGCCCGACTTGAACCCGTGGAAGGAGCCGATCAGGCTGTGCCCGAGCAGGTAGAGGTCGCCGATCGCGTCGAGGATCTTGTGCTTGACGAACTCATCGTGGTAACGCAGTCCGTCCTCGTTCAGCACGCGATAATCGTCCACGACAATGGCGTTGTCGAGACTGCCGCCGAGCGCCAGGTTGCGCGCACGCATCGCCTCGATGTCCTTCATGAAACCGAAGGTCCGCGCGCGGCTGACCTCCTTGACGAAGGACGTTGACGAGAAATCGATCGCCGATTCCTGGCACATGCCGTTGAACAGCGGATGGTCGAACTCGATCGTGAACGAGACCTTGAAGCCGTTGTACGGTTCGAAACGGGCGAACTTGCCCTCTTCCCCATCGACCTGCACGGGCTTGCGGATACGGATGAAGCGCTTCGCCACCTCCTGCTCCGCGATACCGGCCGACTGGATCAGGAACACGAACGGGCCCGCGCTGCCATCCATGATCGGCACTTCCGGCGCACTGAGGTCGACGTACGCATTGTCGATGCCAAGGCCGGCCATTGCCGAGAGCAGATGCTCGACCGTCGACACGCTCGCGCCATCGGCGGTGAGTGTCGTATTGAGGGTGGTATCGCCAACGTTGTACGGCGCGACCGGTATGACCACCGGTTCGTCGAAGTCGATCCGGCGAAAGATGATCCCCGTGTCGGGCGCCGCCGGACGCAGGGTGAGATAGACCTTTTCGCCGGTATGCAGACCGACACCGGTTGCCCGGATGACGTTTTTCAGGGTGCGCTGACGAATCACAGGGATGTACTCTCCTCTGGCGTCTTGTCATGGACAGACGCAATTTAACGCGACATCGTACTACGCATGGCGCCATGACGCCAGCATGTCCGTGCAAGACCGAGCCACGGACGCAATCATGGCCATGGTCCCGACGCGGACAACCGAACCCCGGGGCATTTCCGGGGCATCCCCGGGTTCGCAGCGCCGCGGCACCGCCCGGTCCGACCGCCTCGCGGCGGCACACCGGGCGACGTCGTCAGCCCCGCGCGGCCGGCCCGGCCTCAGTCCGCCTGGCGCCGCAGGAAGGCCGGGATGTCCAGGTACTCGATATCCTCTTCCTCGCCACGCCGATTGACCCCGTCTCCGACGGCCTTGG
>CAZJGZ010000083.1:0-10474 GCA_964545695.1 uncultured Ectothiorhodospiraceae bacterium | reverse complement strand
CGCCACCAGCGCGAGCATCAGCGCGGCAACTACCGTAAAGCCCTTCCATCGTTGCATCGTCATCATCATCCCCCGTTTGTCGGTCGACGGTTTGAACGCCTGCATATTCGCAGGCTCAGCGGGTTACGAAAAGCCCGCTCGTGTTGAATGGCTCGACCGCTACCCTTGCGCCTCCAGGCGCTTGATAGTCCCGGCCGCACATTTTACATCCGCATTGCGCTACCCCGGCTCAACGACTTCCCTTACTACTGGACCATACTTTGTGAGTCACGACCGCGACCCATTTCCCCAGCCAATAATACGCAATAGAATTGGCGATCAGGGTCGGGACCATGAAATACCAATTCCGGAAGTGGAAACTCGGTATATGACCGGGGATCGAAAACCAGGAGTCGATCCAGTCTGTAATCCATGCAATCGGGAACCCAAGGGGGAAGGCCGCAGGGACCGCTACGAGGTCGCAGACCCAGCCCGAACACGTATAGGCCTGGTAGAACAACATGCTGGCCACTGCAATATAGCCAATGGAAAATAGCCATCCGCACCTCGACCTTGCCCACTTGCTCACACCCGCATCTCCCTGCCCGCGCCCCTCGCAATTTCAACCGGCTGCTACGACGCGTTGAGACTCAACGCATGCAGTACGCACGTCCATCGCGTGCGGTCGAAGGCACAATGGCGTGGACGTCTAGGCGCCTCCTCTTGTCGGGCATTTTCATCGTCCGCCTGCCACATCGAGCAGGGCACCAGTGGAATAAGAGGCTTCATCTGAGAGCAGCCAGAGGATTGCCTTGGCTACCTCTTCAGCGCTGCCGCCACGCTGCATTGGCACACCTCCTTTCACTCGATCCACTCGGCCGGGCTCGCCGCCGCTGGCATGAATATCCGTGTAGATCACTCCCGGCCGAACGGCGTTGACCCGAATTCCCTCTGCGGCAACCTCTTTTGCCAACCCCAGCGTCAACGTGTCGATGGCGCCCTTCGAGGCGGCATAGTCCACATACTCGTTCGGCGAACCAAGCCGAGAGGCGGCTGAAGAAACGTTGACGATCCCACCGCCCTTGCCTCCATGCCGGTTTGACATGCGGCACACAGCCTCACGTGCACAGAGAAAGCTGCCGATGACGTTCGTCGCGAAGATGCGGCTGAGACGAGCGGCGTCCATATGCTCTACCCGCATATGTTGCTCCAGGACTCCGGCATTATTGACCAGCGCGGTGATTGAACCCAGCGCTTCGTCAACCTGCTTGAACAGGCGTACTACGTCATCTTCGACGCTTACGTCAGCAACAAACGCCATGGCCTCGCCGCCGGCCTGATGAATCTCGTCGACAACAGCAGCAGCGGCTGCGCTGTCGCGGAGATAGCTGATGCACACTGCATAGCCGTTGCGCGCAGCGAGACGCGCCGTAGCCGCCCCAATACCACGACTGCCACCAGTAACGACCAGTACCTGCTTCAAGGAATGGACCTCCGTGACCTGTTTCGGGACCGTACCACCTACCGCTCGTAGTACTTGATGACTGCGGTACCAATGTTCTGCTGGCCTGATAGCTCCGCTTCTGACGGATCAGCGCTGGCAGGGTTTTCTTGCCTATTCCAAAGACCCTCTGAACAAAGGCCATCCTGGCCTTGTTCAGATACGGGCCATGAAAATGCGATTTCCATGGCCCTCCAGATCAACGACTTGCAGCCGTTGATCTGTCGGCACATCCCTGTGCCGCGGGAAGGTCTGAATCGATCAGACCTTCCCTAAACAGTAGCGATTTTTTTCGAATTGCGCGATGGCAGGGTCGCCACCACGTTGATGCCGGAACCGCTGATCAACACGTTGGCGAACACGGCGCAGAAGACCATCGACGCGTCGGTGACATTCGAACGGTCGGGAGCTGTCGGGGCATGCGGATGCGTGTACGGCGCTTGCGGTGAGCGCAGGCATCCGCTTGAATTTGCGGACATTTCCTGGTGATTGGTGGGCCGTGCTGGGCTCGAACCAGCGACTCACGGATTAAAAGTCCGGTGCTCTACCAACTGAGCTAACGGCCCGTTCGGGCGGGACTGGTCGGGGCTGTGCCGCGACCAGCGCGCATGATACCCGCGTGGCGGGCGTTTTCCCATAGGTTGGGTGCACGGCGGCCGGGGCTGCGGCCGCGTTCGGGAACGGAGTCAGATCGTCAGCAGTCGGCCACGACCGGGGAGCGAGTCGGTGACGCCGGCGCTGCGCAGCATGTGCCAGGCGAGGGCCTGGTTGCTGGAGATGACGGGCAGGCCGAGGTCCTGTTCCGCCGCCTCGAGGATCGGCAGGCGTTCGGCCATCCCCGCCAGCTTGTCGGGGACCACCTCGGCATCATTGCGGATGCGAGTGCAGTGCAGCGGTACGCCCTCGGTGGCCACCAGGCGGAAGGTTTCGTCCTCGACGGTTTCGTCGATCTGGGGCACGATCAGACCCAGTCGGGCACGGCTGCCACTGCCGCCGTCGGTTGCAAAGTCGAGTTCCATCACGCTATCGGTCTCCGCTCCCGCCCGAGGATCGCGACATCATACGTGCGTGGCGCTGCGCGTGCCGGATGGAACCCGGCGGTCGGATCGTCTCAACCGCTGCTCGCGACGTCGCGGCAATACCGCGTCGGGTCGGCGATGCCGGCGTCGGCAAAGCCCTGGCGGCGCAGCCGGCAGGCGTCACAGACGCCGCAGGCGCGGCCGTCATCATCGGGCTGGTAGCACGAGACGGTGGCGCTGTAGTCCACGCCCAGCGCGCTGCCACGGGTGACGATGTCCGCCTTGCGCCAGTCGATCAGCGGCGTGTGGATACGCAGCGCATTGCCCTCGACACCGCGCTTGGTGGCGAGGTTGGCCATGTGTTCGAAGCTGGTGATGTACTCGGGGCGGCAGTCGGGGTAGCCGGAGTAATCGACGGCGTTAACGCCGATGAAGATGTCGTCGGCTTCCAGGACCTCGGCCAGTGCCAGGGCGTAGGACAGGAAAATGGTATTGCGCGCGGGGACATAGGTGACGGGGATGCCCTCGCCCGGCTGTTCCGGCACCTTGATGCTGGCGTCGGTCAGGGCCGAGCCGCCGAAGGTGTTGAGATCGATATGGGCGATGCGGTGATCGGCGACACCCTGCGCGGCGGCGACGGCCTTCGCGGCTTCGAGCTCGACGCTGTGGCGCTGGCCGTAATCGAAGCTCAAGGCGTGGCAGGTGTAGCCCTCGGCGCGCGCAAGGGCGAGCACGGTGGCGGAATCCAGCCCGCCGGAGAGCAGGACGACAGCCGCGCGCTGGCTCATCGGCCCGGCTCGTCGCCCCAGAGGATCTTGTGCAGCTGGAGCTGGAAGCGCACGGGCGCGGCGTCGGCGACGATCCAGTCGGCGAGATCACGCGGCGCCAGGGTCTCCCATACGGGCGAGAACAGGACCTCGCAGATGTCTTGCAGGCGGCGTTCGCGGACGATACCGAGCGCCCAATCGTAGTCGGTGCGATCACAGATCACGAACTTGATCTGGTCCCGCGCGGTCAGGTGCGCGATGTTGTCCCACAGGTTGCGCGCGCTTTCGCCCGAGCCCGGGGTCTTGAGATCGAGCACCCGCACAACGCGGGCATCGACCGGGCCGATATCGATGGCGCCGCTGGTCTCCAGCGAAACCGCGTAGCCAGCATCACACAGCCGTTCCAGCAGGCCGAGGCAGCCGCGCTGGGCCAGTGGTTCGCCGCCGGTAACGCAGACATGGCGCACGCCCTCGCCGTCGACCTCGGCCATGACGTCATCGAGGCTGTAGGTCGTGCCGCCGTGGAAGGCGTAGGCGGAGTCGCAGTAGACGCAGCGTAACGGGCAACCGGTGAGGCGCACGAACACGGTCGGCAGGCCGGACAGAGTCGACTCGCCCTGGAGCGAGCGGAAAATCTCGGTGATCCGGACACGCTCGGTAACGGGCAGCCGGTTGTCGACCATCGCGACACTACCACTCATCAGCTGTCCTCGCGCATGCGTACCAGACGTTCCTCGGCGAGCCGGCCAACCGAGCTGCCCGAGTACTGATCCTTGACTCGTTCCAGCGCCTCGCGGGCCGCGTCGCGATTATCGAGCTCGAAATGGGTATAGCCGACCTTGAGCAGGGCATCCGGGGCCTTGGAGCTGTCGGGATAGTCGGCCAGCACGCGTTCGAAGTGCTCGAGTGCGGCCTCGAAGTCGCGGCTGACATAGTGTGCCTCACCCAGCCAGTAGCGGGCATTGGCGGCATAATCGCTGTCACCGTGATTGTCGAGAAAGGCCTGGAAACGCTCGGCCGCGGCCTCGTAGCGTCCTTCCCGCAGGGTGTTGAACGCTTGCTGATAGGCTTCGCGCTCGTCGCCCTCAGTGCCCGCGCCCTGGTCCGCCGCTGCCTGCTCGACGGTGTCGGGGGCGGCGGCCGCCGGGCGATCCGTGGCCAGCTCAAGATCGCGGATGCGCTCGTCGAGATCGGCGTAGAGATTGCGTTGGCGCTGTTCCAGTCGGCTCAGCCGATGGTTCTGCTCCTGGATCTCGCCACGCAGTTCGCGCATCTGCTCCTGGACATCGCGCACCTCTTCCAGCAGCTCCACGAGCTGATCGCCATCGAGGATATTCTCCAGGCGCTGCACCCGGCGCTCGAGGTCGTCACTGGCAACAGCGACGCTGCCTGTGAACACGAGTGCGAATGCCACGACGCCGACGAACGCGATGCGATTCACTACTGTCATCTGTACGCTCCTGTTGCCGGACCGATTACTCAGTACCGGATCTCGACCCGCCGGTTCTGTTCCCAGGCTTCCTCATTGCTTTCGTCGACCGCCGGCATCTCTTCACCGTAGCTCACGGTCTCCATCTGGTTACGGCTCACGCCGTAGGCGCGCAGCATGTCCTTGACCGAGTCAGCGCGGCGTTCACCGAGTCCGATATTGTATTCGCGCGAGCCGCGTTCGTCGGTATGACCTTCCAGGCGCACTTGAACGTCGCTGTAGCGCGTCAGGTACTCGGCATGGCGGCGCAGGACGTCGCGGAATTCGCTCCGGATGCGGCTGGAATCGAACTCGAAGTAGATCACGCGTTCGGCGAGCAGGCTGTCCTCTTCCTCGATGTCGCCGCGCTCGAACGGGCAGTCGGGCGGGCAGTCCTCGCGCCGGATCACGCGCGCCTCGTCGTCAACGTCCTCCATGTCTTCGACATCGGCGACATCCGGATCATCCGGATCAAAGGCTTCTTCCTCGCGCTCACCCACGGTGGCGCAACCGGCCAGTGCCACCAGGAACAGGCCGAGAAATATCGAACGGTAATGTCGGGTCATGGCCTTCATCTCCTTGCATTCATCATTGAATCGCCTGCGGCCCGGAAGCTCAATCATCCCGGAACGGTCCCCAGGCCGGATCGCGGACGTTACCGGCCGTCTGTTCCAGACGGGCCTCGGCCCGCCCATCGACCGATACGGCACCCAGCACATCACGCCCGTCATGGCGCGTCGAGTACAGAATCATGCGCCCATTCGGCGCGAAACTCACCGAATCATCCGAGCGGCCATTGGTCAGCACGCGTGTGGACCCGCCATCCAGGTCCTGCACGGCCACCCGATAATGGCCATTGTCAGTGCGATGGACGAAGGCGATGCGCTCGCCGTCCGGCGATACATCGGGCGCGGCGTTGTAGCGGCCATCGAAGGTCAGGCGGTGCACCTGCCCGCGGCCATCGGCGCGTGTGCGATAGATCTGCGGATTGCCGGCGCGGTCGGATGTGAACACGAGCTCGTCGCCGTCGGGTGTCCAGGCCGGCGAGGTGTCGATGGCACCGCCGTGGGTTACCCGCCGGGGGCTGCCGCTGCCATCGGCGCGCACGACGTAGATCGAGGGGCTGTCCTCGTGCGACAGCGTGATCGCCAGCCGCTCGCCGTCGGGTGACCACGCCGGGGCACTGTTGATGCCGACGCGATCAGAGACGCGGCGGCGTTCACCACTGCGCACATCGTGCACAAAGACGGCCGGGCGGCGATCGTTCTCGAACGACACATAGGCCAGACGCTCACCGTCAGGCGACCACGCCGGCGACATGATCGGATGCTGCGACTCGAGCACGCTGCGCCCGTTGTGGCCGTCGTAGTCGGCGATCTGCAGGGTATTCCGGCGGTCATCGCCGCTGCCCTCACGGGTGACAAAGGCGATGCGGGTACTGAAGGCACCGCGATCCCCGGTGATCTCCTCGAACACGATGTCGCTGATCTCGTGCGCCACGCGGCGCAGTGCGTTCTCGTTCGCGGTAAAGCTGTAGCCGGTGAGCTGGCGCTCGGCGAGCACATCGAACAGGCGGAAACGGATCTGGTAGCGATCACCATCGCGGCGAATGCCACCGACGACCAGATGATCCGTGTCGATCGCCCGCCAGTTGCCATAGCGCACGTCATCATCCATGCCCGGACGCGAAATCAGATCGCTGCGCTCGACCGGACTGAACTCGCCGCTGCGGGCCAGGTTCTCATCGACGACCCCGGCCATGTCCAGCGGCGCGCGGCCCTCGCCCTCCCACTGGAACGGCACGACCGCGATGGGACGGGCGCCGACGACGCCTTCGGTGATGGTGATTTCCAGCGCGGCCTGTGCCGAAGCACTGAATGCCAGCAGGCAGCCAGCGAAAAACATGCGCAGCGAGGAACGGTGAAGGTTCATGCAATCTCAGCCAGTGGGTTCAAAGGTGAAACGGATTTCGCGGCTGAACACGTCGTCGTCAGGCGCCTCGGGCAGGGGTGAAGCGCGCCGCACAGCGGCTTCGACGGACTCGCAGAAGCTGCGGCTGCCTTCACAATCCTCAATTCTAACATCGGTCACGTCTCCGCTCGGAATCTGGCGCACCATGACGCTCGCCCGGTTACCTTCTTCGTAGGCGGAGGGCTGGCGCCAATTCTGCTCCACATGAGCCCGAATGGCGTTTTCATACTGGCTCCCCAGGCGATCCAGTTCGCGTTGGCGTTCTTCGCGAGCGGCGGCTTCCTGCGCCTCGCGTTCGGCCTGCTCGCGCGCCTCCTGTTCTGCCTCCAATTCCGCCTGGCGGCGCTCTTCCTCTTCGCGCCTTTGACGCTCTTCCTCGGCCCGGCGTTCCGCTTCTGCCGCCGCTTCCGCTTCGCGGCGGGCCTGTTCGGCCGCTTCCTCGGCTTCGCGGCGGGCCTGCTCGGCGGCCTCTTCCGCCTCGCGGCGCTCGCGTTCGGCCTGTTCGCGCGCCTCTTCGGCCTCGCGTTCGGCCTGCGCACGCGCTTCCTCGGCCTCGCGTTCGGCCTGAGCGCGCAACGCCTCGGCCTCCTGCCGGGCGCGTTCCATCTCTTCCTGCGCGGCCTGCTGGCGCTCCCGTTCGGCCTGCTCGCGTTCCTGCTCCAGACGCTGCTGCTCGGCGCGCAACTGTTCCAGCCGCTCCTCTTCTTCGCGACGCTCCTGCGCCAGGCGTTCGCGTTCCGCCGCTTCTTCGCGCTCTTGCTGCTCCAGGCGCTCCAGGGCCCGATCAACGGCCTCTGGCTCGACGGCAACCGCGTCGACCGTCTCGCGTGTTTCACCGACCTCCGGGGAGGCCTGCTCGGCCGGTGTGCGCCCGACGTCGGCACCGATGATCAGCGCCGCAATCAGCAGCACATGGCCCACCACGGCAATGACCAGGGCCTCGGGGTATTGGCGCAGGAGTTCGCGCATGGTGCTAGTTCCCGGCCGGCTGGTCGGCGACCAACCCTACCTGTGGGACACCGGAACGCTGCATCAGTGCCATGCCGCGGACGACGCGCTGGTAATTGACACCCTGATCACCGCGCACGAGCACCCGGCGCTCGGGGCTGCGCCGCATGACCGCGGCCGTCAGCGCCATCAGGTCTTCCTCGGCCAGCGGTGAGTCCGGGTCGTCGCCGATAGTGAGGAAGTAGTTGCCATCGGCATCGACGGTCAGGGGCTCCTCGTCGGTGGTCTCCACGGCCTCGGCGTCGGCCTGCGGCAGCGTGACCTCGACCCCGGTCTGAATCAGCGGGGCGGTGACCATGAAGATGACCAGCAGCACGAGCATCACGTCGATGTAGGGCACGACGTTGATCTCGGACATCGGCCGTCCGCGGCGTTTGCCTGCCCGCGCCATCGTTCAGGCCTCCGCGCGGGAATGCAGCTGGCGGTGCAACAGGGCGGTGAATTCCTCGATGAAGTTCTCGAACCGGCTTTCCAGCCGCCCGACCTCGTTGTTGAAACGATTGTAGGCGATCACCGCGGGAATGGCGGCGAACAGGCCCAGCGCGGTCGCGATCAGTGCCTCGGCGATCCCGGGTGCGACCAGGCCGAGGGTCGGCTGGTGGACGTCAGCCAGCGCGCGGAAGGAGTTCATGATGCCCCAGACCGTGCCGAACAGGCCGATGTAGGGACTGACCGACCCCACCGTCGCCAGGAACGACAGGCTGCCGTCGAGACGGTCGGTCTCGCGCGACAGCGAGATGCGCATCGCACGCTGGGCACCGTCGAGCACGTGCTGCGGGTCATGCCCCTGCTTGCGCAGGCGGGCATACTCGCCGAAGCCGGCGGCGAACATGCGCTCGGTGCCCGCCGGCCCGGCCTCGTGCTGCTGGAGATCGCGGTACAACTCGCTGACCTGCCCGCCCGACCAGAACTGGGTTTCGAAATCGGTCGAGACCGCGCGCACGCTCTTGAGCTGACGCCACTTGGCATACATCAGCGCCCACGAGGCAACAGAAGCGGCAACCAGGATCAGCATCACCAGCTGGACCACGCCACTGGCCTCGAGCACCAGATGGAGAAAAGACATGTCGGCCGTCAAAGGAACACCTCCAGGAGATCGTCAGGCATTGCCGTCGGCGCGAAGGTTCGCGCATCCAGGCAGGCAATACGGACCCGTCCCGTCACCAGGGTCGCGTCGTTCGGCCCCAGCGCCGATTGCACGAAATCGACCGACGCCCGGCGGATCGATTCCGTGCGCGCAGTCACGGTAATCCGGTCGTCCAGCCGCGCCGGGCGCTGATACTGGACCTCGATGGACCGCACCACGAACAGAAGATTCCGTTCGCGCGCCAATTCGCCCTGATCGAAACCCGCCGCGCGCAACCACTCGGTGCGCGCGCGTTCGAAATACTTCAGGTAGTTGGCGTAATACACCACACCACCGGCGTCCGTGTCCTCGTAATAGATGCGGATCGGCAGATGGAAGGTGCCGGCGATTGCGGATTCCTCGGTCATGGTCGTCATTCGCCGCTGAACAGGTCGTCGACGGGGCCACCCTTCGGCGGCGCGAGGCCGAAGTGACGATAGGTGCCGGCGGTTGCCACGCGTCCGCGCGGTGTGCGCATCAGCAGTCCTTCCTGGATCAGATACGGCTCGATGACATCCTCGATTGTGCCGGCCGACTCGCCGATGGCGGCAGCCAGATTGTCGACGCCGACCGGGCCACCATCGAACTTGTCCATGATGGTGCGCAGCACCCGGTGATCCATGTGATCGAGGCCGAGCGTATCGACGGCGAGCATGTCCAGTGCTTCGTCGGCGACCGTTGCGGTAATCCGGCCATCGGCGCGCACCTGGGCGTAGTCGCGCACGCGGCGCAGCAGGCGATTGGCGATGCGCGGCGTCCCGCGCGCACGGCGGGCGATCTCACGGGCACCCTCGGCGTCGGCGTGCGCCCGCAGAATGCCGGCCGAGCGCTCGACAATGCCGGTCAGCGAGTCGACATCGTAGAACTCGAGGCGCTGCACGATGCCGAAGCGGTCGCGCAGCGGCGAGGTCAGCAGCCCGGCCCGCGTGGTGGCCCCGACCAGCGTGAACGGCGGCACATCGAGCTTCACCGAGCGCGCCGCCGGCCCCTCGCCGATGACGATGTCGAGCTGGTAGTCCTCCATCGCCGGATAGAGCACTTCCTCGACCACCGGCGACAGGCGGTGGATCTCGTCCACGAACACGACATCGTGCGGTTCGATGTTGGTCAGGATGGCTGCCAGATCGCCCGGACGCTCCAGCACCGGCCCGGCCGTCTGGCGCAGGTTCACGCCCATTTCGTGGGCAATGATCGACGCCAGTGTGGTCTTGCCCAGGCCGGGCGGCCCGAAGATGAGGACATGGTCGAGCGGCTCGCCGCGATCGCGGGCCGCGTTGACGAAGATGCCGAGCTGTTCGTGCACCCGCGGCTGGCCCCGGTACTCGGCCAGCGTGCGCGGGCGAATCGCCTGTTCGGCCGCCTTTTCGTCGCCCAATGGCGCTGCGTCGGTGAGCCTTTCCGGGGTGGTCATTCCGTTCTCGTCGGCGACTGGATGGGGCTGCGCAATGGTGCGCCACGCTACCACGCCCATGGCTACGATTGTAGCGCCCGGAGACCCGCTCCGGGCATGTACGGCAGAGATTTCATGCCCGGGTCACGAAACGGCTTCAGGCTCGGGCCATGGATCCATCGCCAACGGGATCGGCATTATTGCGGATTGGCGCGGGCCGCGCGGTCTTCAACCCTGCCCCACAC
>CAZJGZ010000082.1:0-10566 GCA_964545695.1 uncultured Ectothiorhodospiraceae bacterium | reverse complement strand
ACTCGCTCGGAATCGATGCGAAACACGCGCTTGAAACCCGGCCCGATATAACCAATCGACAATTCCCCGGTGGGACTCAGGATCCGCTGGTAGACATTGCCCGGCATGTTCTCGGTGACAGCGCGGATCTGCACCTCGGTGGCACGCATCGCACGTTCGACCCGGTCACGCTCGATGGCCGTACCGATCACATCGGCCAGCCCCCGCAGCAGCTGGATTTCCTCATCGGCCCATGAACGACTCCGGGCAACGACATCGAAACCGACCTGGCCCGCAATCCGCTCGCCCACGAACAAGGGCACGACCACCAGGGAATGGATACCATGGCCTTGAAAGAATTCGGACTCCACCCCCCAGGCCTCGGCAAGCCGGGCGGTATCCGCCACATGCACGACCTCGCCCCGCAGGATGGCAGCAACAAGATTGGGCAAATCCGAGGACGGCACCTCAGCCAGGAGATTGAGCTGCGGTTCAATGCCCTCGGCACACCATTCGTGCGTGCAGCGATGGACGCTGCAATCCTCGCTGAAACGGAACAGATAACTGCGATCGACGCCGCAGTAGGTACCCACGCGCTCCAGCGCCGCCTGGATTGAAGCTTCAAGATCCGTGGTGTCGACACCGACAAGGTCACGCGAGATTTCGACCAGGGTCCGCTGCAGCCCCGCGACATATTCCCGCTGGGCTTCCGCGTGCTTGAGTGGCGTGATATCCACCATCACCCCGACAAGCCGTTGTTGACCATCCTCCGTCTCGACCAACGTTTCAACGTCCCGCAGCCAAACTGTCTCACCGCCGGCGGTGATGAAACGGTAGTCGAACGTGCAACGCTGGCCGACCCCACTCAGTTCCTGCGATTTCCGCTTCGCCCAGCCGCGGTCGTCCGGATGGAGATGATTGACCCAGAAGTCCGGGTCGGCGAGCCATTCGTCTGGAGGGAATCCGGTAAGCGGGCCGGCTTCCGGGCTGACGTAGGTAAAGCGGAAGGTTTCGGGCTCCGCTTCCCAGAGGATCGCCGATGTCGATTCGACCAGGTTGCGGTACTGCTCTTTCTGGCGTTCGCTTTCCTGTTCGTACTGACGGAGATCGGAGACATCGATACCCGCACCGACCCACTCGACCAGACGGCCATCGGCATCACGAACCGGTGCACTTCGCGCCAGGAAGTGCCTCACACTGCCATCGGAAGTCCGCAGCAGGGTTTCCCGTTCAAACGGTGCTTTCTCGGCAACTGCGGTCCGCCAGGCCTGTTCGTGCTCGGCTCGGTCCTGCGGGTCCACCGCGTCCAGCCAGCCGGAGCCAAGCACGTCCGCGCGCTCCCGGCCCACGAGCTCGAGCCAGTCATCACTGATATCGATCAACTTCCCGGAGCTGTCGCAGCGCCAGACAAAATGCGCCAGCGCATCCACCAGCGCACGGAAGGCGCGCTCGCTGGTGATCACCGGACGCACCGTGTTGGCGCTCATCCCTGCCCCCTCTGTTGCCGTTGTCACGGACCCGCGTCGAAGGTAGCAGAAAGCGGCATGGGCTGCCTGAGTCGACTCGCCGGCGACTCTCTGAACAAGGACTGTACCCGGCCGGCTTCAGAGGTTTACTAGCGTAGCTGGAAGCCACCGCCGGGCTGGCCGCCCTGCTGCCCCCCGCCGGCCAGTTGATCGGGGGTGAGAATGCTCGACGCCTGCTCCTTGCGCATTTCCTCGAGTTTGCGCGTCGTCTCCTCGAGTTTCTCCTGCGCCAGACGGCCGAACGCCTCCACAGCCTGATCCAGCGAATCCGCCTCGATCTCGAACGACAGCGGGATCGGGCCGGCCTGGGTCATGATCTGGGTATTGCCGGTGAACCGGACGTTCCGATTCTCGTCACGGCTGCCATCCGGATGCACGGGCGTCAGCCGCCGTATTTCCCCGACCTGGCCATCGGTAAAGCTTTCCTCCAGGAACAGGGTGGTGGCGTCCATGTTCATGTCGGGCATCTGCTGCTGATTCATGATCGCTTCTCCGCAGTCAACGATACGGCCATTGTGACCCAGCGACCGCGGCGGCGGCCAGCCCGGGCCTCTGCACCAGCACCCATTCAGGTCAGCCGCAACACGGCCCGACGGGAAAAGCGGGCGTTGCCCCATAATGACAGCGCGATCAGCACTCCGCCCAGGGCGAGTCGCAACAGATCCGCATCGCGGTTCCAGATCACCAGATTCACGATCAGGCCGGCTGGAACCAGCACGTTATTCATCACCGCCAGCGTGCCGGCATCGACCAGGCAGGCTCCCCGGTTCCAGAAAAACAGCCCGAGTCCCGACGCCGCCAGACCAAGCCAGGCAATGATTCCCCACTGCACTGCCGTGGTCGGCATCATCGACGCATCGCCGAACAGCAGAAACGCCGGCCCGGACACCAGCAGGGCACCCACGAAGAAATACCCGAAGAACCCCCAAGCCGGCACCGCGGTCGGTATGCGCAGCAGCAGATGCTTGTAGCCCACCTGCCCGGCGGCAAAGGCGGCATTGGCGATCTGCAGCAACACGAAACCGGTCACGAAATCACTGGTGATGCCGTCGTAGCGGATCACGGCCGCACCCAGCACCGCCACGACTGCCGCCAGCAGGGCGACCGGCGAGAAGCGCCGATACAACGCGTCATCGATCAGTGCCACCCAGATCGGCGTGGTGACCGTGAACAGCAGGACTTCCGGGACGGTGAGGTAGGCGAAGGAGCGATACAGAAAAAAATAGGTCACGCCGAACTGGAACATACCCACGACGATCATGCCCAGCTTCAACTCGCGTGAGACTCCGTACCAATGGGTCAACGGCAGGAACAGCAGCCCCGCGAGAATCACCCGACTCAGCACCGCGAAATCGCTGTCCACCTGACCGGAGAGATACTCACCGATCAGGCTGAACGAGAACGCCCACAGAATGGTTACGCCGATGAGGTAGGCCATGACGAGCGCGGGCCGCAGTCCCCGGAAACAGGAGAAGCGCGATCCTACACAACTCGACACCGTCACTGCCAGAGGCGACCCCGACGATTGGGCCGGCAACGGTGATCTGCAGCATCAGTCCTCGTAATGGCGCAGCGTACGCCGCAGCTCGTCGTGGATTTCCATACGCAGCGACTCCGGACGCATCACCTCGACCGCGTCGCCGAACCCGAGCAACCACCAGCGGAATTGTGCGGTGTCGTGCAATGTCGCCCGTACATCGACGCGATTGTCCGTGCCGGGTCGCATTTCCTGATCCTCTGCCAGTGGCGTCTCGGTCAGATGGTGAGCGGCGTCGCTCGAGAATCGCAGATGTACGCGCAGGCTGTCGCCGCTTTCCCGAATATGGAAATGACCCGCCTCGATATAGGCATCGAGATCAAACCCATCGGGTTCGCTGCACGCCTGATCAAGCAGCCACGCACTGGTGAATCGATGCAGCGCCAGTTGGCGCACATCGGCATAGTCCCAGAGCGTGCCGACCACGTAAGCCACCTGATCACGGAAGACGAGGCCGAGCGGGTTCACCTCGAACTCGCGACCGTCACCATTACCGTTGGCACGCGAGTGATAGCAGCCGCTGAACCGCCGACCCTCCAGCAGCGCCTGATACACCACGTGGACCACGGCTGGATCCACCCCCGGCGCCTGCAAGCCGAAGGCCCGTGACAACACCCGCACCCGTTCCGGCCACAGGCGTGGTCCATGGGTTGACGTAAGCTCGCGCAGTACATTGCGGGCACGCTGCACATGAGGATCGATTCGCGAGGTGACATTGGCAGGCAGCAGGTGACGGGCAAACCGATCCAGCACGGTAAAGCTGAGTGCCGTCTCCGCATCCATCGCCGGAATGTCGAAAGGTTCCCCTTCCCGCGCCCAGGACCAGCCATAGGGCAGGCTGCGTTCATCGCACTGTAACGGGAAAGCGTGGGAAAGGCTCTGCAGATCACGTTCGACTGTGCGCTTGGTAATACCGAAGCCGCGGCTCTTGAGCGTATTCGTAACGGTCGCCGCGTCCGTCTGGCGTGGATACCTTGGAAGGAGCTTCAACAAGTGCCAGTGCCGCAGTGTCGTATCCATCGGGCCGATCGCTCCTGCATCCGTGTGTGGTCGCCACCATTGCCGCAATGTGGGCGTTAAACCCGTACCTGTTTCATTGCCTGCGCTTGCAGATCGAATCGACAAGATCAGTCGTCGGCAGCCCCTTCATACTCGTCCCGATCACTCTTGCAGGTCAGAGCCATGATTGAATGTTCAACCAACTGCCTAAGTACGAGACTGCCCCATATGAGTGCCTTCATCAAGGCGTCATCTTGTGCACTTTGACTGTGGTTTGACATGCGTCATTGAGTGTCGCACCAGCGGCCATATCCTCTTGATTTTTCGCCCTGAACAGCACGATTTTTTATGCCATTCGACGCCATCACGATACGTGTATCCACGGCATCCGGTGTCGCAATCAATCAGTACGAGGGATCATGATTCAAACATTGACAATAATCGGCTACATGGCGGAATTCACAAGACAATGCAGAGAAGGATTGCGTCGAATGGCGATGAATCATGAAAGTGCAGACCACGCATGAATACACCGCTCCTGCAACGCGCACGTAAAGCAGCAGGCCACTACTTCTTGTCATGGCAAACCGATCAATCCGGAAGCAATCAATGCTCGCAAGATTGTCAGGCCAATGCCGGTGTTTCTGCAGACCCGGATGGAGATACCGTGGTTCAGCGAAAGACGCGATGGACTTGTGAGCGATGGATCACTGCAGTCATTCACGCAGAACCGTGGTGACTACTCGACAAGGAAGGTGGGCATCATGGTTCGAGTTCCGCGCGACGAAGTAGACGAGCTCAAGTCCAGCCGGCCGCCAGGCGAGCGTTCAACTCGATAGCTGCTTGATCCTCATCCACAGACTGCAGAACACCATCGATCCGCCATTCGATCCCGGCCTCGGTGACGATGGCGTCGAGAGGGATGTCGTGCGATTGCGGCATGATGGTGTCGAGGCGAGCGAGTTCGTAGCCGAGCCCGATCTTGAGTGGTTCATGCGGCATGGCCGCCAGCGTGCGATCGAAATAGCCGCCGCCATAGCCGAGACGATAGCCATGGCGATCAAAGCCGTTGACCGGCATGAGCATCGCCTCGGGCGCGAGCAGTGGCGTGTCCTGTGGACTGGGGATGCCGTACACACCGGCTGTCATGACGACGCCGGGCCACCACTCGCGAAATTCGAGCGGCATGCGCGGCGCAACCACGCACGGCAACGCGGCGCGGCTGCCCGCAGCACGCCAGCGGCGGACGGCAAACCGTGGCTCGGGTTCGGCCGCGAACGGCCAGCAGAAGCCGATGCTGGATCCTCCCAACGGCTTGAACCCCCGTTCCAGCAGACCATCGATCACCCCATTGCGTGCCGCCCGTTCGTCCGTCGACAGAGCGCGGCGCGCAGCGATCAATTCACGACGTTGCTGCCGCCGCCAGGTGCGCCAGTCGGTGTCGTTCACGGCGCCCACGCCACTTCGGTATCGAGCGCAAGGCCCAGACATTCGGCCGCGCTCGCCTGATTGGCGACAACCTCCACCAGGCCGAGGCTGTTGCACAACCAGCCCGGCTCCCCGGAGGGCAGGTCGGCAAAGGTGCCGACAGCGGGGATCCGTCGACCGGCGACCACGAGATCGCCGTAGGCGGCTGCATGCGCCCGTATGCCCGTCGCCGCATTGCCGAACCCATCAAGGTAGATCACGGCCGCCCGATCCGCGCCGGCCGCATGGCCGGGATGCACCAGGGTGCCAGCCACCAGTGGCGTGCCTGGAACCGGCTCGCCGTTGGCCAGCATGGCGGCAACCGGGGCAAAAAGGTCGCGCCCGTGAAAGGTCCGGGCCTCGCCTTCCGGCGGGTAATCGATGCGCCACCAGCGTACGGTTTGCGCACGCGCCGCGATGACATCCAGGAGACCGTTATCCGGACCGACAAACCAGCGGCCATCGGCCTCCAGGACCACGCCGTCGCGTGCCGTCCCCACACCCGGGTCGACCACGCCGACACAGATGCTGCCGGACGGCAACGAAGCACCCAGTGCGGCCAGCAGGTGCGCGCTCGCGCCGGGCCGAAACGCCGGCGCATCGTGCATCAGGTCCACCACCGGCCGATGCGGGGCGCGCTCCATGAGCACGGCCTGGAGCTGACCGCGCCACGGACCCTGCCAGCCGTAGTCCGTGAACAGGAAAATCATTCTTCGGCGTAGCGCTCCGCCAGGGCGTGGTAGCGATCGAAACCGACTGCCTCGGTGAGCGCCGCGAAGTCGAGGACATTGTCGGCCACCCCGTCCGTGCGAATGGCGGCGAGACTGGTCCGCATCGCGCGAATGGCCGCCGACAGCTGGGTGAGCGGATAGACCGCAATGGCGTAACCCAGCTCCTCCAGGCGTGCCGGCGGCAGGATCGGTGTGCGCCCGTGTTCGATCATGTTGGCCATCTTCGGCCCGGGCACCTCGGCGCAATAGCGCTGCATTTCCGCCTCATCCACCGGCGCCTCGAGGAAGGTGATATCGGCGCCCATATCGGCAAACCGGCGGCAGCGCTCGATGGCCTCGTCCAGGCCATGGGTATCACGGGCATCGGTACGAGCCATGACGAGAATATCCGCGCCCTCGTCGCGCGCATCGAGCGCGGCCCGCAACCGCGTCTCGGCATCCGCGCGGGAGACGACCTGCTTGCCCGCCGTGTGACCACAGCGCTTGGGGCTGAGCTGATCCTCGATCATGATGCAGGCGAAACCGGCATGGGCGTAACCCTGCACCGTGCGGCGCATGCTGACCGCATTGCCGAAGCCGGTATCGCCATCGCCGATCACCGGCAACGACGTCGCAGCACAGATCTCGCGACCACGGTCGAGCATCTCGCCCAGCGACATCAGGCCGGTGTCGGGCCCCGCAAGATGCGAAGCCGAAGCGGCGAACCCGCTCATGAAGGCCAGCGGGAATCCGGCCTCCTCGATCAGGTGGGCCGACATCGCATCGAAGCAGCCCGGCATCTGCAGCAGGCGCTCCTGGTCCAGCAGGCTGCGCAATGCGGCAGCCGAAGAAGTGCTCGTCATCTCGTGTCTCCCCTTCAGCTTGTGCCCCGGCGGCGTTTGCGCCCGGCACGTCCGGCGCCGGCATCCGCCGCCTCGACTTCGCCCGCAAGCTGTTTGCCCGCGCCGCTGCTGATATCACCCAGCCGTGCGGTGATCGTCGCCATATCGGGTGACGCGCCGGGCGGCGTGGTGTCCAATGCCGTGCGCATCGCACGCACATGCTCCGGTGTCGTACCGCAACAGCCACCAATGATGCGGGCACCCGCATCCCGCGCCAGCACCGCGTAATCTGCCATCAGTTCGGGCGTACCGTTGTAGCTCAGCTCGCCGTCATGCCACTCCGGTATGCCGCAGTTCGCCTTGGACACCAGCACCTGTTCCGCATCCACGGCCGCGCGCATGTTCACCATGGCCGCCACCAGCTCGGCCGCACCGACCCCGCAATTGGAACCGAACGCGTTCGGTCCGTGCTCCAGCGCGCAACAGTGGCTCGCGAACCGTTCCGGCGAGATTCCCATCATGGTCCGCCCATTGGTATCGAAGCTGACCGTGCACACAACCGGCAGTCCGGTCGAGTGTGCTGCGGCGACCGCGGCATCGACTTCTTCCTGCGAGGACAGCGTCTCGATCCAGAGTACATCCACACCACCCGCCGCCAGCGCCTCGGCCTGCTCACGGAAGGCCGCTTCGCAAGCGGCATGGGTGAGAGCGCCCATGGGCTCGAACAGCTCGCCCGTCGGCCCCATGCTGCCCCCCACCAGTACGGTTCGATCGGCCGCGTCCGCCTCCGCCCGTGCGAGTCGCGCGCCAGCTTCATTGATCTCGCCGACGCGATCCTGATAGTCGTGCAGCTTCAACCGGTAGGATGTCCCGCCGAAGGTATTGGTCAGGAAGACATCGGAACCCGCCTCGATGAAACTGCGATAGTGCGCACGCACCTTTTCGGGCTGTTCCAGATTCCAGACCTCCGGCGCTTCGCCAGTCTCCAGCCCCAGCGCGAACAGGTTCGTTCCGGTGGCCCCATCGGCCAGCAGCACGCCTTTCTCGGCAAGCAATTCACGCAATCGGTCGGCCATTCGGCGAGTCTCCAGCAGTTCGGGATGGACGGACATTCGCAAGGGTCAGTGTAGCGGATGGCGTCAAGCCACGAATACGGTCGCGCCAGCACAAATCGCGTACGCGGACGCGACGCAACCAGACCGATACCTTGTCGCCCCGGAGGCCGTCGGGCACACTCGCGGGCTCGGGAAAACCGCGCGCGAACGAGGCATGGCGGCGCCTGGCACCAGCCGGCGGCCGTCCGGTTGCACCCGCAAACGCGCCGGATGTTCCGGACTCGTACAACCACGTGCAGCCGACAGAGGATGCGACTGCATATATCAGCCGGCGCCAGCCGGCCAAGGGGGTCAGCGTGGAAATCGAACGTGATGCGATGGAATACGATGTCGTCATCGTCGGCGCCGGCCCGTCCGGCCTCTCCGCCGCCATCCGACTACGCCAGCTCGCCGAGGAAACCGGTACGGAAATCTCCGTCGCAGTCCTCGAAAAGGGCTCCGAAGTCGGCGCGCACATCCTCTCCGGCGCCGTGCTGGAACCGCGCGCGCTGAACGAACTCATCCCCGACTGGGCGGACAAGGGCGCACCGCTCAACGCCCCCGTCACCGATGAAAGATTCATGATGCTCGGCAAGGAACGTTCGCTGAGCGTACCGATCTCCCTGCTGCCGAAGGAAATGGACAACCACGGCAACTATGTCGTCTCCATGGGCAACGTCTGTCGCTGGCTCGCCGAGCAGGCCGAAGCCCTCGGCGCCGAAATCTATCCCGGCTTCCCGGCTCAGGAGGCGCTGTTCCACGAGGATGGCAGCCTGAAGGGCGTGCGCACCGGCGACATGGGCATCGGCCGCGACTGGCAGCAGAAAGACGGCTTCGAGCCCGGCATTGAACTGCACGCACGCTATACCCTGTTCGCCGAAGGCTGCCGCGGCCATGTGTCGAAGCAACTGATGGAACAGTTCGGCCTGCGCGAGAACGCCGACCCGCAAACGTACGGCATCGGCCTCAAGGAACTGTGGGAAATCGATCCGGAAAAACACAAGCCGGGCACGGTGTGGCACACCGCTGGCTGGCCCATGGACACGAAGACCTGGGGCGGCTCATTCCTGTACCACCTGGAAGACAACCAGGTGTACGTCGGCTACGTGGTCGGCCTCGACTACGAGAACCCGCACCTGAATCCCTTCAAGGAATTCCAGCGCTTCAAGACCCACCCCGCGATCCGCTCCGTGCTGGAAGGCGGACGCAGGGTCTCCTACGGCGCGCGCGCCCTCAACGAAGGCGGCCTGCAGTCCGTGCCGCGCCTCGCATTCCCCGGCGGCGCCCTCATCGGCTGTGCTGCCGGCTTCCTCAACGTACCCAAGATCAAGGGCAACCATACCGCGATGAAGACCGGCATGCTGGCCGCGGAGAGCATCGCGGAGGCCATCGCCCAGGGCGACGATGCACCGAAGACACTCGAATCCTACGAACAGCGGTACCGCGATTCCTGGGTGTACCAGGAGCTGAAGACGGCGCGCAATTTCCGTCCCGCAGCCGCCAAATTCGGCATGGTGCTGGGCTCGCTCTACGCCGGCATCGATCTCAAACTCCTGCGCGGCAAGCTGCCGTGGACGCTGCACCACGACCATGCCGACCATGAATCCCTGAAGCCGGCCGACAAGATGCCGAAAATCGAGTATCCGAAGCCGGACGGCATCGTCAGCTTCGACCTGAACTCGAGCGTCTACCTCACCAACACCTATCACGAGGAAGACCAGCCGGTTCATCTGACGCTCAAGGATGATTCGATTCCCGTCGAGCACAACCTCGCGTACTACGACGAACCCGCCCAGCGCTACTGTCCGGCCGGCGTATACGAGATCGTGCGCGACAACGATGGCAGCAACCCGCGTCTGCACATCAACGCGCAGAACTGCATCCACTGCAAGACCTGCGACATCAAGGACCCGACCCAGAACATCAACTGGATTGCGCCGGAGGGCGGCGGCGGACCGAACTACCCGAACATGTAGGCTCGCCCGCCATAGCGTGATGTAACCTCTCGCGAAGGCACGAAGCACGCGAAGCGGAGAAGATATTTCTCGCAGAGGCGCGGAGCTCGCGGAGAAAATTTTGCCTCTGCGAACTCTGCGTCTCCGCGAGATTCTCGATCCGCATGAAATCGACAACACGCCGAACTCGTATCAGGCCAGGCACGCGAAGCACGCCAAGGAAATGATTTTTTCTTCGCGTGCTTGGCGTCTTGGCGTGAGGTCATTACACGCTGGATTATCCTGCTTCGGTAACGATTTCTCGCAGAGCCCACGCAACCACGGCGGATGCGCGCCGCAAGCGGCGCTTATCCGCCCTACGCATCACCTCAGGCACACGTACGAAGAGCGGATCCGCATACCCCGAGGCGGGACCGTCTGCAGCAGGGATGCTGCAGACGAGCCTCCAGGGACGGAT
>CAZJGZ010000081.1:0-10835 GCA_964545695.1 uncultured Ectothiorhodospiraceae bacterium | reverse complement strand
CAGGACGCCTCATCGGCCCTCGGTGCCGATGACCTGCCGGTGCTGCCCGAACTCGAGATCGACACCCGTATCGACGACTGAACCGGGTCTGCTCAGCGCCGGTCTCCCGTTCGCCGTTGCAGGCGTCCCAGGTTGCCCAGCGATATCAGCTGCGCATGGCACCAGCCCAGATAACCCTCGGCATGCAGTTCACCGATGGCATCCTGATCCAGCGCAGCCAGACGGGATTCGTCGACAACATGAAAGTCGCGCAGCACCTGGCTGCCACCGTCGGCAGTAGTAAGCTGGATCTCGCGGGCGGTCAGCAGCCCCAGCTCCTGCAAGCGGCGCACGCAACGCTCGGTGCGTTCGCTTTCGCGGCGGTATTCCTGCAGGAACGCGACCTGGCGGCGGAGCAGGTCGGATTCCTCGCCGGCCTCGGTGAACAGACGGTCGCCGTCGACCTCCGGCCCGATGCCCGACCAGGCCGAGTCGAAGCACACGGTCAGGCGTTCGGCCTCATCCCCATCCGTGTCCCCGGTGGTGGCCTCGCCGCCACCCGCACGCCCGAGCACGAAGGGATACCGCCGGATGAATGCGGGCACGTACACGCCCTCCGCCCACGCGCCATCGGCGTCGACGAACAGGTTGCGCCCGGGCTCGATGCCGAGCAGCGCGATCGCACCCGCGGCTTCCTCGCCGACCGTGAACAGGATGGGCAGATCCCGCGCCGCCTGCTGGAATTCGGCGCCCACCAACGGGGCAAAGTGGCTGCCGCGGGCAAACGCGAAATCGCGCGAATCGCTCCGTACCTTCAGGTCCTGGTGGTCATTGCGACTCAGTGGCGTGACTTGCTCATAGAACAGCATCTGGGCCATGCAAAAAAACTCCTGATTGGATCATTGGGTTGATGCGCGAGCGCGTGCGCGAACTTCGTTACCAGTTGCCCTGCCAAGCCAGGCGCAGATGGATCTGATAGCGATCCTGATCCGCCACGATGTCCGTCAGCGGATAACCGATGGTCAGACTCCCGCTCACGCCACCGCCAAAGCGGCGAAAACCGCCCAGGCCAATACTGGTCAGGCTTTCATTGTCCTGATCGAGCTGGCGCACGCCACCATGGTCGATGAAGGCAAAGGGTTCGGCCACGTCGACTCCGCTGTAGCGAATCTCGCCACTGGCGAAGTAGCCTTTTTCACCAGCAGAGACACCCTGCGGGTAGCCGCGCACATCGAAGGCGCCGCCGATCTGGTACAGCTCCGGCGACAGGACCGCCTCCGGATCACCGGTGTACTGCCAGTCGCCGCGCAGCACGGTGTAGGAGGTGTCTGACAGGCGTTGTTCCCAGAGCAGGTTGCCGGTCCACATCAACGCGCTGTCCGTTTCGTTGAGCTCGCCCGCCTGATCGCGGAATCGCGAATGGCCGACGTGCTGCTCGACTTCCAGGAAGTAGCCGAACAGGCCCGGCGGCGCGTAGTCGCGGAAACGCAAACCGGCGCGCACGGTCTGCACCTCGCTGTCGGCGAAGCGGAAGCCATCGAGCTCGGTACGAGAGCGGACATAGGCCAGGCCGCCGATCGCATCCCAGGTTCGGCGTACCCCGCGAGCCAGAGGATGGACGTAACGTGTCGACGCCCGCACGGAATCGCCTTCGACTGACAGGTCACGCAACGGTCCGCGGACGATCTCGATTTCGTTGGCGGCGAAACGCGTCTCCAGTTTGGCGCCACCATGGCCGATCGGTGTCGAATAGTTGATGTCGGCCGCCGTCGAACCACTGCTGCCGACGAGGAACGCCGTCAGACGGTCGGCACGACCGAAGGGCGAGAACCAGGATACAAATCCGCCCACGCGATTTTCGCCGGTATTGCGCGAACCCGCATTATCAGCGAATACTTGATACGCGAGGCGCGGTGGCTCCTGGATCTGCAGGACGACATCACTCTCGCCGAAATCGTCGCCAGCCTGCAGGGCCGCCCCGGCCCGGACCGCCTCGCGCCGATTGAAGTCCTGCAGGCTGGCCTGCAGCGTCGGCACGCGCAGCACTTCGCCCTCGGTGAGGGGGATGCGCCCGCGAATATACGCTTCATCGGTATGCTCCGCGCCCTCGATCAGCACCTCGCCAAGACGCCCCTCGACCAGCAGGACACGAACTTCTCCATCACGGATCTCCTGCGGCGGCACAAAGGCGCGGGCGGTGACCAGACCCTCCTCGGCATAGGCGTCGTTGATGCGCTCGATCATGGCGTTGAGGTCACCGAAACTGACGATGCGGCCGACATACTCGGCAGCCAGTTCCTCGAGCCAGTCATCCTCGAGAAACTCCGAGGGCGAGAAGCGAACCGCTTCGAGGAAGAATTCGACTTCCTCATCCTCCAGGTCCGGCAGCAGGAGGTCCGGGATTTCGATGACCGGATCGTCCCTGGGTTCGCGCTCCTCCAGACGTTCGCGCTCGCGCTCCAGATCACGCAGGCGCTGCGCCGGGTCATCGCCCGGGGAGAAATCCTCAACACCGGCGCCATCCTGCGCCGCAACCGGTGCCGTCAGACAACCGAGCAGAACCAGGGGCAGGCAGCGACGGGCACAGACCGATCGGATCACAAGGGAGCATCCATTTCCGCGGCGGCGCTTTCGTCACGCTCCAGCATGACGCGGCTCTCGAATGCGCCCTCGATGTTCACGGGCAAGTCGGGCACGGTATCGGGGCCGGGGGTCGTCCAGGTTTCGATGTGGTCGTCCAGGCGCAGCCAGAATACGCCGGACGACGGCTCCGGCCACTGCATCGGGGCCGGGTGTTCCCGCAGCCGCCCGCTGTCACGCACGATGCTTCGGCCCTCCACGTTGAAAGGCGTATTTTCACGCTCCTCGAGGTAGTTGGGCAGGCGCACCCGGTAATCCGGGCTGTAGGCCGCGCTGTAGGCATCGGTGAACGTTGTTCGGCGCTTCTGCTCAAGGAAGAACTTGTAGGTCGGCGCGTACAGCTGAACGTCGACATCGCGCCGGGTCGGCTCGCGATTGTTCGCCCACAGATGGACCCATGGCGTCTGCAGATCGAGCCAGTGACGAACGTCATTGTCCGGCATCAACACGTTGGGCGTGTTGGTCGCGAGCGAGGTGCGACGCGCGTACAGGCGTTCGACGATCAGGTCGCCCGGCGTGTCGACGAACAGATCAACGTCCGAGGCGTGGACGGCGGCGAGACCCACTACATCCAGGGGCAGCGGATCCGGGTTCGCCGTGTGTTCAATGCGTGCGGTGATGTCGTCACCCTTGAGGTCGACGCGATCCCGCACTCGCAGCAGATCGATGTCGATCACTTCCGGCGCCCGCACCTCCACGCGCCCTGTCGGCACATCGAGCAGATCGGCACCCAGGTTCGTGGTGCCATGCAGGAACGCGCTGCCATTGAGCGTCGACACCGAACTGAACCGTGTGACGTCGACGAACAGGAAGTTGTCCGGCGCTGCGATGCCGAGCGGGGCGATCAGCCGGCTCGTCGCATCATCACCGCCGGCACGCAGATGCAATGGCTCGTCGCGTCCGACTTCGTTGGTGCCGGTGATGAAGCCGCTCTCGCTGAACACGAACGCGGCTTCGCCCGCCGCGAGTGTGCTCTCCACATTCTCCAGTTCGACGTCGTCGACCGCACCGACGACGACGCGACCGCCGGCGTTGATATCTCGCGCCGCCACGCCGCCCTGCGGGGCGAACACCTGGAAACGATCACCCGCACTGCCAGTAACCACGCCGTCGTCCCGGGCTTCCAGCCGCAAGGCTACATCCGGTTCGGCAGCGAGATCATCCGGCTGCGCACCCGACTCCAGTGCCTCGAAGTCCTCTTGATCGACCGCACCGACGAAGGTGCCGGCATGCAGTTCGATGTTGTCGGCCAGGATGTCGAGCGTGCCGCCGTCGGCAAGTGCCGCGTTCGGCAAGGCCAGGCGGGCGATATGGGCCTGGTCGGCGGCAAGTACGACGTCACCCTGCTCGCTGAACACATTATTGAGGGTCAAGTTGCCGCCCAGGGCGCGCAGGTGCACCGAATCCGCCGCGCGTGCCGTGACCAGCGCACGCGGATCCAGCGCGGTGGTCACCGGCAGATCGGCCGCGCCGATGCCGCCGTTGGCGGCCTCCAGCAGCAGGCCACCGGCCGCCCCCTGGATAACGGCATCGCCAGCGTCGTCGCCACGGTCGGGATCATCGGTGATGGCGATGTCCTCGGCCACCCGAACACGAATATCCCCACCGCCCCAGAGACGATCAAAAAGGATGCCGCCCTCGGCAGCACCGAGGAAGATGTCGCCGCGCAGATCGTCGGCCGCCTGGTGCGACTGCCAGCCATCGGTGGCGCCAACGCCGGCGGTGCGTACCTGCTCGATCTCGATCCCTTCGAAGTCGACCTCGGCGAAATCATCCAGTGTCAACGAGCCGCTACCCTCGGCGTCCAGCAGCCGCAAGGCTTCACCCAGATCAATGGTCTGGCCATCGGTCAGTTCCACTTCACCGATGAGCTGGATGTCACCCGGCTGAGCCGTGACCAGCGCCGCGCGTTCCTCGTCGGTGAAGTCGAAGTCGGCATCCGGATCATCCGGTGCATCGATCCACAGCGGCTTGTCGGCCGAGCCGATCGAGCCCTCGGGCGCGACGATCGTGACGTTTTGGCCCTGGACCACGGTTTCCACGCGCTCGTACTGGGTATCGGCAGTCGCGATCAGCCGATCTTCGCGAAGGACATTGAACAACTGCTCCTCGGTCCACTCGGCACCCTCTTCCAGCGCCTCGACCAACTCCGGCGGCGCTTCGTAGTCGAACTCGACGCGCTGATAAGTGAGCATCTCGCCGTTATCGGGGTCTTCGGCGAGATCCTCCTCGATCACCGTGCCGAGATCGGCGAGCGACTCGTCACCATTATCCTCGAGCAGGATGTCCTCGAGTTCCGCGCTGAGCGCATCGAAACGCTGGGCCAGGTGGTCATTGACGGCGTCCGTATTGGCGTCGACGTCGTCTTCCCAGGCCTCCGGCGTACCGTCGATGCCGGCCCGCTGTGCGTAGACGCGCGCGCGATCGGGTTCGAGGTCGAAGCTGCCGTCATCCTCGGCCAGCTGGTCGAGCTCCCACCAGTCCTGGTAGCGGCTCTCGACCGACGCCTCGAACACCTCGACCTGCTCGGCGTTGTAGTCGATGACCCCATCGCCGGTCATGCCCAGCGAGTCCCACACTCCGGCCAGGCGCTCGACGCGCTCGGGGTCGAGGTCGGAGTCGAGGGCGTTGATCAGCTTGCCGTCGGCGATGTCGAGGAACACGTCCCCCTCGGCGGCACGGATCGATTCGACATGAATGTCGCCATCGACCTGTACGCCCTGACTAGCCAGCTCGCCGGCATCCTCGCGCAGCAGGACATCACCCGCGGCGCGAGCGGTGACGTTGGCGCTGCCGAGCGGCACGTTCTGCCAATCGGGCAGTGCGTCCGGATCGTCGACCTCGATGCCCACACCCGAGGCAATGGTCAACGGCGTCGCAATCTCGCCCCCCTCCATGCCGCCAATGGCGCCGTCGCGCGCACGCAGGTCCACCGCCGCGCCGTAGACCGTCGGCATCGCGGCATCGAGCGAGCGATCCATCAGGTGATCGGCGGCATCGAGACTGACCGCGTGCCCGCTCGTGGTACCGGCCTCGCGCACGGGCAGGTCGCCGCGCAGGCCGTCGATGAAGACGCCGCCATCATCGGCGACCGCATGCAGCCAGCTGTCGGCCACCGTCTCCTCACCGTCACCGACGATGACACGCATCGGCGCCGCGTCAGCACCGATGGCGCCGCCCGCGAACAGGCTGAGTTGGCGGCCCTGCAGCATGCCCGCCTGGTCGGGCTCGCGGATGCTGCCTTCGGTCTCGACGGTGGTAATGCCCTGCGGATTGCGCACGCTGCCGTCGATGACGACGTCACCGATGCTCTGCACGTCGATCGTGCCCTCGGGGTTGCCGATGAACTCGATGTCGATGCCGTGATCCGCGTCCATCGTCTCGAAGCCCGAAGGAGCGGATTCCCCGGGGAAGAGCAGTTCACCCGGCTCGTCGCCATTCGGATCGTAGGCGTAGCGCAGCCCTTCGAGCGGGTGATACGTGGACTCTGAGCCCGGCGCGGCGGCTTGAGCCGCGTCGCCTTCCTGGTCGTAGTGCGGGTCGTCGTCGTCGATTTCGTTGCGCAGCAGGAAGAACTCGCCGTCATCGCTCTCGCGATCGAGACGGAAAACGTCCTTGGCAATACGCCCGAACTCGCCTTCCTCGGCCGGATTCCAGTCGTGCTGGAAGATGGTCTCGATGGGATTGCCCTGGTCGTCGCGCTTGGCCATGTCCCAGATGCGGATGCAGGGCCGACAGGGGTCGAGACCCTCTGCCGAGATCACCTCCTCGTCCGGGATCTCGAAGCTCGGATCGTGCTCCTGCATCCCCGCATCGAGGTCGTAGATGACGATGTCCTGATGGGTGGCGAACCCGTCGTCGCCTCCGCCGGTGGTATCGACCTTGATCTCGCCGTAGCCCGACAGCGCCCGGACCTCGCCACCACCGGTGCTCACGACGTCACCGGCAAGGAAGATATAACCACCACCCACGCTCGCGCGCTCGATGTCGATCCGGTCGGCATCAGCGTCGTAGAAGCTCGCTATGGTGCCGAGCGCTACATCGAAGCCTTCGCCACCCGTGAGCTGGAGGAACTGCTCGCCGCCGAGGCCCGCGTCGTAGGCATCACGGAACTCGTCCGGTACATCGACCGGCTCTTTGAAGGAGTCCAGGAAGGCCAGGCCCAGGAGCTGCCAGTACCACGTGGGCAGCGTTTGCGCCCAGTAGGGCAGCTCCTCTGCGGCCTGCGCCTCGGCACGGAACCCCTTGCCGTACCACTCGAGATACTCGCCGAGGCTGGCGTCGGGGTCGTCGGGATCAAAGCCGAGCTGATTGGCCGCATTGCCGAGCAGATCGGTGGAGAAATCGAGGCTCCACTCATCCACCCCGCTCTGGATCAGACCGTTGATGTTGATGTGCTCGGCACTGATGTAGATGTCACCGCCGGCGAGAATCCGGCTGGTGTCACCCGCCTGCTCGGGCTGGCCGCCGGCGTGGAAGAAGCCCGGGATCCAGTTCTGGACGAAGTTGCCGCCCGCGACGATCTCCACCGTGGCCGCCTCGATGCTGGCGGACGAGATGATGCTGCCGGCTCGGTTGGCTACCTGCACCAGGCCGCGCGGATTGATGATCCGTGCCGTGTTCAGGCCGCCACCCTCGAGCTGCTCCTGTGGGTCGGGTTCGTGGCCGAGGCGGATTTCCGGATCGGTGAATTCGTTGTCGAGCTGCGGTGGCACCTGGTACTGGTGCACGACGCGGATCTCGGGCGAACCCTCGATACCACCGGTATCGTAAGCGAGGCCATTGAAGTCACCGCTGCCCGAGACCCGCGAAGGCACGGGCAGGCCACCGCTTTCCTCGACAATCGTGATGCTGCCGTCGCGCTGATCCTCGATGATCAGATCGTTGGTCTGCAGCCACTCGTTCGACTCGGACAGAATGCGGATGCTGGGACCGGCGTCCTCGAGGAACTCGTCCGGGATCTCGTCGTCCCAGCCGGCCTGGCCGACCTCGGTGCCGACGAATTCCGCGAAAACGGCATCGAGATCGGGGCCGAGCCGTACTTCGCCGTTGCCATTGACCTCGTCGGCGCGCAGGGTGACATCCCCGCCCGTGGCGACCGTGTCCTCAACCTCTATGAAGGGGACCTCGGTGCCGTTGTTGTACGGTCCATCCTCGTCCTCGTCGCCGTCGAGCGCCGCCAGCCGCCCGGCCAGCGTCTCGATCTGTGCGGCCGCGCGCCAGAAGATCAGACCCGCCTCCTCCGCATCACCATCCGGGTCGGGCTCGACATACTCGCCGAGCAGATCCTTATAGCCATCGACCAGATCCTCGAGTTCTTCACGGACGTTGCGTTCGTCGTGGAACCAGTTCAGGCCGGGGCTGGAGAGCACCTCATCCTCGTCGCGCACCCACAGGTACTGGTGCAAGCCGCCGGCGCCGATGACCTGGCCGTCGATACTGATCTGGCTGCTGCGCACGAGCTCCTCGCTGCGCACCTCCTTCGCCAGCGAAACCTCGTCGGCGCGCACCAGGCTGCGGAAGAAATTCGCGACCGACTCGGCTGCGCGGCGATAGATGTCCTGCCCTTCGCCCTCACCGCGGGCGCTGTAGCGGAACCCGACCGGCGCCATCAGCATCGCGTTCTCGCCCGCCTGGACCACCGCGCCCTGGTCGACCTCGATGTCGGAATCCACCTGGAGTTCTGCGTGAACCCGAGGATCGTTCTCGAGCGGCAGCGCGCCCTTGTTGTAGAGGTAGGTATCCGCCTCGACACCCTTGGGTGCGGGCACGCCGCTGGAGAGCACGCCCGCGCGCATCACCACGTTCTCGCCCGCAGCCACATTGGCATCAGAGGCCGTGCGGACGCGCTCGCTGACCGTGGCCAGGGCTTCGCTGTTGCCACGGGCAAAACTGGCCACGCCCGAGGTGCGCGCTCGGGTATGGGCGACGATATCGAGGCTCGTCACCGCGGACGCAAGCAGGTTGCCGCCCGCGGTGACCCGGGAGCCCGCACCGAAGTACGTTTCGTTATCGCTGTCGACATCGATCACCGATTCGGCGCGTGCGATGTCGATGGCGTTGCCGGTATTCAGGCGCGCGACCTGCTCGGCGGTGATGTCCTCGATCGCCTCGATGCGGATATCGAAGTCCGCGTTGACCTCGGCACCTGCGCCAATACCGGCGCGCGTCTCCGTACGGATGAGCGTCGACCCACGCCCGGCGGACGCGCCAACGACCCCACCCCCGGCGACGCGGATGTCGTTGTTGCCCGAGGCAATGCGCTCCACCGCATGGTCGGCCATCACATCCACGAACATGGCGCTGATATCGGCGTTGTCACCGATGCGGGCCCGCGCCCGGCTGAGGTCGCCGGCGAAAGCCTCGGCCTCGTCATCGTTGTTCACGATCCCCGCAACCGGTTCGGCATTGTGGTACAACCGACCGCCGCTGGCACCGGCAACCGAAGCGCGCCTGGTGTCCACCACGCCGGAGAACCGGGTCTGCTGATCGGCACGCACCGACAGCAGCCCGACCTCGAGGGTGTCGCCGTGATCGCCGCGTACCTCGGCCAGATTGTCCGCAGCACTGGCGGTATAGACCTCCGCGGCTGCACCGTCGATCGCACCCCCGGTCGCCGTGCTGCCGTGGGCGTGATCGCGACTGCTCGCCTCGGTGGAGACATCGACCACATCGGGGCGCTCGTCGTTGTCGCTGGCGCGGTTGTCGGCGCCCAGGATAGCGTGCGTCACGGTATGCGATTCGGCGCGGGTGACGGTGAGGCCGGCCGCGAAGGCGCCGTAGGATTCCGATTCACTGCGTGCATCCTGACGGCTGTCGCTTTCCGCACGCACATTGACGACGCCGCCGGGAAGCGTGACGCCGTCCCCGGTCACGGCGCGCGAACTGGCCGCATTGCGCGCCGTGGCCGTGGCGGCATTGCCCGAGGCCAGCGCGCCGCTGCTGGCCTCGGAACGAGCCCGGGCCGTCATGCCCGAACGCAGGATCCGCGAGCGCACGCCGAGGTCGCCGGTGCCCAGCACCTCGACACGATCACCCAGCGCCGCCTCGACGGCGGTTTCCACCTCGGCCTCGGTAATGGCCGCGCCGATGGCGAGTCCGCCCCCGTATGACTGAGCCGCAAGCTCGGCGTTGACCCGCGGCGTGGCCCGGGCATCAACCCGCACCTCGCCCTCGCCGGCATCCAGCCGCGTGTCGTTGCCGATACGCGCGTTGACCGTCGTGTTCTCGTAGGCGCCAGCGAAGCCGCCGTTCGCCGACACCAGGAGCGCGCCGCCGCTGACCGCGCCCGTGGCATAGGCGGTCTCGCCACCGCCGGTGTTCGCCCGGGCAAGGATGGTGAAATCCGCTGCGTCGACATTGTCGGCGAGGGTGACCTCGGCATCGTCGCCAATCTCTGCCGTTACCTGCGTCTCGGAATCGGCCATCGAGACATTGGCGCCGAACGCCACGCCACCGGCGAAGGTCCGGGAATGCGTCTGCGCATGCGCGGACGGATCGGCGTCCGCGACCATGCGCAGACCACCGCTGCCCACGGTCACGTCGGCGCCGGAACCGATGCCGGCGCGCACGTTCGAGATATCGGTGGCAAAGGCGAACGAGCCGGAAATCCCCACACCCTTGGCGATGCTGCCGGCGGTTGCTTCGGCGCGTGCGCCATGGCTGCCCGCGGGCGTGCTTTGCGCATCGAGATCGATCTCGCGGGCGGCGATCGTTGCTGCGCCGATGTCGGCATCAACGTCGGCCGCGGCGTAGGCCCGTGATACCGCGGCACCGATGGCCGCCGTGCCCGCGGCCGCCACGCCGATACCATCGGCGGTCACCGCGGGTCGGGCCATGGCCCCGAGGTGCAGCACGCCATCGCCGAGATACAGTTCGGCGCCATCGCCCACGCGTGCCTGCACGTTCGAGCGTTCCGTGCCGAACGCCAGGCCGGCGGCGCCGGCGCCGACGATGCCGCCACCCAGGGCGATGCTGTCGACGACCACCTCGCCGTCCGAAACCGCGTCGAGGCTGACGTTGATGTCACTGTCACCGCCGACATCGCCGATCACGGTATTGTCGGCCACCTCGGCGATGACATCGGAAGAGCGATCGCCGCGCGCGACCGCAGCACCGGCGGCGACCACACCGGCCGCGGCGGCCCCCAGCGTCTCGGATTCCACCGAACCGCCATCGCTGGCCTCGATGTTGACCGCGATGTCGCCGTCATCCTC
>CAZJGZ010000080.1:0-10911 GCA_964545695.1 uncultured Ectothiorhodospiraceae bacterium | reverse complement strand
TCTCTGCGGGCTCCGCGTCTCTGCGAGATTCTGGTCCGGCACGCCAACCATACCGTGCCGAACCTTGAATCACGCCAAGCACGCGAAGAACGCCAGGAAATCATTTTTCCTCTTCGCGGGCTTTGCGTCTTCGCGAGAGGTATTCCCGGCGTTGGATGAACCAGCACCGTGAACCCCCCTCTCGGCGAGATCACCGACCTACCCGGCAGCGGCTACCGCGCGGCGGGCCAGGACGTTGACCAGGTGGGCGCGGTATTCCGGGGTACCGTGGAGGTCGGCGTTCAGTTCGCTCGGGTCGACCGTTATGTCGGCGATGGCATCGGCGGAGAAGCTGCCAGCCAGTGCCTGTTCCATCGCGCTTACGCGGAACACGCTGCTGGCGGCACCGGTGACGGCAACGCGCACGCCATCGCTACCTTCGCTGACCATGACCCCCACCAGGGCATAGCGCGAGGCCGGCTGTGGGAACTTGATGTAGGCCGCGCGCTTCGGCACGGGGAAGCGCACCGCCTTGATGATCTCGCCGGGCTCCAGTGCGGTTTCGAACATCTCGACGAAGAAATCGTCGGCGCTGATTTCGCGCTGCTGGGTGATGACGGTCGCGCCGAGGCCGAGCAGGCCGGCCGGGTAGTCCGCCGCCGGGTCATTGTTGGCGATGGAACCGCCGATCGTGCCCATGTTGCGCACCTGATCGTCGCCGATCATCCCGGCGAGCTGCGCCAGCGCGGGGATGGTCTTCCGCACCTCGGGGGAACGCGCGACCTCGTTGTGCCGGGTGAGCGCACCGATGACGACGTGGTCACCCTCGGCCTTGATGCCGGTCAGCTCGGACAGCCCGCCGAGATCCACCAGATCGCTCGGCTGCGCCAGGCGCTGCTTCAGGCTCTGCAGCAGCGTCTGGCCACCGGCGATGGGACTGGCGTCCTCGGCCTGGGCGAGGAGTTTGGCCGCCTCGTCGAGGCTGGTCGGGCGATGATAGTCGAAGCCGTACATGGTGATCCTCCTCAGGCCGCCTGCCGGCCACGCGCTTCCTGAATGGCCTGCCACACACGCAACGGGGTTGCCGGCATGGCGATATCCCGAACGCCGAGCGGCTGCAGGGCGTCGATGACGGCGTCGATCACCGCCGGCGGTGCGCCAATGGCACCGGCCTCGCCGCAGCCCTTCACGCCCAGCGGGTTGTGGGTGCAGGGGGTGTTGCAGGTATCGACCCGGAAGCTGGGCAGATCGTCGGCGCGCGGCATGGTGTAGTCCATGTAGGTGCCGCTGAGCAGCTGCCCACTCTCCGGATCGTAGACGCCATGCTCCAGCAGCGCCTGGCCGATGCCCTGGGCCAGACCGCCGTGCACCTGGCCCTCGACGATCATCGGGTTGATGACGTTGCCGAAGTCGTCGACCGCGGTGAAGTTGACGATCTCGACCTCGCCCGTCTCCGGATCGACCTCGACCTCGCAGATGTGGCTGCCGGCCGGGTAGGTGAAGTTGGTCGGGTCGTAGAACGCGCTTTCATCCAGGCCGGGTTCGAGCTGTTCCAGTGGATAGTTGTGCGGCACGTAGGCGGAGAAGGCGACCTCGGCCATCGACAGGGTCTTGTCGGTGCCGGCGACGCGGAACGTGCCATCGTCATACTCGATATCGGCCTCGGCCGCCTCGAGCATGTGGGCGGCGATCTTGCGGCTCTTGTCGATGATCTTGTCCATCGCCTTGACGATGGCAGAGCCACCGACCGACAGTGACCGCGAGCCGTAGGTACCCATGCCGAAGGCGCTGCGATCGGTATCACCGTGGACGATATCGACATCCTCGAAGGGGATGCCGAGACGATCGGAGACGATCTGGGCGAAGGTCGTCTCGTGCCCCTGGCCATGGCTGTGCGAGCCGGTGAACACGGTGACCTTGCCGGTCGGATGCAGGCGCACCTCGCCCGCTTCATACAAACCGGCACGGGCACCCAGGGCACCCGCGATGTTCGACGGCGCGAGTCCGCAGGCCTCGATATAGGTGGAGTAGCCGATGCCACGAAGCTTGCCGCGCTGCTCGGCCTCCTGCCGTCGCTGGTCGAAGCCGGCGACATCGGCCAGTTCCTCGGCCCGCTTGAGCGTGGCCTCGTAGTCGCCGATGTCGTAGTTGAGCGCGACCGGCGTCTGGTAGGGGAAATCCGCGGGCTGGATGAAGTTGCGCCGGCGAATCTCGCTCTGCGACAGCCCGGTCTCGCGTGCCGCCGCACTCACCAGTCGCTCGACGACGTAGGTCGCTTCGGGTCGTCCGGCGCCCCGGTAGGCGTCGACGGGCGCGGTGTGCGTGAATGCCGCCGTCACCCGCGCATGGATCGCCGGCGTCTTGTACTGACCGGCGAGCAGTGTGGCGTAGAGGATCGTGGGCACGGCCGAAGCGAAGGTCGACAGGTAGGCGCCGATATTGGCCTTGGTGTCGACGCGCATGCCGAGGAACGTGCCCTGCTCGTCCAGCGCCAGCTCGGCGTGGGTGACATGGTCACGGCCATGGGCGTCGGAGAGGAAGGACTCGCTGCGCTCCGCGGTCCACTTGATCGGCCGTCCGACCTTCTTCGACGCCCAGGTCAGCGTGGCCTCCTCGGCGTAGGGATAGATCTTCGAGCCGAAGCCACCACCGACGTCGGGCGAGACCACCCGCAGCTTGTGCTCGGGCAGATTGAGCACGAAGGCGGCGAGCAGCAACCGCGCCAGATGCGGATTCTGCGACGTTGTGTAGAGGGTGTAGTGATCATCGCCCGGGGAATACTGGGCCACGGCCGCGCGCGGCTCGAGCGCGTTCGGGATCAGGCGATTGTTGACCAGATCGAGGCGGGTGACGTGGGCCGCCCGCGAGAAGGCTTCCTCCGTGGCGGCGCCATCGCCCAGCTCCCAGGTGTAGCAGCGGTTGTCCGGCACATCGTCGTGCACCAGCGGCTTGCCCGATTCCAGCGCATCGGCGGGCGAGACGACGGCATCGAGCATGTCGTAGTCGACGTCGATCAGTTCGGCTGCATCGCGTGCCTGGCGATCCGTCTCGGCGATGACCACGGCGACATGGTCACCGACATAGCGCACCTTGTCCTGCGCCAGCAGTGGATGCGGCGGCTCCTTCATCGGTTCGCCGCTGACGTCGTGAATCTGCCAGCCGCAGGGCAGGCCGCCCAGGCCGTCGGCGGCCACGTCGGCGCCCGTGTAGACGGCAACGACACCCGGCGCCTGTTGCGCCTCGCTGGTGTCGATGGAATTGATGCGGGCGTGGGCATGAGGTGAGCGCAGGAACACGGCCCAGGTCTGACCCGGCAGGTCGATGTCGTCGGTGTAACGACCGTGGCCGGTGAGAAAGCGCTGATCCTCGGATCGCGGCGCGCGGGCGCCGATCTTCGTCGTGGCATCACTCATGGCCTTACCCTCCCATGCCGGCGGCGCCGGATTTCACGGCCCGCACGATGTTCTCGTAACCGGTGCAGCGGCAGATGTTGCCCTCGAGCCCCTCACGGATGGTGGCATCCGATGCATCCGGATGGGTCTGCACCAGATCGATGGCCTGCATCACCATGCCGGGCGTGCAGAAGCCGCACTGCAGCCCGTGCTGCTCGCGGAACGCGGCCTGCATCGGATGGAGGCCGCCCGCGCCATCGTCCAGGCCCTCGATGGTGACGATATCGGCACCTTCGGCCTGGGCCGCGAGCACGGAACAGGGTTTGACGGCCCGGCCGTCGAGATGGACCGTGCAGGCACCGCACTGGCCGGTATCGCAACCGATGTGCGTGCCGGTCAGCCCGAGGTGATCGCGGATGTATTCGGACAACAGCGTGGTCGCGTCGACATCGGCGCTGACGGCCTTGCCGTTGACAGTCATGGAAACCTTCATTGTCTGCCCTCCTCGTCTTCCGCGCCGTTGTCGTCGCGCATGTAGTCGACGAAGTTGTTGAAGAATTCGTTCGCCGTCTTGCGCGCCGCACCATCGACGAGCCGGTTGCCCAGCTGGGCGAGCTTGCCGCCCAGCTGGGCGCCGGCGCTGTAGCCCAGGGTGCAGCCGTCCTCGACCTCGGTCAGCGTGACGCTGGCCGCGCCCTTGACGAAGCCCGCCTGCGCGCCCTTGCCCTCGAAACGCATGGAGTAGGAGTCGGGGGGCTGCAGGTCATCGAGAACGACCTGGCCCTTGAAGCGCGCCTTGACCGGGCCGACCTTGGCCAGGACCACGGCGTCGTAGGTGTTGTCGTCGGTGCGGTCGAAGGATTCGCAGCCCGGAATGCAGGCCTGGAGGACGGCGGGATCGTTCAGCGCATCCCAGACCGTGGCGCGCGGCAATGGCAAGTGGCGTTCTTCCTGCAGTTCCATCGCACCCGGCCCCTGGCTGACCAATCCGGATATCGAAACTATGCCGCGGGCCACCGGGTGTCAATTCACCGCAGCGCCGTCACATGTGCGCATCCGTGCTGGACAAGGCCTGCAGGGCCGCGTCGAAGGGCAACAGCACACATTCGTGCCGACTCTTGTGCGGCGCCACCGGCGTGAACACCGCCAGCTCCGGCCAGGCGTCTGCGGCCGCCGCGTCGGGCCCCGCACGCAACCGCTGCTTCAGATCCGCGCGCACGGTCGTCAGACTCGCCGTATCCTGACCGACGGCATGCCGCGCCAGGGCCACCATCGCCGCCCGGCAGAGAACGCAGCCGCGGACCTGATGCGATACCGCGGCGATCGCGCCGGCGGCATCGAGCCGCAGCGCCAGGGTTACGCGGTCGCCGCACAGCGGGTTGTCCAGCGTCACCTCCGCATCCGGCTGTGCCAGCGGCTCGCGGCTGTCGCTGCCGGCAGCGAGTTCGAGCATGCGATCGTGGTAGAGGGCGTCGCTCACGGCAGCCGCTCCAGTGCATCCTCTAGCCCGTTGAGGCAGGCATCGATATCGGCGGCATCGTTGTACAGCGCCATGCTGGCGCGCGTGGTGCCCGCCAGGTCGAAGGCGTCCATCAATGGCTGGGCACAGTGATGGCCACCGCGCACAGCCACCCCGTGACTGTCGAGGATCTGCGCCAGGTCGTGCGGGTGCGCGCCATCGACCGCGAACGAGACAATGGGCAGACCGGCGCGCGGCGCCGGGCGACCGAGCACGCGGATCGGTCGATGGCGGGACGCCAGCGTTTCGAGGCCGGCCAGCAAGCGGTCGCTCAGCGCATGGAGATGGCCCACCGCAGCGGCCAGGTCCTGCTCCGCCAGCCAGCGCAACGCCGCGGCCAGGCCCACCGCCTGGGCAATCGGCGGCGTGCCGGCCTCGAACCGCTGCGGTGGCGGCGCGAACGTCGTCTCGGCGAGCGTCACCCGGCGGATCATCTCGCCGCCACCGAGAAACGGCGGCAGCTCGGCCAGGAGCTCGTGCCGTCCCCAGAGCACCCCCACACCGTTCGGACCGTAGACCTTGTGGCCGGAGAAGGCGTAGAAGTCGACATCGAGCGCCCGCACATCCGGCAGGCCGTGGGGCGCGTACTGCGCGCCGTCGAGCAGCACGCGCGCGCCGACCCGTCGAGCGGCCGCGACAATGGTCGCCACGTCGGTCACTTCGCCCGTGACATTGGAGGCGTGGGTGACGGCAATCAGCCGGCAGCGCGGGCCGACGACATCGGCCAGGCGAGCCAGATCCATTGCTCCGTGCGCGGTGACCGGGATGGTCCGCAGCACGATCCCGGCGCGGTCGCGCAACTGCTGCCAGGGCACGAGGTTGGAATGGTGTTCGAGTTCCGACAGGACGATCTCGTCACCGGGCTCAAGCGTGGCACCGAAGGCATGAGCGACCAGGTTGATCGACGCCGTACAACCACTGGTAAAGACGACCTCGTCCGGGTCATCGGTACCGATGTGGCCCGCGACGGTGGCGCGCGCGTCCTGATACGCGGCAGTCGCCGCCTCGGCGAGACGATGCACGCCGCGCATGACATTGGCCCGACTGGTCGTTTCGTGCCGGGTCACGGCGTCGAGCACCGCCAACGGCACCTGCGCCGTCGCGGCGTTGTCGAGATAGTGCAGTGGCCGGTTGCCCGGCGGATCGACCAGCAGCGGGAACTGGTCGCGGATGGCGTGGGGATCGAAGGTCATGTTCGGGTAACGGTCGTGGTGGTCACCCGGACTCATTCGCCCTGTCGCAGCACGGAGATGACCTCGGCCACGATGGAGACCGCGATCTCGGCTGGCGCGCGGGCACCAATGGACAGCCCGACCGGCGCATGGATGCGGGCCAGATCACCCTCGGCGAAGCCCATGTCGGTCAGGCGCTCACAGCGTGCGGCATGCGTGCGCCGACTGCCGAGGGAGCCGATATAGAAGGCCTCCGAACGCAGGGCCGCGGCCAGCGCGGGGTCGTCGAGCTTGGGATCGTGCGTGAGGGTGACGACGGCGGTACGGCCATCCGGCTCGTAACTCGTCAAGGCCTCGTCCGGCCACGCGGTGTCGAGCCGAACGTCCGGGAAACGCTCGGCCGTGGCAAAGGCTCGGCGCGGATCGATGACGGTGACGGCAAAGCCGGTCTGCACGGCCAGTGGCACCAGCGCCTGGGCGATGTGCACGGCGCCGACCAATAGCATCCGCAGCGGCGGATTCCAGGGGTTGAACAGCCAGCGCCGGCCATCGATCTCGTGCGTATCCGCGCGATCGAAACGCAGCGCCGCACGACAGGCACTGTCCATGTCGCCACCGTCACCCGGATACAGCAGGTGTTGCTCGCCGTTGTCGAGCGCCGTGGCCAGTACCACCGGGCGCCCGGCGGCGCGGTCGGCGACCAGTTGCTGGAGGATCGCGCGCTGCATCAGTCGACGCGCTCCACGAATACTTCGATCGTCCCGCCGCAGGCGAGCCCGACCTCCCAGGCCTCATCGTTGGTCACGCCGAACTCGAGCACCCGCGGTTCGCCGCCATCCATGATCTCGCGCGCCTCGGCGATCACTGCGCCCTCGACACAGCCGCCGCTGACCGAGCCGGCCATCTCGCCGTCGCGAGTGACGGCAAGCTGGGCGCCGGGCCGACGCGGTGCCGAGCCCCAGGTCGAGATGACCGTCGCCAGAGCGACCTCCTTGCCGGCTTCACGCCAGGCAGACGCCTGTTCCAGCACCGCGTCCGTCGATGGCGCCGCGGGGGGCGAATTGCGCGTCATGGCATCCTCTCTCAGTATCGAGCCGTGCGGACCACGATGAGCGGGCATGCACCGCGTCCTCGCACGCACCACGAAATCGCCGTCTTCAGAGCGCTCCGAGTGTACCCCGAGGGCCTGCTAGACTGCACCTGCCCGGGCCGCATTCCAGGCGGCGCCGGGTGATTCGAGAAGGGAGGACACAATGAGCCACGAACAAGTACAAGCCGGTGCCGGCTGGCGCTGGATCACGCATGGGTGGTTCCTGTTTACACGCCAGCCCGGTAGTTGGATTGCCATGGCGCTGATCATGATCGTGCTGTACCTCGTCCTGAGCTGGATTCCCCTTCTGGGCGTCCTCGCGGCGGCAGTGGTCGGACCCGCGCTGTTCGGCGGCCTCTACCATGGCGCGCGCGAGCTGGACGCTGGCCGCAAGCTGGAAATCCCGCACCTGTTCCAGGCGTTCCGCGACTCCAACCGAACCGGGCCGATGCTGATGCTCGGACTGGTGCCGCTGGCGGCCGCTTTCATCTCCACACTGTTTTCCGCGTTGCTCTTCGGCGGCGAGGGCATGTCGGCGTTCGCGGTCCTGGTCTATCTGCTGGTCACCATCGCGGTCAGCCTGCTCTCCGGTGCCATGTTGCTGTTCGCCGTGCCACGGGTGATGCTGGGTCTGGCGACGCCGATGGACGCGGTGCAGCAGAGCGTCATTGCCGTGCGCGACAGCCTCGGGGCGTTCCTCGTATTGGCGGCCATCTATTTCGGCCTCGCGATCATCGCGACCATTCCACTCGGCCTGGGCTTCCTGATCCTGCTGCCGGTCATGGCGGGAGCCGTCTGTGCGGCCCATAAGGAGATATTCGCGGAGCGGCGGTCGGGCGCAGCCACTGACCCCCTGGCTTCCTGAAGGCTGGCGCGCGCGGTCCGCCCGGCAGGGCCGCGCATGTCGCATCACCACGTCACGGCGGTCGCGGGCTGGAGCTGGCTCGGCGCAGGCTGGCGCCGGTTCCGGCGCGCACCCGCCCACTGGTTGCTCATCACAGGCCTGCTCGGTGCACTCTCCGCCGGGCTGACACTGATCCCGCAATCCGGCCCCTTCCTGGTTGCCCTCGTTGGGCCGACGCTGTTCGGCAGCCTGCTCGCCAGCGCGGGCGAAACCGGTGGGCGCCCGACGCTGTATCGCGCTGTCGTCGCAATGCGCCAGGTGCGCACTACCGGACGCCTGCTCACGCTGGGGCTGATTCCGTTACTCGGCAGCGCAATCCTGTGGGGCGCAGCCGACCCGCTGCTCGGCATCCCTTTCGGCACCGAGCTCGTGTTCGGCGCGAGCGAGCTGGTGATCCGGGTTCGCCCACTGGGTGCCTTCCTGTTTCTGGCGCTGACGGTCACCGTCATGCTCGCCGTCTGGGCCTGCCTGCTGTTCGCGATCCCGCAGGTGATTCATGCCCGCGCGACGATCGGGCAAGCGCTGCGCACGAGCCTGTCGGCGGTCCACGACAACCTTGGCGCATTTCTCGTGTTTTTCGTCACGCAGGCCGTATTGGCGCTACTCGCCGTGATGGCATTCGGCCTCGGCCTGCTCGTGCTGGTCCCGGTACTGGCTGGCGCCGTCATGGCCGCGCATGACTGCCTGTTTGCCAGCAGCATGACTGACGCGAGCCCGCGGCGTGGGTCAGGGCGTTGCGAGGATTAGCGGGACCAGCGCGCGCGCAGGCGCACCAGGGTCCAGCCGATGGAGACGGCGGCGGCCGGCAGGGCCGCCGCCCGCAGAGCCTCGGCGAACGTGAGCGTCGCGGCCACCTGCAGGTCGGGCATCAGCAGATGTGCGAGCGTGGCCGCACTGAGCAGCGTGAAGGTGGCGATCAGCGCCAGGTAGTAGGCCTGTCGCCGGCGCACCCACAGCAACGTGAACGCCACCAGATGGGCGAGAAATATCACCAGCAGTGCGAATTCCATCGGCAGTCGACCCAATCTGCTTGCGCGTCGGCGCGTGTGGCGGTCCCCCGTCGGGAACATGGTATTCCCGACTCGGGTTGCGGTCAGTCCGCGGTCCGACCTGCAGCCACAATGCCACCATCCGCATCGCCACGCACCACGATCCATGCGCCCGGGCCAGCCCCTCACGGTCGGGGATGCCAAAGTCGCCACGATCGCACTCGCCCCGGTTACGGGACAAACGGCTATCAACAGCCCGCCCGGGAGCGGTATCCTGAGGCCCCGAAAATACGACCTCTCTGCCGTTCATGGCAGGGACCACCGTCCGGCACCATGCACGCACTGCCGGCTCAGCGAAGCCTCTTCACCGGAGGAGGAGGACATGGCTCACGCCCCGGATTACCGCAACGTGGATATCACCGCCGCGTACACGCGTTCCCGACCCGGGGGGCGCGCACTTCCCGAGGCCTCGTCCTCGATTCCAACCATGGCCATACGCCTTCGCCGCCGGCCATTCGGCGATCAGGCCGGAGTCCGTCGGTCCGCGAGTTGCGCCCATGACGCCTGACCCGCGGATGCCACCCGTGCGCCGACAGACCACCACCGTAGGCGAGGTCATGTCTCCGCATCTGTTGCAGTGCAGCCCCACGACCTCGGTTTCGGAAGCTGCCCGCATCATGGCCCGCGAGCGCAAATCCTCGATTGTCGTGGTCGATGCCGGCAATGCCATCGGCATCTGGACCGAGCGCGATGCACTCCGCCATGACCTCGCGGATGCAAGTGCACACCGGCGACCCATCCGCGAAGTCATGAGCAGCCCGGTCAAGTCTGCGCATGTAGATGACGACATCAGTGATATCGCGCAGCGACTCAAGTCCGAGTCCATGCGGCACTATGTCGTGATCGATGAGACCCGGCGACCGGTAGGGCTGATATCCCAGAGCGATGTCGTGCTCAATCACGGCGTTGAGTGGTTCATGCGTTTGCGGAGCGTGCAGTCGATCCTGGAGCACCCACCGCTGCTGTGCGATGCCGACAGCACGGTGGACGAGATCGCCCGGCGCATGCATCACGAGAACGCGGATTGCGCAGTGGTACGCAATGATGCCGATGAATGGGGCATCATCACGGAACGGGACATCGTCCGGCATATCGCCTCGGGCCCGACACGGGCAACCGGCGCGGACATCGCCAGCTGGCCTTTGTGTGCAGTACCCGCCCAGAACAGTCTGTTTCATGCCCGCAACCTGATGGTTGCGCGTGAATTCCGGCACCTCGGGGTGACCGACGAGACGGGTCAATTGATCGGCGTGATCGGATTCCGCGAGATCCTGTCGACCATCGAACAGAGTTACATGGAAGAGCTGGAGAATGCCCTCGCCGAACGCGAGTCGGCACTGCGCGCGAGCGAGGAGCGCTATCGCGTGCTGGTGGAACTGTCGCCGGATGCGATCCTGGTTTCCGACAACCGCAAGATCCTGTTCGCGAATCCTGCCTGCCTGCGCCTGCTCGGCATCAGCGGGATGAACGATCTCCGCGAGCACGACCTGCCAAGCTTCCTTGATCCGGAGCACCAGCAGTCACCGGAGCAACGACTCGAGCGCATCGGCCAGGCTGCGGAACGCGGGTATCACGGATACCTGGAGGAACGAATTCGGCGTGCCGACGGTCGCTCGGTGGACGTGGAACTGCTCGCCTCGGCGGTCACCTACAACCAGCAGCGGGCGTATCAGGTCGTGATGCGCGATATTACCGAACGCAAGCGGATGGAGGACGAGCTGCGCAAGATGGCGCGAACGGATCCCATGACGGGTGCCGCCAATCGCACGGAATTCGAATTGCGCATCAGCCAGGCGATCCATGCCG
>CAZJGZ010000079.1:0-10924 GCA_964545695.1 uncultured Ectothiorhodospiraceae bacterium | reverse complement strand
ATGTGATGATGACCAGCGCCGTGCTGGCGTTCTGGTCGGACCGGCTGTTTCCCGCGCTGCCGTCCTTCAGCTTCACCGCGGCGCTGCTGGCCATGGCGGCGGGAAGCGTTCTGGGGCCGGCGGGTGCCGGTGTGGTGGCCGAAAACTTCGGCACCGGGGCGATGTTCCTCGGGCTGGCCACCCTTCCGGCGGCACTCGCGCTGCTGCTGCGCGATCGCCATGTCCGGGAGGATCCGCAGCCGGCAGGTGTGGCCGCGCAGGGCTGAGACGCGCCGGCCGATCCACCGGGGAAACACCCGGCCTTCACGCCGCTGCGGCGTTTCAGGGTGTCGCCGGCGCAAGGTGCTTGCATGTCGCCGATCAGTGCACAGGTAAAGTCGAAGGCGCACCGTCGCCAGTTCAGACCGAAAGGAGGCCACCCATGTCCGAGACATCGAAGCTGACCCTGCCGATCGCCCGTCTGGCCCGCGACAACGACGAATTCCGCCGGGTGCTGTGGACGGGCGACAGGACTCAGCTTGTCCTCATGGCCATCCCCGAGGGCGGCGAGATCGGCGGCGAGGTCCATGAGGGGCACGACCAGCTGCTGTGGTTCGTCGCCGGCACCGGCGAGGCCAGGATCGGCGAGACCACCGGCCCGATCGGCGAGGGCGATGTCGCCATCGTGCCGTCGGGGGCGTTTCACAACTTTCGCAACACCGGCGCCGGGAAGCTCAAGCTCTATACCACCTACAGCCCGCCCGAGCATGAACCGGGCACCGAGCACGCCACCCGGGCCGAGGCCGAGGCAGAGGGCTGATCCCCCACGGACGCCGGGGCAGGCCTGAGGCGGCCCCCGCCTGCCGGGCGGTCGGACGGGCCCCCGGGTGGGCGGAGCCGACAGAGCCCGCAACGACCAGCAGAAAGGCGAGGCCATGAAGGTGGACACCCTCATCATCGGGGCGGGGACCGACGGCTTGTCGGCGTTGCGCGAGGTGCGGCGCCATACCGACGATTTCCTGCCGATCAAATACGGGCACACGCCCGCCGCCTGCCGGAGGCTGGCGGTTCGGACCCGTCGGGCTGCGAAACATCGGCCATGACGCACTGACTGAGTCTCGACCATGTCGCTTGGTGATATCTTCCTTGCCGGTGTCCTGCTCGGGCTGATCCTTCTGGCGGGCCGGGTGCTGCGCGATGCGGTGCCGCCGCTGCGCTGGGCGCTTTTGCCGGCCTCGGTGGTGGCGGGGCTGCTGGGGCTGGCGGTCGGGCCCGAGGTGGCCGGCCGCTGGGCCGGCGTCGACCTTCTGCCCGAGGGTGTCCACGGCGTCTGGCGCGAGGCGCCGGGGCTGCTGATCACCGTCGTCTTCGCCACGCTGTTCCTGGGCAAGGAGATCCCCGGCCCGCGCCGCATCTGGGAGATGGCCGCGCCGCAGGCGACCTTTGGCCAGACGGTGGCCTGGGGGCAGTATGTGATCGGCCTGACGCTGGCGATCCTGGTGCTGACGCCGGTGTTCGGCATCCACCCCGCAGTCGGCGCGCTGATCGAGATCGGCTTCGAGGGCGGGCATGGCACCGCCGCCGGCCTCGGCGCCACCTTCGACGAGCTGGGCTTCGAGGAGGGCCGCGACCTCGCCCTCGGCATGGCCACCATCGGCGTGGTGCTGGCGGTGGTGCTGGGCAGCGTGCTGATCAAGATCGAGCGCCGGCACAGCTGGCGCGACGGCGAGGACTTCACCCGCAAGCGCACGATGCCCGAAGGCGACGAGGCCGACGACCGCCCCGGCATCCTGGAGTGCAGCGAGGAGCGCGCGATCCTGGAGCCGCTGACCCTGCAACTGGGGCTGATCGGGCTGGCGATCGCGCTGGGCTGGCTGTTGCAGCAGGGGCTGATCCGGCTGGAGGCCGCCACCTGGGGCGGCCCCGACGGCGTGGAGGTGCTGCGCCATGTGCCTCTGTTTCCGCTGGCGATGATCGGCGGCGTGGCGCTGCAGGTGGCGATCGACCGGCTCGGCCTCGGCCGCTATGTCAGCCCCCGGCTGATGGGGCGGATCGGTGCCACCGCGCTGGACCTGACCATTGCCGCCGCTGTGGCGACCCTGTCGCTGCAGATCCTCGCCGCCAACTGGGAGGTGCTGGCCATCCTCGCCACCGCCGGGGCGGTGTGGAACGTCGCGGCCTTCTGGCTCCTCGCGCCGCGGATCATCCACCGCGCGCCGTTCGAGCGCGGGATCGGCGATTTCGGCCAGTCGATGGGCATGACCGTGACCGGGCTGTTGCTGATGCGCATGGCCGACCCCGAAAACCGCACCCGCGCCATCGAGAGCTTCGGCTACAAGCAGCTGCTGTTCGAGCCGTTCGTCGGCGGCGGGGTGGTGACGGCGATGAGCGTGCCGCTGATCTTCGCCTTCGGCCCGGTGACCATGCTGGCGGTCAGCAGCGCGATCTTCGCCGCCTGGCTCGTCTTCGCCTGGGCGCTGTTCATGCGCCACGCGCCCGGCGGCCGTTAGCCCGATACCGTCGCCGCCACATGACGGTTCGGGAGCCGACCGCGCCCTGACGCAGGTTAACGCACCGGGTCGCCAGAGCGTGCACACTGGTCGCTAGCCGCCAAACCGTTCCGCGACGCGCAGAAGGCGTCGCTCACCGCTGCGGCGCAGGCGCGCTGGTAGAAGGAAAGGACATGGAAAGGAGACAGCCGACATGACCGCTGCATTGGTCGCACAGCCTGTGGTCTGGATCATCGTCCTGCTGGTGCTCGTGGCGTGCTGGCCGATGTCGCAGGCGCTTCGTCACGAGCGGCTGCGCCCGGTCGCCGCCTATCTGCTCTTTACCTCCGTGCTGGTGCTGGTTTCGGCGCTGATGTTCATGGTGCTCGTGTGGGGCGCGCTCGTGCTCGCGGGGCCGGCGTTGCTGGAAGGCGCCGCCGCGGCGGCGATCACGCTTGTCCTGGCGCTGTTGCCGGGCCTCCTTGCCGCAAGGTGGATCGTCAGCTTTCCGCAAACGCTGCGCATGCCGAAGTGATCCCGCCGCACGTCGATCGGCCGCGCTCCTCATGCCGGGGAAAAGCCAAACGGAAGAAAGGAGAACAGACATGACCGTCAAGGACTTCCGAGAACTGTATCTGGCCGAGCTGGACGAGTTGCGTTCGGTCGAAGCGCAGATGGCAGAGCATCTGGACAGGCTGGCCGGGCAAGCGACGGACCCGAACCTGTCGCGGGAAATCGAGATGCACCAGGCCCGGACCGTGGCCCACCGCGACCGGCTCGACGCCCTGCTCGAGGGCCATGGGGGGCGGCCGAACGGCCATGACGACGCCGCGATGCACGCCATCATCGACGAGAGCGGCAAATGGGTTGGCATGATCGCGGACGGCGCGCTCAAGGATGCGGCGATGATCGCATCGCTTCAGCGGATGGAGCACTACGAGATCTCGGTCCTTGGCACGCTGTCGCAGTGGGCCAGGATGCTCGGGCACGACAATGACGCGACGGTGCTCGCTGCGATCCTTGACGAGGACAAGCAGACCGACGCCCGCCTGAGCACGATAGCGGACGAGACCGTCAACCCGGCCGCACTCTGAACCCAACGTTGACGCCGGCAACTCGCGAAAAGGAGGCGACATGACACCACCGGACACGAAGTTAGACAAGCAGAAGAAACGCCATCGTGTCCCTCTATGGGGCATGGCCGTGTTGGTTGTTCTGGTCGCGCTAATGTTCGTTGGCTACCTGAACTACCTCGCCGACACCGACGAACCCGAAGACCCGCCGACAGCAGAGGAAGCCCTGCCCGAAGGCGAGGGAATTCCCGGCGAGGGCGCACCCGTAACACCGCTCGACGATCCCGACGGCGCGCCGCAGGTGATCGAAGAAGCTCCGACCCCGGCTGAAGACTGACGCCCGAGCGCGGTTGAGTTCACTTTTCTTGAGTGGCATCACTCATGCTGCTCTCGTTTCGGAGCGCTCCGGTTGCCGGCGCCGCGTCCTGCGCCCCTGTCCTTGGCTACGCTTGGCCGGCACTTCTGCCGCCGCGACGCGCGAAGCCGGCGCAGCGCTGGTGCAGGTCTCGGGCGTCGGGCCCGACGCGGGATCGCCGCAGCGCTGTATCCGCGCCCGCGGTCAGGGCGAGCAGGCGGTGCGCGCTGCGCATCCCGGGGCGGTCCTGGTGCGGCCGACGGTAGGGTCTCGGCGCAGGGGGGCCTGGTCGAACAGGTTGTGCGGGTGCTGCGGCGCACGCGGGTCTTTCCGCTGTTCGGGCGCGGCGAGACACGGCTTCAGCCGGTTCACCGCAGTGACGTGGCAAGGGCCATCGTGGAACTCCTCGGCCGCGGGGATCGCGCTGCGTCCGCTGCCCGTTCCGTTTCCGCTCTGGCACGCGGTCGCGCTGCTGGCCGAACGGCTGCCCGGCGCCCCGCTGACCCGTGATCAGGTCGCGCTGATGCGTGACGACAAGATCGCCGCCGACGGGCTTGCCACGCTGGGAATCGCCCCGCAGGCCCTGGACACCGCCCTGCAGGGGCTTCCGGCGTCGGCGTGTGGCTGAACCAACCAAGGAGGAGACAATGCAGTCCGACACCATGATCAAAAAGGTCCAGTCCGCGCATTCGCCGGTCGGAGAGATGGGCCAGAAGTTTCTGGTGGCCGGCAAGAAGATGTCGATGCGCCTGTGGGAGAAGGTTTCCGACGGGGAGGCAAAGCATCCATATGCCCGCGAGTACGAAACGCTTGGCTATGTCATCAGCGGGCGCGCACGGCTGGAGATCGAAGGACAGGAAATCTCGCTGGAACCGGGCGACTGCTGGCTCGTGCCGCCCGGCGCGACGCACATCTACCACGTGGACGAGCCCTTCACGGCGATCGAAGCGGCCGCACCGCCCGCGTAGATCCGCGACAGGAAGGATTGAGCCGGTCGCAGACCGGCGGAGCCGGGGCGCGGCAGGCCCCGCGAAAGCGTCTGCGCTGCCGTCCCGCCGCAACCTTTGGTGCGCGACACGGCCTCTGCGGCGCAATGCGACGGCAGGCCACGGGTCGGCGCGGCGCAGCAGGCGTTCCCCTGAAAGCCATGCCCGCATCGGGTCGAGCCCCCCGCAGGGCGGCGCGAACGCCGGACGCTGCACCGTGTCGTCGTTCAATCCGCCGGGCGTTTCGGGTCTGCCGTTGGCGCGGCTGGCGCGGCGCCCCGGCCGCTGGTGTTCTCGATCTCGATGTCTGCCTCGACGATCCTGCGCTCGGCCTCCGCGATCCGCCGGTCGGCCTCGGCGATGTCCCGATCCTTTTCGGCAAGCCGCTTGCGGGCGTCGGCATCGGCACCCTTGCCTCCATCCGCGCCTGCATCCGCCTCCCCGGATCCGCGCGGCCGTTCCGCCTCGGGGGGGCTGCCGTCGCTGTCTTCAGCCTGCTCCTTGCGCGCGTCCGTCTTCTTCTGGCCGCTTCGTCCGGACCCGGCCTTGGCGCTCTCGCCGCCCTTGTCCTGCGATGCGGCCCCGTCCGATCCGTTCGACGATCGACCCGATGACCGGTCGGCGGGCTGTGCCACTGTTGCGGCGAAGGGCAGCAGGTCGTGGCGCTGCAGAGTCTTCTCGCCCTCGACGAGCGCGAAGACGGCTATGCCGACGCCGAGGCAGAGCATCCAGCCCGATGCATCCAGCGGCACGGTGCCGAACAGCGTGTTCATGATGGGCAGATAGGTCAGCAGCAGCTGCAGACCGATGATGGCGGCGATCGAGATCGGCACTGCGCGGTTCCCCGTCAGGCCGGACACCGTCCAGGCCGGCGCGCGGAACGAGCGTGTGTTGAGCAGGTAGAACACCTGCCCCATCACCAGCGCGTTGATGGCGAGGGTGCGGGCAAGCTCGACCGGCGTATCGGGGTTGAGCTGTTCGAGTTGAAACAGCCCGCCCGCACCGGCCAGCAGCAGAAGGCCGGCGAACACGGTGCGCCAGATCACGAAGCTGGTGAGCAGGGGTTCGTCCGTCGGATGGGGTGCACGCTCCATCAGGTCGCCCTCGGCCTTCTCCCAGGCGAAGGCGATGCCGAGCGTGACCGCGGTGACCATGTTGATCCACAGGATCTGCACGGGAGTCACCGGCAGCATCAGACCGAAGGCGATGGCGAGCAGAATGATGAAGCTCTGCGCGAAGTTCGTCGGCAACAGGAAGAGGATGGCCTTGCGCAGGTTGTCATGGACGACCCGGCCCTCTTCGACCGCGCGCTCGATCGAGGCGAAGTTGTCGTCGGCCAGCACCATGGCCGAGGCCTCGCGCGCCGCCTCGGTGCCCTTCTGGCCCATGGCGATGCCGATATCCGCGCGCTTGAGTGCGGGCGCGTCGTTGACGCCGTCGCCGGTCATGGCGACGATCTCGCCCCGGGACTGGAGCGCCTTGACCAGCCGCAGCTTGTGCTCGGGGCTTGTCCGCGCGAAGACGTTGCCGTCGCGGGCGATGTCGTGAAGGTCGTCGTCGCTCATCCCCTCGACGTCGCGGCCGCCGAGCACCCGATCCGCATTGGCGATGCCAAGCTCGCGCGCCACTGCGGCTGCGGTGCGGGCATGATCGCCGGTGATCATCTTCACCCGGATGCCCGCGTCATGGCAGATGCCGACCGAGCGGATCGCCTCGTCCCGCGCCGGGTCGATGAGGCCGAACAGGCCCAGAAAAACGAGATCCTTCTCGACATCCTCCTCGATCAGTTCGGAGATCCCGTCGACCTCCTTGCGCGCGGCGGCCAGGAGCCTCTGGCCGCGGTCGGCGATATCGTCGGCCCAGCCCTGCCAGCGCTCGGGGTCGAGGTCGCGCAGTTCGTCGCCGTGCTGTTCCTTGCTGCAGATCTCGAGCAGCCGTTCGGGCGCGCCCTTGACGTAGACGACATGCTTGCCGTCCTCGTCCCGGTGCAGCGTCGCCATGTAACGCCGCTCCGAGGCGAAGGGGATGACGTCGCTGCGGGGCCGCCCTTCGGCCTCGGCCTCGGGGTCGAGTCCCGCCTTGCGGGCCAGCACGATCAACGCGGCCTCCATCGGGTCGCCCTCTGGCTTCCAGTCGCCGTCCTTCTCCGTCACCTCCGCGTCGTTGCACAGCAAGCCGATGCGCAGCATCCGGGCGATGTCGCCGTGCTCCGTGGGGTCCGCAGGGTCGCCGTCGATGCGGAAACCGCCCTCGGGCGCATAGCCGACGCCCTCGACCTCCACCTCGGTCGTGGCGGTGCGCAGGGTCCGGGCCGTCATCTCGTTGCGGGTGAGCGTGCCGGTCTTGTCGGCGCAGATCGTCGTCACCGCTCCCAGCGTCTCGACTGCGGGAAGCTTGCGGATGATCGCGTTGCGCCGGGCCATGCGCTCGACGCCGATGGCGAGCGTCACCGTCATAACCGCCGGCAGACCCTCGGGGATCGCGGCGACGGCGATCGAGACGGCGGCAAGGAACATCTCGCCCCAGTCCCGGCCCCAGACGACCGTGCCGACCGCAAAGGCCAGGGCGGCCAGCACCACGATCACGATGGTCAGCGTCCGAGTGAAGGCGTCGAACCGACGCATCAGCGGCGTCTTGAGGCTTTCCACCTCGGACAACATCCCGCTGATGCGGCCGATCTCGGTCTTCTCTCCGGTCCGGACGACGACGCCCGTGGCCTGGCCGGATGTAACCACCGTGCCCGAATGGGCGAGACTGGTGCGGTCGCCGGTTTCGGCGTCTTCGTCCACCGGGTCGGTCGACTTGTCGACCGCGGTGGACTCGCCGGTCAGCGCGGCCTCCTGGGTCTGCAGGTTCTTCGTTTTCAGCAGCCGGAGGTCGGCCGGCACGCGGTCGCCGGACTCGAGCAGCACGATGTCGCCCGGCACCAGTTCTGTTGCGGGCACCTTCTGCCGTTCGCCGCCACGCCGCACGCGCGCGTCGTTCGACAGGAACTTCTGGACGCTTTCGAGGGCGCGTTCGGCGCGGCCTTCCTGGATGAATCCGATGATCGCGATGATGAGCACCACCGCAAAGATCACACCGCTGTCGAGATACTCGCCGAGCAGCCCCGTCACGACGCTGGCAACGAGCAGCAGATAAATGAAGAGGTTGTTGAACTGGGCCAGGAAGCGCCGCAGCGACGAGCGCTGGCGCCCGGCCTTCAGGCTGTTCTCGCCGAAGCGTTCGCGGCGTTGCTCGACCGCGTCTTCGTCGAGGCCCTCTTCGGCATCGACCTCGAGCGCCGCCAGCGCGTCGTCGCCCGACATCGCGTGCCAGGTCCTGTCTTCAAGGTCATCCGGCGACGGGGTGTCCTTTTCGGCCATGGGTCTCGCTTTCCCTGAATCACGATTGGGAAGGATCGGGGGCAGCCCCCTCCGCCTGGCTGTCGTCACGGTGCCCGACACGCCATGCGGCGTGCGCGCGGCCGGGCCTGCCGCGCCGTGGTGGTCTTGCCGGCGCGCCGCGCCGTGTCTGCCTGCGCCCGGAACGGCGCGCAGGCAGACACGAGGCGTCGCGCCCCGGGGCAAGGCCGCGTCACTTCGCCGTGTAGCCACCGTCGATGACCAGTTCCGACCCGGTGACGAATTTCGCATCGTCCGAAGCGAGATAGGCGATCCCGGCGGCGATATCCTCGGGCGCGCCGACATGGCCGAGCGGATGCAAGGCATCGAGGTTTTCGCGGAATGCGTGGGCCCCCTCGTCAGAGGCCTCGGCCATCGCCTCCACCAGCGGTGTCCAGATGAAGCCGGGGTGGACGGAGTTCACGCGGATGCCCTCCTTGGCATACAGAAGCGCATCGGTCTTGGTCATCAGCCGGACGGCGCCCTTCGAGGCATGGTAGGGCGGAATGTCGGGCGCGCCGATGAGGCCGTAGATCGACGAGAGGTTCACGATGCTGCCCTTGCCGCGCCGCCGCAGGTGCGGAATCGCGGCGCGCGTGCAGTAGAAGATCCCGTTGACGTTCACCTCGATGACCTTGCGCCATTCCTCGGACGGGATTTCGTCGGTGGGCTTGTCGATGCCAGATATGCCGGCGTTGTTGACCAGCACGTCGATGCCCCCCAGCGAATCGGCGATGTCGGCAAGGACCCGGGTGGCGGCGTCTTCGTCGGTCACGTCGAGATGGTGGAATTCCGCCGTTCCGCCGCGCTCGACGATGTCGTCGCACAGGCGCTGGCCCTCATCGTCCTCGATATCGGTGACTGCAACCCGGGCGCCCTCGTCGGCCAGCCGGATGCAGGCGGCCTTGCCGATTCCGAGGGCTCCCCCGGTGACGATGCAGACCTTGCCGTCGAGTCGTTTCATGTGCTTCTCCATCGGTTGTGCGGGACGGCCGCGGGCAACCCGCGGACGTCGGGGTGCGCGGCGAACAGGCGGCACAGGGCCTCGCCGAAGGACCGGTTCGGCAGGCCGCCGATGCGCAGGGTGTCCATCGCGGAGGCGATCGAGGGAATGTCGGTGGCTTCCAGCGCGACACTGAGCCCCGCCCGGTCGCCGGTCGCAACCCGGCAGATCTCGGCGCGGCACCCGCCGACATCGAACACCAGCCGCGATTTCCGCACCATGCGCGGATCGACCCGCCGGCGCAGCGCTGCAAGCGCCGTCAGCAGGTGGGCCGGCGAAAGGCCGGCCTCGGCAGACAGCCGTTCCTGCAGGCCCAGCGCCGCCGCCAACTGCACCCGCTCGGCCACCGTCAGCGGAAACCGCGTCGAGACCGGCATCTCCCAGAACTGAACCGAGCCGACGTCCTTGCCACGGCGCTTGATCTCGAGCCGGCTGCCATCGCGCAGTTTCACCAGCACTGCGTCGCTGGCCTCGCCCATCAGATAGATGTCGACACGCCGCTCGGCGTTCGTGAGCGGGAAGAGGCCCTGAAGCATCGACACGGCAGGGTGCGACGGCCTCGGCCAGACACGGTATTCGAAGCGGCCGTCCACCCGGCGGGTCTGGCGCGGGGGGCGGAAGAGGATGAAGGCGGTGTCGTTCATGGCGCGGCGTCCTCCGGCTGTGCGGGTGGGCTTTCCTGACCGGCGTTCTGCAGGCTCGGTTGCCTGCCGGCTTGCGGCCCGCTGCCGTGCCGGGGCGTCCTTGATCGTTGTCGGCTGCCTGCTTGCAGGCGGCGTTGCCCGCAGGGCGGCAACGTGCGGCATCGTCTCGTCGGTTGCCTTCGCGCGGTCTTGTCCGGGCCGCAGGTGTCCGCTGGCCACGGGCGCGCGGGCGGGCTCCCCCGCAGGCGGCCGGACGGGGAATGATCGCGCGCACCGGAAGCACTCTGCCGGACCATCGCCGGAGCGTCGGCTGCCTGAGCCGGGCCCGGCCGAGGCCGAAGGACCGGGAGTACGCTCACCCAGGGCTCTCGATGGGCCGACCGACGGAAAGACCTGCCTCGACCATCATTCTCGATCATCATTTCGGGGCCGCCTCCTGATCACTTCTTTGCTGCGGTCCACCTAGCCAGCTGCAGGCGCAGGCGTCTTTAACAGGCGTTAATGCAGGTGCAGCGAAAGCGGGTCAGCTTGTGCGCAGACACCCGTCGTGGCGGAAGGAAACAGCATGCATCCATCTGGTATTGGACCAGAAAGACAGCCAGAGACCATCGACTCGGATGGCCGGAAGGACCGGATGGCCGGATGGCCGGATGGAGCTGATGCGATGGCATTCTTTTCGCCGGTGCAGCAACCGGCCGACGGTGTCTGGCGTTCAGGAGCCGTCGCCTCGCGGCCGCCGGGGCGCGACCCGCAATGGTCACTGTCCGCACGGACCCCGGCCCGAAAGGCGCCGGTGATCGATCGAAACCTGCAGCAGAAACGGAGGCAATCCCGATGCCCCAGAACGAGGCAGTTCTCTGTCATCCACGTCGCACCGCCGTCGGGCGATTCGGCGGCTCGTTGAAGGACATGCCGGCCACCGCGCTGGGCGCGACGGTGGTGGAGGAGATCATCCGCCAGACCGAACTCGACCCGGGGCTCGTGGATGGCGTGGTCATGGGCCAGGTCGTGA
>CAZJGZ010000078.1:0-11177 GCA_964545695.1 uncultured Ectothiorhodospiraceae bacterium | reverse complement strand
AGGCTGAAATCGACAAGCTTGAAGCGCTGCTCGCGGCGCTTCCCGCTGAAGCAGCTACCAAGCCTACTCTAGAGTATCCACTATGACTGCCGGTGCGCGGAAGTCAGCTCACAAGCTCACCGGCTTCGCCTTCGGTCCCGTCATCCTGAATGGCTAGCTGGCGAAGGGCGGAATTGCGCGCAGAGCGCACATAGACACGGGTAGCCTGGTCTGCCGCATAGGAGTCGCGGCGCTCTATCGCCTTCACGATGCGCCCTATCTCGCCCACACTCCTAAGCGATCGCCCCGGTTCGGACATCGCGAGCACGCGCAACCGGCTGATGCGGGCATGCAGCATCTCCAGAGTGTCCGATAACACGTCGTTGCCGGCGCCGTTGACGAGCACATGATAAAAGCGTCGCATGATCAGAACCAGCACGTCTATATCGTTCGACTGCGCCGGCTCCTTGATCTCCTTTACTAGCTGGCCAAGATCGGCGATCTGACGGTCGGTGGCATTCTCTACAAACTCGCGGACCAGCAGTGACTCTAGCTCCACGCGCAGGTCATACATTTCCCGGACCGTCTTGGCGGTCAATACCGCTACACGTGGACCACGATGCGCGGCCACTTGCACCAACCTCTCGGCCTCAAGCCTACGGATTACTTCACGCACGATGGTACGACTTGCACCAAGAGCTTCGCAGAGTTCACGTTCTATCAGCCGCGTCCCCGGTCGTAGACGGCCGGTTATTATGGCATCCTTGATGTGTTCAAAGGCCTGCTCGCGCCTCAGCAGTGGCGGGGGCGGCGAACCAAGCGCCTCTGCCAGCGCAGGAGTCTTAGCTACCATATCCGGCCCATGTTTCATGACGGCCCCAAAGTGACGACGACGTTCGCCGGCGCCCCGCTCTCGACCGCTTCATGTGCTTCGGCGGCCCGGGCCAGAGGAACAGCAAGTGCGATATCCGGGATCAGTTGCCCGCGTTTTAGAAGTGTTTCTATCACGCGTGCTCCAGTGTCGCGTTGGAGCGGGGTAAGCTTGCCACCTTGGACAAAGTTCAAACGCGCACCTTTGAGCGCGAAACCGTAATAGTCGAGCACCGGCATACGCTCCGAGGTCGAGGAATAGGCCGCAACGACACCTTGGTCCGCAAGCGCGGCTATGGTTGTCTTCTGATTGGCGGCAAAGTCGACATCGATCACCCGCTCTACTCCGGCGCCTTCCGTCATCTCGGACACCGCTTGCCCGATATCCTCGGAATGGCGATCAAGCACCACGTCGGCCCCGCGTTCTGTCGCAACCTCGTGCCCGGCAGAAGAGCCGACAGTAGCTATTACGCGCGCACCGTTCCAGGCTGCCATTTCGACGCACAGCCGTCCTACCGCGCCGCCACCGCCATGCACCAGCACAGTGTGGCCCGTCACCGGGCCGTCTGACAGGACGGCAAGCCACGCGGTGAAACTCGGAACGCCAATTGAGGCGCCCTGCTCGAACGAAATCCCTTCAGGCAACGACAGAGCCCAGTCGGCACCGATGACCATCTGTTCGGCGGCGGTTCCGCGCCGAACCGGGGCTCGTAGAACATAGACCCGTTCGCCGATCCGCGCTTCTGACACACCAAGCCCGACGGCGTCGATCACGCCAGCTCCGTCACTATGGGGCGTCACGCCACCGGCGTCCGAAAGGGTGCCGAGCCAGCCGGAGCGCTTCTTCGTGTCGTGCGGGTTGACACCGGAAGCTCGGATGGCCACCCGAACCTCACCTGGGCCGGGCTTCGGGGCCTCTTCCTCTACAGTTTCGAGAACCTCTGCCGCCGAGCCAGTGCGAAAATAACGCAATGCCCTCATCGGTTGCTTTCTGCAAGACGCATGATCGATTTCGCGACGACCTGCGCACGCGGTACAAGACTGTCAAGTTCCACATATTCCTCCGGGCTATGGGCGTTGCCGCCAACGGGTCCTGTGCCGCAGATGGTGGGCACTCCCATGTTGGCTGTAAAGCCCGAGTCCGCGCAGGAGCGTGTGAACTCGGCACCAATACCATGTCCAAGCTCACGCGCCACATCAATATATAGATCGACAAGAGTTTGATTTTCAGGGCCATCAGCAATGGGCAGGAACCCGCCTCTGCGCTCGAGCGTGCCGGACAAGCCGTCCTGGGCACATGTTACGGCAATATCGCGGATGTCGGTTTCGAGCCGCGCGCCGGTCTCGGCCTCGGCGAAACGCAAGTCGATCTGTGCCGTACAAGACGGCGCTACCATGTTTACAGCCTGCCCACCCTGGACAGTGCCGACGCTTACGGTCACGTCGGGCTCGTCACTCGTCAGCGCACTCCAGGCCAGGATCTTTCTTGCCATCTCCTCGATCGCGCTGCGGCCTTCGTGCGGGTTCAATCCGGCATGGGCCGATCTGCCGGTCACCGTCGCCCGAAAGAATGTTCCCCCGCGTCGTGCCTTCACCACATTGCCGTTCTTTCGGCCCGGCTCGGCGTTGAACACCGCAATGGCACCTGCAGCCTCCGCTTCGATGGCGCCGCGGCCGTTGGGCGAACCGATCTCCTCGTCGCGGGTGTAGAGCGCGCGCAATGGCGCCGGGGCGCCACCATTCACGGCGAAACCGGCCAAGATGAAAGCATTCATCACCAGCCCGGCCTTCATGTCGGCACATCCCGGACCTCGACCGAGTCGTTTGCCCTCCTGTTCCTCGACCCACCACGGTCGTCGTCCTGTCTCACCGGGGGCGAACACCGTGTCCATGTGCCCCATCATCAGGATATGGCCGCTGTTTGAAGCCGAGCCTATACCCGCCGACAGACAGGCCCCCCCTGCAGTATCGATATCCACGGTATCGATGCCATGCTCCTCGAAAAAGTGGGAGAAGAGCATGCGCACTGCTTCGATGCCGCCGGGGTCGTGGCTGCCACTGTCGATGCCAACCACCCTTGCCAGCATCTCTTCCATCTCTGGCCCCTTCATGGCCAACCATTCCAGAACTGCACTGTTATCAGGCATGTGCCCCCCTGTTGCGTTCACTTCCTGTGCTGCGCCCGGACAAGTTCGGCATTTCCGCCAGACACTCGGTTTGGGGTTGAGCGAATCCGTTGATAGTGCCATCGTTCAAGCAGATTGTCATACAAAGAAGTGAGAAAACGATGGGCAACGATGTGACCGAGGAGGTATCGGCCGAGAATGTACGTCGGCATGTGGAGCACATTGTCACCGAGATCCCTCACCGTGCCGCAGGGTCGGAGAACGGAAAGCGCATGGCCGAATATTCGCGCGACGCGCTGTGCGCGGCCGGTATCGACGATGCCCGTATCTACGAGTTGCCCGCCATCGTCAGCTTTCCCGAGCACGCGGATTTCCGGCTCGAGGCACCGCGAACAGTCTCGATCGCGGCCAACACCCTCGGGCACAGCACCCAGACCATGCCGGAAGGCATCCGGGGAGAGTTGGTTTATGTGGGTTCAGGCGCTTTTTCAGACTATGAGGGGCTGGACGTTCGCGGCAAGATTATCCTGACCGAGCTGTCCTACGCGCCGGCGCGGCACGAAAAGCAGCGTATCGCGGCACTCAAGGGCGCTATCGGCGCAGTGATGATGAACTGGGGGCACCCGGAAAACGATGCGGTTCCATTCGGATCGGTCAAACCGGCCTGGGGCGTGCCGACACCGGACACCTATCGCGAAGAGATGCCTGAGATCCCTTGCATCGGGATCAGCCGCGTGGCGGGACTCGAGCTGAAGGATCTGGCTCTCAAAGGTGGCGCGGAAGTCTGGTTTCGTACGCATGTCGAGAACCCCTGGCGACCGATTCAGATCACAGTCGGTGAATTCAAGCCTGCGGACGACAGCCCGGAAGCCGAGGATTTTGTGCTTCTTGGAGGGCACCAGGACAGCTGGCCGGGGGAAGCGGCGACCGACAATGCCGCAGGAAACGCTTGCATGATAGAATTGGCCCGCGTGTTGAACGCGCGGCGAAGTGAATTGCGGCGGGGGGTCGTGCTCGGTTTCTGGACGGCCCACGAGACCGGTACCATGTCTGGCTCGACATGGTTCGCTGACCGCGAGTGGGACCGGCTGCGCGAGCATGCCGTATGCTATTTTCAGATCGACCAGCCGGCCTGCGTGGGGGCCTCGCGGTGGGCGACATCCTCGAATTCGGAGCTGAAGGCGTTCCACCAACGCGTCGAAGCGAAGCATATCGCCGACATAGAGACAGTATGGAAGCGGGCCAGCAAGACGGGTGACAGCAGTTTCTACGGCCTTGGCGTGCCAATGTTTCACGGCGAAATGACCTTCACCGAGCAGGAGCTCAAGGAGACTGCGCTTGCCAGTCTGGGGTGGTGGCACCATTCGCTGGAAAACCGCCTTGACAAGCTCGACTGGCAGCTGATGGCCATTCACATGCGCCTCTATGCTGCGTGGATGTGGGAGCTGTGCACCGCCCCGGTGCTGCCATTTCGTTTTACACCAGTAGCAGAGCAGATTGCCGCCCGCCTCGACGAGCTGGCCGGGCCTGGCGACACGGTGGGGCTTGCCGAAGCACAGGCACGAGCCAAAGCTTTCCACGATGCCGCAGGTCGGCTCGACGCCACCGCTGACTCATGGGCGGCGCGCTTTGCCGAGGGCGAAGGCGATGAGGACGCCGCACGCACGCTCAACCGGGCCATGAAACGCTTGAGCCGTATTCTCGTGCCACTTCAGAGCCAGGTGAAGGGCCCCTACGGCCAAGACCCCTATGGCTACACACCTCAGGGCACCATGCTGCCCTGCCTGTACGACCTGCCTAAGCTTGCCGGGATGCCCGATGGGCCGGAACGGTGGATGCTTGAAACCCAGGTTGTCAAGAATCGCAATCGCGTCGCCGACGGTGTGAGCGATGCGCGCGCGATGATCGACGACACCTTGCGTGCCCTGGGGGAGCGCTGAGGTGGGCGCGCGGCGCATCTTGTATCAGTTGGTCGCGCCGCTCGCGGTGACGGTCGGTCCTGATGAACCAGTACGGCGGGCTGAATTCCTGAACAGGCACGCGCTTTCAGGCACAACAGTCGAGGTGCGCTCGGCGGCATGCGCGCGTGACGGAATCCAGGGCGATTGGGACGCCGTCGAAGCCGGTCCCGCCATCATTTCCGGCATTCGCGCAGCCGAGGACGAGGGCTTCGATGCAGCTATTGTCGGTTGCTTCTCGGACCCCGCGCTGAACGCGGCACGAGAGGCGGTTTCGATACCGGTGATCGGCCCAGGCACGGCCTCGGTGTTGCTCGCGATGCAGGTCGCCGACCGCTTTTCCGTTCTGGCGCCCGGTGAGGGCAGTGGTGCCCGCACTCGGGCATTCCTGCGATCGATGGGTCTTGAATCCCGGCTCGCTTCGGTGCGCAGCGTCGGTCTGACAGTGCCTGAACTGGCAAGAGCGTCGCGCGACGGGACCCTTGACGCTGCTCTGGAGCGCATCGCGGCGCCTGCAGCCGAATGCGTCGACCATGACGGCGCCGAGGCGTTGATCTTCGGCTGCATGAGCATGGCCTTCCTCGATCCGACTCCGAAGATATCCGACCATGTTGCGGTGCCTGTCATAAACCCCGTGCTCGCATCGCTCCGCATGGCGGAAAACCTTTCGTCGCTCGGCCTCTCCCACAGCCGCCGCCGGTGGCCACGGGCCGAGGACCGCCCCCTCGTCGGGCTCGACCCCGACGTGGAAAATCCCGCCCAACAGATGGAGAGAACGTCATGAAACCGCTAACCGGGCTCGCCTGTGCCGCGACTTTCGCGGTCCAACCCTTTGCTGCCGCAGCGCAGTCGACCGAGATCGTATGGGGCGACACGCTGCCGTCGGGGCTTGACCCACATGTGGTCTTCGACGTTCCGATGCAGTTCTACATGCTCAATGTGTACGATAACCTCTATCGGTACCTCGGCAATCCTCCGGAAATCGAACCCTGGATCGCTGAAAGCCATGAGGTCAGCGACGACAGCATGGTCTGGACCTTCACACTGCGGGATGATGTGACCTTCCATGACGGATCATCGTTGACCGCAGAGGATGTCGTGTTCTCCTTCGAGCGTCTGCTCGAGCTTGGCACCGGGCCGGCGGGGGCGTTCCTGCCGGTGCTCGACGCCGATGGCATCGAGCAAATCGATGAACTGACCGTCGAGTTCACGTTGAAGGAACCGTACGCTCCGTTCCTAGCGGCTGTGCCACTGGTGGCAATCCTGAACAAGGATCTGGTCGAGGCCAACGACGATGACGGCGACCTCGGGCGCACGTGGCTGTCATCCAACGCCGCTGGCTCGGGTGCCTACACCATGGATCCGGATACCTATGTCCCGCAGGAGCGGGTCGATATGTATATCAACTCGGACCATTTCTACGGCTGGGACGACAATCCAAATCCGGTCGAAATCGTACGTGCTCATCCCGTAGCTGAAACATCGACGCGGGTTCTCGCGCTCACGAACGGTGATATCGACGCAACGGACAGCTATCTCCCCACTGATCAGGTCGAGCGGGTCCAGAACGCCGAGGGCACCTATGTCTCAGAGGACGAGTCCATGCGGGTCATGATTATCCGCATGAACAACCAAAAAGCACCCTTTGACAATGTCGACTTTCGCAAATGTGTGAGCCACGCATTTGACTATGAGGGCTTCATTGATGGTGTGCTTGGTGGTTACCCGATCCGCAATTCTGGCCCGAACCCTGGGAACCTGTGGGGCTCGCCGGACGACCTTGAGGGCTACAACTACGATCTCGAACAGGCGATGGAGTATTGCGATGCCGCCCGTGCGGCCGGCGCTCCGGTCGATGAGCCGATTGAGATTCATGTTCAGTCCTCGCTTGAGCAAACTGTTCAGGCTGCGGAGGTGTTGCAAGCCGGACTGGGTGCAATCGGTGTCAATCTCGAGCTTGTCGCATCTACCTGGCCCCAGCTGACCAGTTCGACCGGCTCGGTCGACAGCACGCCGGACATGTGGGTCCATTGGGTATCGACCTACTTTGTCGATCCCGAGAACTGGATCGGACAGATGTATGACAGCAGTTTCCACGGCACTTGGAAGGCCTCGTCCTGGTATCAGAATGATGAAGTCGATGAGCTGCTTCGGGCGGCCCGTCGCGAACCCTCCCAGGATATTCGCTCAGGATATTATGAAGATGCTTCGCGGCTTGTGGTCGAGGATGCCGCCGATATCTGGATATACAACACGGTCCAGCTTCGTGGCCTTAGTGACCGGATCGAAGGATATCGTTTCTCGCCGGTCGGCTCCGGCGGCGAAATCCGCTGGATCTCCATCGCCGAGTAAATAACGCGTAATGGCCGGGCGCGAAAATGCGCCCGGCTTCGCCTAGCGGAGTCATCGTTGATGATCCTGTTCGTTATCCGGCGCTTGCTTCTCATAATCCCAGTCCTGCTTGGATTGCTTCTGCTAACCTTCGTCATGTTGAGGCTGGTGCCGGGCGATCCGGCAGCGGCCATCGCCGGCGACGCCGCGACACCGGAGCAAATCGCTCAGATTCGCGCAGAACTGAATTTGGATGAGCCATTCGTCGTCCAGTTTGCCGACTATGCCTGGAATGCGGCGCAGGGTGACTTCGGGGTCTCCGCGTATTCCGGCCGGCCCGTGGGGCGCGACATCGCACAACGCTTGCCGGCGACGCTGGAGCTGACATTCGTTGCATTGATAATAGCGGCGGTCGGGGGCGTTACCCTTGGTGCATTGGCGGGGGCGTGGCGAAACTCGCCATTCGACCACATCACCCGAATCCTGACCGTCATAGGCTTGGCAACCGCCTCATTTTGGCTCGCGATAATGCTGCAGCTGGTTTTCGCGCTGGATTGGGGTATACTTCCGTTGCGCGGCAGACTGCCATCGGATGTGCCTATGCCGCCCGGTGTGACCGGAGTGGTGCTGATCGACAGCCTGCTCGCCGGGCGGTTCGACATATTTCATTCCGCGCTGACCTACATAACCCTGCCGGCCATCACCATAGCCTTCGGGGGACTCGCCACTTTGGCGCGTTTCACGCGGTCCTCGGTCGTCGATGCAATGAACAGCGAATACGCCGCCTACGAAACGGCGGCTGGCTATCCGCGCCGTCGGGTGTTGTTTCCCTATGCACTCAAGAACGCACTGGTAACACCGGTGACGCAAATCGGTTTGCTGTTCGGCGCTTTCGTCTCGAACGCCGTTGCCGTCGAGGCCGTGTTCGACTGGCCCGGACTAGGCTCCTATCTCGTCAACGCGATCTACACGAACGATTATCCCGCGGTTCTGGCCGTGACGCTAGCGATCGGGCTGGTGTATGCCCTCATCAATATCCTTGTGGATGTTGTACACGGGTTAATCGACCCCCGAATTGCGGAGCGACTATAACGTCATGCTGATCCTGAAGAAATTTCTTCGTGACACGGCCGCGATCATTGGCGTTGTTATCGTCGTTCTCGCCGTACTGATTGCATTGTTCGGGGACCCCATCCTTGTCGATGGTGCCCGGGCCATCCAGCCCAACATTGGCTCCCGGCTACTACCGCCGTCCTGGGAACATCCGTTCGGAACCGATAATCTCGGTCGCGATATCTACACCCGCGTGGTTATGGGAACCAGCAGCGCATTGACCGTGTCGCTGATAGTGGTTTTGGCGGCGATGCTGATCGGCATTCCGCTTGGTCTGATTGCGGGCTACACCGACGGCCTCGGCTCCGAAGCAATCATGCGCGTGACCGACGTCTTCCTCGCCGTGCCACAGTTGATCCTCGCGATCGCGCTGGCGCAGGTCATCGGGCGCGGCATGGATGCGGCCATAGTGGCGCTTGCGCTAACCTATTGGCCCTTCTTTACGCGGACCGTCTATGCGGAAACCCGACGTGTTCGAACCCTGCTGTTCGTCGAAGCCCTCGAGGGCCTCGGGGCCTCACGCATGAGGCTCATGGCGATGCACATCCTGCCCAATGTCGCCGCTCCGGTGATCGTGCGGGCCACCATCGGTATGGGCTTTATCATTCTGACAACGGCAGTCCTCGGCTTCATCGGGGTGGGTGCGTCGCCCCCCTCGCCGGACTGGGGCCTTGCAATCGCGGAGGGACGGCGTTTCATGCCTGACAACTGGTGGATGACGACCTTTCCGGGCCTTGCCATCCTGATGCTCGTGCTTGGATTCAACTTGATGGGGGACGGGTTGCGCGACCTCGTCGACCCGCGCCTGCGGAGGTCACGATGACGATCGAGCCACTGCTTGGTGTGCATGATCTGCGCATCTCGGTGCGTGGCGACGAGGGAACGGCCCGCATCCTCGATTTCGTGGACCTCTCTCTATCGCAGGGCGAAGTCCTCGGCGTCGTCGGGGAGTCGGGTTGTGGAAAATCCACCCTGCTTAAGGCAATCCTCGGCTTGCTGCCGCGCGGAGCGAATGTGGAATCCGGCCGGATCCAGTTTCGTGAGCGCGACATCCTGAAGCTTTCATCAGCACAGATGGCGCGCGGCATCCGCGGGCGCGCCATCGGCTTCATTCCGCAGGACCCTTTTCAGAGCTTCAATCCAGTATTTACCGTTGGTCGCCAGATGATGGAGATCCTGCGCTGGTCCGGTTTGCCCGGCGAGCCGCCGAATGCTCGCTGGACGCGCGCTGTTCGCGAGCGGGCCCGGGGGCGCATCCTTGAAGTTTTCAAGGCGGTGCAACTGCCCGACCCGGAGCTTGCGCTCAATCGCTACCCGCATCAATTCTCGGGTGGACAACGTCAGCGAATCCTGATCGCCGGTGCGCTTGCCGCGCGGCCTGAGGTTATACTCGCCGATGAGCCGACTACCGCGCTCGACGTGACGACCCAGATGCAGATTCTGAAGCTGCTACGCCAACTCGCGCGCGAATTTGAGGTCGGGATGCTTTTCGTGAGTCATGATTTTGGTGCTGTTGCTCAGCTCTGTGACCGGGTCTCGGTCATGTATGCCGGCCAAACCGTTGAGACCGGTCCGGCTGCAGAGCTCATCCCGCGGCCCGAACATCCATATTCGCGCGCGCTGCTCGCCTGTCATCCCGATCGCGACGGTGATCTGGTCGGAATTCCTGGACAGGTCGGTTCACCGCTGGACCCGCCGCCCGGCTGCAGATTTCATCCACGTTGCAATATCGCCGAGGCCTCATGCAGAGTCGCGCGTCCCGACTACAGGCAAACCGGTCCGGGCAGAAAGGTCGCCTGCATCCATGCGAGGGCGCAATGACTGTGCCGTTGATGGAGGTTAATGGACTGTCGCTGACCTATGGCGGACGCCGCAGATTCCTCGCACGGCGCGCCCCTGAAGTGCATGCTGTCGACAACGTAGACCTGACCCTCAACGAGGGCGAGGCGCTCGGCATAGTTGGCGAGTCGGGGTGCGGCAAGACCACCCTGGCCAAGACAATCTTCGGCCTGCTACACGAGTCCGCAGGTAGTATATACCTTGAAGGTCGCGCCGTCTCGAGCCTACCGCCGAAGCAGGCACGACGTGCGCGGCGCATGATCCAGTACGTTCATCAGGACCCTGGTGCTGCACTCGATCCGTGGTGGCGGGTGGGTGATACGCTGCATGAGACGCTCTACATCCATGGTGTCGATGAGCGGGCGGAACGCCAGAAGCGTATTCACGAACTGCTGGAAGCGGTCGGCCTTGCGCAGGATGTAGTGCGGCGCTATCCGCACGAGCTGTCGGGCGGACAGCAGCGGCGAATTGGTCTGGCACGCATTCTTTCACTTCGCCCCCGCGTGGTGATCCTTGACGAGCCAACTTCAGGCCTCGACCTGTCGGTGCAGGCTAGCGTGCTGTCATTGTTGAATGACCTGCGCGCGCAGTATTCCTTGACATACATTTTCATAAGTCATGACCTGTCGGTGGTGCGGCGCGTCTGCGACCGTGTGGCTGTGATGTATCTTGGACGTGTCGCCGAGCTTGCTCAGGTTGACGCACTGTTCCAAGATCCGCGCCATCCCTACACGCAAGGTCTGTTCGCTTCGGCCCCAACACTCGAACCGAAGCTGGATCTTGCGGTGCCGCTTGAGGGTGACCCGCCAAGCCCGCTCGACGTCCCCTCAGGCTGTGCTTTCCGTACCCGCTGCAAACATGCTGTAGCCGCATGCGTGGCTTCTAAGCCGCCCTTGGTCCCGGTACGCCATGGTGGGGTCGCTGCCTGTCCTGTTCTAAATGCACCGGGCCACGATCATAC
>CAZJGZ010000077.1:4073-11281 GCA_964545695.1 uncultured Ectothiorhodospiraceae bacterium | reverse complement strand
CAGTGCCGGTAACAGGATGAGGGAACGAGCAGTGCGCATGGTTACTCCCGAAGGTCCGGCTGATACCCGCGTTCGCCGGGACCGGGGCGTGCCGGCTGGCGGCCGCGGATCAGGCTTTCGGGTTGTTGTTCGAGCTGGCGCGACAGGCGCGAGAAATCATCGGCCGTCGTGCTGACCTGTTCCAGGGTCTGCTCGAGCCGCGGGATCAGATCCCGTTCGAATTGCCGGCCGAGCCCGCGCCCGTCCCGGGCAACGGCGGAGAACGCATCGGCGAGTTCGTGCAGACGCGGCGTGAATTCGTTCAGATCGCGACCGAGTTGTTCGAACTGGCGCAGTGACCGGCGCACGTCGTCGGTCAGCGGCGGGATAGTGGCCAGGCTCTCGGTCGCCTGGTCCTGCAGGTCAACGAACTCGCCGGTGGCGGTCTCGACGTTGGTCAGGATGCCGTCGATGCGTTCCAGGTTCTGCTCGCTCAGCAAGCGTTCGAGGCGCGCCGTCAGGGTTTCCAGATTCTGGAATACGGTCTCCCCGGTGCCCGCGAGGCGATCGAGCATGCCCGGGCGCAGTGGTATCTCGGCGGGGTCGTCAGCCGTCGTGGTCAGCGGTCGCGGGTCATCGCCGGTATCGTCGAGCTGCACCGAAGACACGCCGGTCAGGCCCTGGCTTTCGAGCACGGCGTGGGTGCCGTGCGTGATCGGGATGTCAGGGTCGATCCGGATGCCGATGCGGATGCGACCATCCGGTTCGATATCGAGGCGGTGGACGCGCCCGACCGACACGCCACGATAGAACACTTGAGAGGTGTCGCTGAGGCCCGCCACACGGTCGGTGGTCACCAGTTCGTAGGGTTTGCGCTGCGTGTCCGGGCCGGCCAGCCACACCGCCACCACGACCAGGGCGATGGACAGAGCAAGCAGGAATGCAGCCGTGAACAGGGCGTAACTGCGATCGTGCACGGTTCAGTCGGCCCCCTGCCCGGTTGCGTGTGCGTCGCGCTCGACATGGAAGAAGGCGCGGACGAACTCATGGTCGGATCGGATCACTTCGTCCAGTGTGCCATTCGCCACCAGCTCTCCGTCGGCCAGTACGGCGATGCGATCACAGATTCTACCGAGACTGTGCGGATCGTGCGTGATCATGATCAGGCTGAAGCCGAGCTCGCGGTGGAGCTGATTGATCAGACGGATGAAATGGTCGCCGGCGACCGGGTCGAGCCCGGAGGTGGGTTCGTCGAGACACAGCAGGTCCGGTTCCAGGGCCAGTGCACGGGCGAGGGCAGCGCGCTTGGTCATGCCGCCGGACAGCGCGGACGGCATCAGGGCGCCGACGCGTTCGGCGAGCCCCACCATCTGCAGCTTCATGCACACCAGCTCCTCGATCACCTCGTCGTCGAGAATGCGCAGCTCGCGCAGGGGCAGGGCGATGTTGTCGAATACGCTCAGGTCGGTGAACAGGGCGCCGCCCTGGAACAGGACACCGCAGCGGTTGCGCACCTCCTGTCGGTCCTGCTGGTTGAGGGTGTTCATGTCGCGACCGAACACGTGGGCCGTGCCGGCGTCGGGTGTGGACAGGCCGAGCAGTACGCGCAGCAGCGTGGTCTTGCCGCTGCCGGAGCCGCCGACGAGGCCGAGCTTCTGGCCCGCTCCGACATGCAGATCGATGCCTCGGTGCACGATCTCGCCGTGGAACGAGGTGTGGATGCCGCTCAGGCGAACGGGGTCGGTTGGTTGCGTCATAGCCCCTTGTACCCGATGTCCTGCAACAGGATGGTGGAGCTGGCATTGAGGATGATCACCAGCGCGATACCGACGACGACCGAGCGGGTGGTCTCGAACGCCAGGCTGCGCGTGTTGGGCTGGATGCGCAGGCCGAAGTGGCAGGCGGTGATGGCGATGACTGCGCCGAACAGCGCCGCCTTGCCCATGCCGATCCACAGGTTCACCCAGGGCAGGGTGCGCGGCAGCGTCTCGATGAAGTGCTGCAAGCCCAGGCCGAGCGTGAGCTGGCTGGTGAGGGCGCCACCGGCGAGCGCCAGCACGGTGACCCAGAGCGAGAGCAACGGCACGACAATGACCAGGCCGATGATCTTCGGCAGGATCAACCGCTGGCTGATGGAGATGCCCATGACCTTCATCGCGTCCAGTTCCTGGGTCAGGCGCATGACCCCGATCTGCGCGGTAATGGCCGAGCCGGAGCGCCCGGCGAGGACGATGGCTGTCAGCGACGGCCCCATCTCGCGGACCATGGTAAAGCCCAGCATGTCGGCGACGAAGATCCCGGCGCCGTAGCCGCGCAGGTGCATGGCGGCCTGATAGGCAAGGACGATGCCGAACAACAGGCCGAGCACACCGGTAATCGCCATGGCGCGTGTGCCAGCGACATGGATGGTCGCGGAGATCTCGCGCCAGGGAATCCTGCCGGGATGAGCCAGCAGCGCGCCGCAGTCGGCGCCGAAACGCCCGAGCAGGGCCAGCCAGCCGGTCGAGTGGTCCAGCAGGGCGCGCGCCGGCTGAGCCAGCGTGCGGGTTGCACGCTCGCTCAGCGAGGGGCCTGCCGGCGGCGTGCCGGGCGCCGCGCGCCGGGACCAATTGTCGAATACGGAACGGTGTTCGGGCAGCAGACCAAGGCGTTCCGGGAAGCGGCGTTGCCAGGCGCGCCAGAGCATGAGCGCGCCGGTGTGGTCCAGGCGCCGGATACCGGTCAGATCCCAAGAGTCGTCGGCGCGGCCGTGCAGTGCCAGCAGACGCTGGCGGGCGTCAGTGCCCACCGCGCACAGACCGCGCAGCGTCCAGTCACCGTTCAGCGTGACGGTGGCCGGTGTGGCGTGGTCGTCGATGGTCAGGGTGGGTGGCTGGACATCGCTGTGGTCGGCCCGGCCGGTGTCATTGCTCAAATCGCGGTCTCCGGCGAATCATTGCGTGCGCCGCAGGTTGGCTGCGGCGCGAAGGCAAAACTCTGTAGCATGATGGCCCGAATGCTCAAGCTGTGGAATAGACCGTGAATCGCGAAGCGCTGCCCCTGCCCGTACGCGTGGCCTTCACCCTTTGGTTCGTTGCCTGGGTGCCGATCATCGTGAGCACCTACGGCGCGCAGAATTTCTGGTGGTTGTGCAATATTGCCCAGTTCATTGTGCTGTATGCCATCTGGCGGCCCAACGCGCTCCTGGTCTCCAGTCAGGTCGGCACCGTCGTGCTGGTGGGGGTGATCTGGACACTGGATCTGACCGCAGGGCTGTTCGCCGGCGACAGCGTCACCGGCCTGACCGGGTACATGTTCGACCCGGAGATCCCGCTGGTGGCCCGCCTCACCTCGCTCTATCATATCTGGCTGCCGTTTCTGCTGCTGTGGATGTGCTGGTACAACGGCTACGATGACCGCGGCGTGTGGCTGCAGGGCGTGATCGGTACCAGCGCCATCTTCGGCGCCTGGTTCGGCAGCGACCCCGACCGCAACATCAATTTCGCGTTCGCGCCCTTCCATATCGAACAGACCTGGATGCCGCACGGGCTCTATCTGGTGCTGCTGGCCATGGCAACGGCATTGCTGATCTACGTCCCCGGGCATTACCTGGTGCGCTGGATCCTGGGCCGGTTCCCCCGGCGCTGGGGTCACGTGAAGCCGGCGAGGAGATGACGGAATGAAGGTTACAGTCGAGTTGTGCCTGGTGCCCATCGGCGCGGGCGTATCCGTATCGCGCTACGTCGCGGCCTGCCAGGAGGTATTGCAGGAGGCCGGCTTCCAGCCGGAGATGCACGCCTACGGCACGAATTTCGAGGGCGAGTGGGACCAGGCGATGGCCGCTGTGCGTCGATGCCACGAGGTCGTCCATGAGCTCGGTGCACCGCGCATCTTCACCAGTCTGAAACTGGGAACGCGCACGGATCGCGAGCAGAGCCTGGCGGACAAGGTGACCAGCGTGACCCGCCTGGCGAACGACGCCGGCAGCCCGCAGACCGGCTCCGACTGAAGCGGACTGCCGGTTGACAGGCCGCTGTCGGCGACAGCGAAGACGGGCGACGGACCAGAAATGAAACGCTATACTATTGCGTTATACCGGTTCATCCGTTGTGAATCCGTCCATGTTTGCCATGCCTGATCGTCGTGCCGGGGTGCACGCGCTGACCCTGGTGCTGTTCTTCATCTCCGGTTTCGCCGCGCTGGTGTATCAGGTGCTGTGGATGCGCGAGCTCGGGCTGCTGTTCGGCAACACGGCCGAAGCGGCGGCGACGGTCATCGCCGTGTTCTTTGCCGGTATTGCCGCCGGCGGCGTGTTCTGGGGGCGTCGTGTCGCCCGGCATCGGCGGCCGCTGCTGACCTTCGGTCTGCTCGAGATCGGCGTCGCCGTGACCGCGCTGCTGCACTTCGTCCTGGTCGATGCCTATCACGCGGTCTATCCGTTGTTCTACGCGCTCGTCGGCGATGTGCCGGCGCTGGCGACGGTGCTCAAGTTCTCGCTGGCACTGGCCGTGCTGTTCCCGCCCGCGTTCATGATGGGAGGCACGTTCCCGGCCATGGGCCAGCATCTGATCCGGCAACCGGATCGGCTCGGCGCGACCGGCAGTCTGCTCTACGCCATCAATACGCTCGGCGGCATGAGTGGTGCCTTTGCGGGCGCATTCCTGCTGCCGCTGACGCTGGATTTCAGCCAGGTCTATCTGCTGGCGGTCGGTCTCGATGCAGGGGTCGGCGTGTTGGCCGCCGTGCTCGCCATCGCGGTACTGCCGGCACTGGCAGCGCCGGGTAAACCGGATGCCGAACCGGCGGCGGCCGACTCATCCAAGGCCAAACGGGAGCCGCTGCCGCTGGCGATGCCGCGGCGGCTGGTGGCGGTCCTCGCTTTCGCCTCGGGCGCGGCGGCACTCGCCGTGGAAGTGCTGTGGACGCGGATGTTCTCGCAGGTGCTGCACAACTCGGTCTATACCTATGCGGTGGTGCTGATCCTGTTCCTTGGCGCCCTCGCGCTGGGTTCGATACTGGCCAGTGCGCTTTCCCGCAGCCGTCTGCCGCCCGTACCGGTGGCGGTGGGTCTGCTGGTGTTCGCCGGCGTCGGTGTTGGCATCAGCCCGTGGCTGTTCGACCTGCTCACCGGCGGACTTGGCTATGTCGGCGGTGGCGACGAGGGCTTTGCCCGCTACATGACCATCGTGTTCGCCAAGGCGGCGGTGATCATCCTGCCGGCGGGTACGCTGCTGGGCGCGGTGCTGCCCTACATGCTGCGCGTTCTGCAGGACGGTATGCCGCAGCCGGGGCCGGCGATCGGCCGGCTGATCGCCATCAACACCGTGGGCGGGATCATCGGTGCGGTGAGCGCCGGGTTCCTGCTGCTGGGCTGGCTGGGGCTGTGGCCTGCGTTGCTGCTGGTCGCGGTGGCCTATATCGGGCTTGCGGCGGCCACCCTGCTGGTGACCCCGGCGCTGCCGCGCTGGTCGGTGGTCGTGCCCGCGGCCTGTGCCGGCGGCCTGGCCGTGATGGCGCTGGGCGGCATGCCGGACCGCATTCGCCTGTCGCCGGGCGAGACGCTGATCGACATGCGCGAGGGCAGCCATGCCACGGCCGCCGTGGTCGAGCGGGGCGGCCATCGTCTGATCCGCGTCAACAACTTCTATCGCCTGGGGGGCACGGGCGCGATGGAGTCGGAGCGCAACCAGGGGCGTATCCCGCTGATGCTGCATCCGGAGCCGCGCGATGTGTTCTTCCTCGGACTGGGCACGGGGATTACCGCCGGGGCGGCCACGGATTTCGATCTGGAGCGTATCCGGGCCTGCGAGATCCTGCCGGAGGTGGTGGATCTCGCGCGGGAGTATTTCAACGAACCGGCGAAGGGTCTGTTCGACGATCCGCGGGTCGATATCCGGGTAGAAGACGGCCGCAACTGCCTGTCCGCCCAGCGCGACCAGTATGACGTCATCATCAGTGACCTGTTCACGCCGTGGAAGGCGGGGACGGGCAATCTCTACACCGTCGAGCATTACGAGATCGTGCGTGAGCGGTTGCGGGAGGGAGGGCTGTTCGCCCAGTGGCTGCCCATGTATCAGCTCGACCAGCGCGATTTCGAGACCATCGTGCGCTCAATGCAGGAGGCGTTTCCGCAGGTCGTGATCTGGCGCGGTGACATGTTCGCCGACGGGCCGATCCTGGCAGTGGTGGGGTATCCCGACGAAACCCGCCTCGACGCCGACGCGCTGTTGCATCACGGCCTCACCCTCGCGGGGCGCGAGGACTTGCCCGCGGCTGCGGTGCAGGCCGCCGCACTGCGTTTCTATGTCGGCAACGCGACCGCGAATCATGAACTGTTCGCCGATGCTGCACTGAATCGCGACGACCGACCGGTGATCGAATACCGCGCGCCGCGTGCCCATGGTGGCGAGGGCGCCGGTGGGCGCGGTTTCGTGTCGATGGAGCTGGCGCGCTTCTATGAGCAGCTGCACGAGGGCGTTCCGCCGAGCGGCGATCCCTATCTGGCAGGACTCGACGAACAGCAACTCGGCTTTGTCACGGCCGGCCTGAGCTACTATCGCTACATGGTGCTCCGCCACGAGGGCCATCGCGAAGCCGCCGAGCTCTTTCTCGACGACTTCCTGACGCGCACGCCCTTCGAGATGCCGCCGCCGGTGGACGTGGATGATGAGGCGCCGTCCGGGTGGGATACGCGCGAGTGAGTCTGTCAACGCCGCACGGCAGTGCCTGACACACTGATGGGGGCGTGCATGGCTTCAGTCCGGCGCCCCGATCTGTTTCCATGAGCTCGTATCCTGCCACGCAAAATTCGGAGGCCCGATGAAAAACCTCAAGCTCGTGATCGCCATTGCCCTGGCGGTGCTCGTCGTCGTGTTCGCCGTGCAGAACGCCCAGCCGGTGGGGGTCGAATTCCTGATCTGGACGTGGACGGCATCACGCGCGCTGATCCTGTTCGTGGTCTTCCTCGTTGGCGTGGCCGTTGGCTGGCTCGCACGGGCATCGCGCGCCCGGCGGCGTTGAAAAACGCACCGACGAAACAGCTCGACACTGTGCCAATACCGTAGGTCCGCCTTGGCCCGCGTAAGCGGGGCAATGCGCACGATGGGTTGGGCGCGCTCGCCGCGTTCATGTGCGCGTCGCGCCCACGGCACGAAGCGCACCTACGCCCCGCAGCGTCTGCCACATCCGTAGGTGCGCCTTCTGCTAGGCCCGTACCGGCAGGAGCCGCAGTGCGGCAGTCAGGGCGAGCA
>CAZJGZ010000077.1:0-3973 GCA_964545695.1 uncultured Ectothiorhodospiraceae bacterium | reverse complement strand
AGCGCGGCGATGGCCGGGCCATCGAGGTTGTTCGTCGGCTCGTCCAGCAGTACCAGATCGACCGGTGCCGCGAGACAGGCCCAGGTTTGCAGCAACTGGAACTGGCCACCGCTGAGCGCGCGCACGGGGCGATCGAGCAGCGGGCGGATGAGTGCGGGGGTGGTGGTGCGGTCAGCCGCGAGCAAGGCCAGCAGTTCGCGACCGAGCAGTGGCAACTCGGGTGGGCGTTCCGGGCGTTGCCAGTGATGACTGACGCGCAGCTCCGCGGTGCGCTCGATGTGGCCGCTGAAGATCCGTGCGGCCCCGGTAATGGCGCGCAACAGTGTCGATTTGCCGCTGCCGTTGGGGCCGCCGAGGCCGACGATCTCCCCGCGGGCCACGGAAAAAGAAGCGGGGCCCGCGACGGGCCCCGCATAACCGGCTTCGATCTGATCAAGCGTGATCAGGACACCTGGGGATGGATCGGACATTGCACGGGTCAGTTCACGGCTTCGACGTACTGGTCGATGATGTCGAAGTATGCCTGTTCATCCTGACCAGGCTCTACGTTCGCGGGTAGACTGTGGACCTCCCAGCCCAGCTCCGAACCCGCGAACCGCGCGCCCTCGGCAGGCTGATAGATCCGATGGATCACCACGCCGTCCCGATCCGCCAGATCGCGGACCAGGTCGCGCAGATGGCTCGCTGTTGGCGGGATGCCGGGCAGCGGTTCGAGGAAGCCGTGAATCGGCACATCGAGCGCGTGCATGAGGTAGTCATTGTCCTTGTGAAACAAAAGTGCGCCCGGTGCCCCGGCCGCCAACTCCCGCCACTCCGGCATGCGTTCCTCGACCGCGGCGGTGAACGCGTCGGCGTTGGCGCGGAATTCATCGGCTCGGCCCTCGTCAAAGCGGGCGAAGCGCTCGGCGAGGGCATGGCCGACTTCGGCGAAGCGTTCCGGGTCCATGTAGAAGTGCGGGTTGCCTTCGGGATGGACATCGCCCTGCGCCCGGTCGGCGGCACCGCCGCCGCCGATCAGGTCGGTGTGGCGCGCCCCCTCGAAATAGCCGGATCGGCCCGGCCTTACATCGCGGTTGTTGGCGCCGTCGATGGCGGCCGGAAGCCAGCCGACCTCGAGCTCGGCGCCGACGCTGACGACCATGTCGGCCCGGCGCAATGCCGCCATCATGCTCGGGCGTGCCTCGAGGTAATGGACGTCGCGGTCATGGGGTGCCATCACGGTTACATCGACGGCATCACCGCCGATGGTCTCGGCGAGCATGCCCATGTTGGGCGTGGTGGCGGCCACGCGGATTTCCGCAGCGGCGGGGAGGGCGGCCAGAAGAAGGACAAGCCCGCTCATGGAAATTCTGATCATGTTGCCTCCGAATATTGAATGTACTGGCTCATCACGAACTGGCGACCGGACGCCGGCGAACATCGAGGTTCGCCGGCGCCGTGACTTCAGAAGTCGTGCGCGCCGTGTACGCCCAGGGCGTAGGTGAACTGGAAGTCGGCCCGCCACGGATCGTCGTGGTGATGATCGTCGTCGTGGAGTCCGTCGCTGAGGTCTGTGTGGCTCAGCTGGAAGCGAAGGCGCGAGAACTCCGTGGGCAGGTAACTGACCTGGGCGGCGTAGCGATAGGTCGTGCCAAAGTCGCTGACCGCACCATCGTCGGTGTCATCGTCAAACGCGTCGTTGGTCAGGCCGACGGCATCGAAACGCAGACCGGTGTTCCAGCGAGGGCGAAAACCGTAGACCGTCTGCAGGTAGAAACCATCCTGCTTGAACGTCCCGGAGCTGGAACCGAGAAGGTCGAACTGGTCTTCACCGGTAAAGCCGTCCTGCCCGCGGTTTTCGTAATCGACATCGATCTCGCGATAGAAGTATTCGCCCTGCACGGTCCAGTTGCCATGGCCGAGACTGCCGCCGGCATCGTACTTGTAAACAAAATCGAGACCGGCAAACCACGCATCGCCGTCCCACACCTCGGTGCGACCACTGCTGTGTTCTTCGACCTGCTGCCAGGTATCGCTGTAGCCACCGGAGATGCCCCAGAGAAGGGCATGATCGTAACCGAGGTCCGGGCCAAACTTGGCAAAGGCCGTTGCCAGGCGCGGGCTGCTGCTGTCATCCAGGCCGTAGTCGACGCGGCCGCGTTGCCGGTTGCCGTCGTCATCGAACGTGAGGATTTCACTGCGCCCCTCACCGACGAACTGCGACACGCCCGGGTTCTCGCCCTCAAGAAGTTCGACACCGAAGCGGGTGTAGGAACGGGTCGCCGGCGTCCAGGAGAATTGCGCGCCGACCTCGTTCAGGCCTTCGTCACCGAAGAGCGAATCGATGACCAGTGGCTGATCGGTGAAATCCCAGTCGTGCGTGTGTTGGCGATTGATGTAGCCGATATCGCTGAGAAACTTGCCGCCCTTGACCCGCAGGCCTCCAGGGAGCGAAGTGGTCTCGAAGTAGGCCTCTTCGATCTCGACATCCGATTCGCTGAAAACGAGCTGAGCGACAAGGTCGAAATAGGGGTCGACCGAACCGGAGAACACGGTCTCGACTTCGCGCACCTGGAAGCCATCGTCAATCCCGTGGCCGTGCCCACCATGGCCGTGACCGTGGTCATGACCACCAAAGCCGGGTGGATCTTCGGCCTCACCGCTGAATACCTGCGAGTACACGGTATCGAGAATGACCGAGATCGCGGGGTTGAACGCGGTGCCGGAACTGATCGGCGTGTCGCCGTCGATCTGCAGGGCCTGCACGCTCGCGGTCTGCTGGCCACCGGCCTGAGCGGCCTGCTCCGCGGCATCGGCCTCGGCCGCTGTATCGGCCTGGGCGATCGCTTCATCCATGCTCAGGCTGGAATCCGCTTCATCATCGGCCCAGCCGGGGGCGGCGAAAAGCAGGATGGCCGCCAGCGTGCTGGCGGTGGTAAGAACTCTCATTGGTGTTTCTCCCCTGGTGTCGTGTGCGAGTCGCGGAATCAGCCAGTAGCTGGCTCTTTCAACGTAATAATATAACATTTCTTTCGGATTGCGAACCGTCCAGGTCGTGGCTGGAGAGTATGCGGACATGGTTGCCCTGGGCGGAGAGAGCAGACTTGGGCAGCGGGGTGTGGCTGCGCCGGCGACAAGCCCCTCTCCCCTGCAAGGGGAGAGGGGTTGGGGTGAGGGGTGTGTTGATGATTGATGTGTCGTAGGGGCTTCCCCCTCACCCTGGCCCTCTCCCCCAAAGGGGGAGAGGGGAAGTGGGGCGGCGACAGGCCGCTTGTGCGTGCAAGGGGAGAGGGAAGAACCGGAGCGCCGCAGGCCCCTCTCCCCTGCAAGGGGAGAGGGGTTGGGGGGAGGGGTGTGTTGATGATTGGTGTGTCGTAGGGGCTTCCCCCTCACCCTGGCCCTCTCCCCCAAGGGGGGCAGGGGAGGTGGGACGGCGACAGGCCGCTTGTGCGTCCAAGGACAGAACGTGCGTTCAGGCGTGGAAGTCGAGGCCGTTGGTGGTGGCGGCGATGTGGCCGGCGCGGATGACGTAATCGCCGAAGGGTTCGCCGGCCGTGCGCTGGTCGGCGTACTCGGCGATCAACGGCTCGAGCTCGGCCAGGATCTGCTCCTCGCCGATGTTTTCACGGTAGAGCTTGTTCAGCCGCTGGCCCTGGAAGCCGGCACCGAGGTAGAGGTTGTACTTGCCGGGCGCCTTGCCGACGAAGCCGATCTCGCCGAGGAAGGGTCGGGCGCAGCCGTTGGGGCAGCCGGTCATGCGTACGATGACGGCGTCATCGCGCAGGCCGTGCTGGCTCATGATCTCTTCCAGTTTGCTGATCAGCGAGGGCAGATAGCGCTCGCTCTCGGCCATGGCCAGGCCGCACGTCGGGAAGGCGACACAGGCCATCGAGTTGCGCCGCAGCGCCGACAGGTCGGCTTCCGGCTCAATGCCGTGCTCGCGCAGGCGGACATTGATGGGGTGGCGCCCATCGGGTGGCACGTTGGCGATGAT
>CAZJGZ010000076.1:0-11315 GCA_964545695.1 uncultured Ectothiorhodospiraceae bacterium | reverse complement strand
GCGGGGGAAGTATCGGGATGCGGTGGAGCGGTTGACGGCGGGGAGTTGAGGGGGCCGCGGCGTGGAGTTTTGTGCGCGTTGCGCCCGGGGGGCGCAAAGCGCACCTACGTGGGGTTTGGGGTCGGGTTTTGTGCGGGTGGGGTTTAGTTCACGCCGGTTTCTATGGTGCCGTCGGGGCCTACCTGGACGATCTTGAGGGAGTTGGTGCCGCCGTGGACGCCCATGAGGTCGCCCTTGGTGATGATGACGCGATCGCCCGGCTCGACGACGCCGTGCTCGACCAGGACCTGCACGGCCGTGCGGTTGGCCTCGTCGGGCTGGATCTGCACGATGGGGTAGCTGACCGGGTGCACGCCGCTGTAGAGGCTGACCCGGCGCGCCGTGCGCTCGTGGCGGGTGAGGGCATAGATGGGAATGCCCGAGCTGATGCGCGACATCCACAGGGTGGTCGAACCGGACTCGGTGAGCGCGGCAATCGCGCGCACGTTGAGATGGTTCGCGGTGTACATCGTGGCCATCGCGATGGCCTCGTCGGTGCGCTCGAATTCGCTGTTGATGCGATGGTCGGACAGCTGGGTACTGCGATGACGCTCGGCGCCCAGGCAGATCCGGTTCATCGCGGCCACGACCTCGACCGGATATTCGCCGGCGGCGGTTTCCGCCGACAGCATGACGGCATCGGTGCCGTCGATCACGGCGTTGGCGACGTCGAAGACCTCGGCGCGCGTCGGCAGGGGCCGGGTGATCATCGATTCCATCATCTGGGTGGCGGTGATGACGGGGACGTTGGCCGCCCGCGCGTCCTTGATCAGTGATTTCTGCACCGCCGGCAATTCGGCATCGCCGATTTCCACGCCCAAGTCGCCGCGCGCGATCATGATCGCGTCCGTCGCGGCGAGGATCTCGGCGCTGGCGGCAATGGCCTCGGCGCGCTCGATCTTGGCGACGATACTGCCCTGGCCGCCGGCCTCTTCGAACAGGCGGCGCGCGGTGTGGACATCCGCACCGTCGCGCGGGAACGAGATCGCCAGATAGTCGATGTCGATTTCGGCTGCCGTGCGGATATCGGCGCGATCCTTGTCGGTGATCGCTTGCGCCGACAGGCCACCGCCCTGGCGATTGATGCCCTTGTTGTCGGAGAGCACGCCGCCGGTGGCGACGGTGGTATGGATTCGTCGCTCGCCGTCGATGTGCTCGACGGTGAGCACCAGGCGGCCATCGTCGAGCAGCAGGCGGTCGCCCGGCGCGACATCGTCGGGCAGCTCCTTGTAGGTGACGCCAACCTGGTGGACATCACCCGCATCGGCAGGGAGCGCCGGGTCGATGATGAAAGCCTGCCCTTCCTCGAGCTCGACCTCGCCATCGGCGAAACGATCGATGCGGATCTTCGGCCCCTGCAGGTCGCCGAGAATGGCGACGCTGCGTTCGTGGCGCGCGGCGATCTCGCGCACCTGGCGGGCGCGCTCGCGGTGATCTTCCGGCCCGCCGTGGGAGAAGTTCAGGCGCACGACGTCGATGCCCTCGACGATCATGCGCTCGAGGACGCCGGGCTCGTCACACGCCGGCCCGAGGGTGGCGACGATCTTGGTGCGGCGCCCGCTGACCGGTGCGCTCGGGTCGGGATAGAGCGTAGTGCTACTGCTCGCGGGATCGTTGTTCAAGGATTTCCACCGCCGGTAGATTGCCGTGTTCGACATATTCGAGGAAGGCGCCGCCGCCCGTGCAGATGTAGGACATGCGATCGCTCAGCCCGAACTCGCGCAATGCGGACAGTGTATCGCCGCCTCCCGCGATCGAATAGGCGCCCGATGCGGCGATCGCCTCGCCGAGCGCCCGTGTGCCGCCGGCGAATGCCTCGATCTCGAACACGCCGACCGGTCCATTCCACATGATGGTGCCCGCCCCTGCCAGCATCTCGGCGTAGCGCGAGCGCGTTTCGGGGCCGACGTCGAGGATCATGTCGTCGGGGCCGATGTCGGCGACGGCCTTGACCGCCGTCGGCGCATCGGCCGACAGCTCGGGCGCGACCACGGCGTCGGAGGGCACCGGGATGCTCGCGCCACGTTCTTCGGCGGCGGCGAGCAGCGCGCGCGTCTGTTCGATGCGGTCCGGTTCGTGCAGTGACCGGCCGACCGCATACCCCTGCGCGGCGATGAAGGTGTTGGCGATACCGCCGCCGACAATGAGCTGATCGACCTTGTGCAGCAGGGCATCGAGCACGCCGATCTTGGTCGACACCTTGGAGCCGGCGACGATCGCCACCAGCGGCCGGCGCGGATGCTCCAGCACCATGGCCAGCGCTTCCAGCTCCTTGACCAGCAGCTCGCCCGCGCAGGCGACGGGTGCGAGGCGGGCCACGCCGTGGGTGGAGGCCTGCGCGCGGTGGGCCACACCGAACGCATCCATCACGAACACATCGCACAGCGCGGCCATGCGCTGCGCCAGCGCTTCGTCATTGGCCTTTTCGCCGACGCACCAGCGCACGTTCTCGCACAGCACGACGCCGCCCGGCTCGATCTCGGGCAGGCCATCCAGCCAGTCCTCGACCAGCGGAACCTCCTGGCCCAGCAGTTCGCCGAGACGATCGGCGACCGGGCGCAGTGAGCTGTCCGGGTGCGGCTCGCCCTCTTTGGGACGGCCGAGGTGCGCCATGATGGCGACACGGCCGCCGGCCGCCATCGCCGCGCGGATGTTCGGCAGCGAGGCACGGATGCGCTCGTCGCTGGTGACCCGCCCGTCGGCGACGGGCGAGTTCAGGTCTTCCCGCATGAGGACCCGCTTGCCCGCGAGGTCCACATCCGCCATGCGCAACAGCTCGTGTCTCACGCCTTCATCCAGGCTGCGGCCATGTCGAGCATGCGGTTGGAGAAGCCCCACTCGTTGTCATACCAGGCGACGACCTTGACCAGCGTGCCGCCGGTGACCTTGGTCAGCGGCGCGTCGTAGGTCGACGAGGCCGGGTTGTGGTTGAAGTCGACCGACACCAGCGGCGCATCGCTGTAGCCCAGCACGCCCTTGAGCGGGCCGTCGGCGGCCTTCTTCATCAGCGCGTTGATCTCGTCCACCGAGGTCTCGCGGCTGGCGGTGAAGGTCAGGTCCACGACGGAGACGTTGATGGTCGGCACGCGGATGGCGTAGCCGTCGAGCCGGCCCTGCAGGCGCGGCAGCACCAGGCCGACGGCCTTGGCCGCACCGGTCGAGGTCGGGATCATCGACTGGGTCGCCGAGCGCGCGCGGCGCAGGTCCTTGTGATAGACGTCGGTCAGCACCTGGTCGTTGGTGTAGGCGTGGACGGTGGTCATCAGGCCGTGCTCGAAGCCGATGCCGTCGGACAGCACCTTGACCACCGGGGCCAGGCAGTTGGTCGTGCAGGAGGCGTTGGAGATGACTTCGTGGTCGGCGCTGAGCTGGTCCTCGTTGACGCCGTAGACGAAGGTGCCGTCCACGTCCGCGCCGCCCGGGGCCGAGATCAGCACCTTGCGGGCGCCGGCCTTGATATGGGCCGAGGCCTTCTCCTTGGTGGTGAACAGGCCGGTGCACTCGAGCACCACGTCGACGCCGAGCTCACCCCAGGGCAGGTTCGCCGGGTCGCGCTCGGCACACACACGGATGCGATCGCCGTTCACCACCATCGCATCGCCGTCGACGCTGACCTCGCCCGGGAAGCGGCCGTGGGCGGTGTCGTACTGCGTCAGGTGCGCGTTGGTCGCGGCGTCGCCCAGATCGTTGACCGCGACGATCTGGATGTCGCTGCCGCGCCCGGATTCGTACAGGGAACGGAGTACGTTCCGCCCGATGCGCCCGTAACCGTTGATCGCAACCTTGATAGCCATGTCTGCCAATCCTCTTGCTGTTAATGTCATGCGGCGGCGCACGGCCGCCGGTGAAGCGCCGTTCTATTGCCGGCGCCGTGCGGTGACCTGTTGCGCGGCCTCGACCACGCGCTCGGGTGTGAACCCGAAATGCTTCATCGCCGTGCCCGAGGGCGCGGACTCGCCAAAGGTGTCGATGCCGACGACGTCGCCCTCCAGGCCGACGTAGCGGCGCCACCAGTCGGTCGCGCCCGCCTCGACGGCGACGCGCGGCACACCGGGCGGCAGCACGGCGTCGCGGTAAGCGCGATCCTGGGCGTCGAATACCTGCGTGCAGGGCAGCGACACCACCCGCGCGGCGATGCCCTGGGCGCGCAGCGGCTCGACGGCCTCTTGCGCCAGATGCACCTCGGAGCCCGTCGCCATCAATACGACGTCCGGCGTGCTGTCGGTGTCGGCGAGCACGTAACCGCCACGGGCGATCGCCGCCACCTGTTCCTCGGTGCGGTTCTGATGCGGCAGCCCCTGGCGCGAATAGGCCATCGCCACCGGGCCGTCGCGGCGCTCCAGCGCCCGCCGCCAGGCGGCGACGGTCTCGACCGCGTCGCAGGGCCGCCAGAGTTCCATGTTCGGGATCAGGCGCAGGCTGGTGAGCTGCTCGACCGACTGGTGGGTGGGGCCGTCCTCGCCCAGGCCGATGGAGTCATGGGTGAAGACGAAGATGCTCGGCACGCCCATCAGCGCGGCCATGCGGATGGCGTTGCGCGCGTAATCGGAGAAGATCAGGAAGGTCGCGCCGAAGGGTCGGAACCCGCCGTGCAGTGCGAGGCCGTTGACCATCGCCGCCATCGCGAACTCGCGCACACCGAAATAGACGTAACCGCCGGAGGCGTCGTTCGGCGTGATGTCCTGCGCGCCGGCCCAGCGCGTCAGGTTGGAGCCGGTCAGGTCGGCCGAGCCGCCGATCAATTCCGGCAGCACCTCGGCGAAGCCGGACAGCGCCTTGTGCGAGGCCTTGCGCGTGGCGGGTGATTCCGCGGCCTCGACGGCGGCGGCGAGCAGTTTGTCGGCATGCGCTTCCCAGCCGGCCGGGAGATCGCCCGTCAGCCGGCGCTCGAACTCGGCGGCCAGCTCCGGATGGGCCTCGCGATAGGCCGCCAGGCGTTCGTTCCACTCGGCTTCGCGCGCCTTGCCGGTATCACGCGCGTCCCAGCCGCCGCGAACCTCGTCGGGCACCTCGAACGGCGGATGCGACCAGCCGATGGTCTCGCGCACCAGGGCGACCTCGTCGTCGCCCAGTGCGGCGCCGTGGGATTCTTCCTTGCCCTGCTTGTTCGGCGAGCCCCAGCCGATGACCGTGCGGCAGCAGATCAGGCTCGGGCGCTCGGTCTCGGCGTGCGCCGCCTCGATGGCCGCGCGCACCGCCTCCGGATCGTGGCCATCGACACCCGGGACGACATGCCAGCCGTAGGCGGCGAAGCGTGCCGGGGTATCGTCGGTGAACCATCCGGCCACATCGCCGTCAATGGATATACCGTTGTCGTCATAGAAGGCGACCAGCTTGCCGAGCCCGAGGGTCCCGGCCAGCGAGCAGGCCTCGTGCGAAATCCCTTCCATGAGGCAGCCATCGCCGGTGAACACATAGGTGCGATGGTCGACAATCTCGTGGCCCGGCCGGTTGTAGCGCGCCGCCAGTGCCTTCTCGCCGAGTGCCATGCCGACGGCATTCGCCAGCCCCTGGCCGAGCGGACCGGTGGTGGTCTCGACGCCGGGGGCGTAGCCGTATTCGGGATGCCCGGGCGTCTTCGAGTGGAGCTGACGGAAGTTCTTCAGCTCCTCGAGCGGCAGGTCGTACCCCGACAGGTGCAGCAGTGAATAGAGCAGCATCGACCCGTGACCGTTGGAGACCACGAATCGGTCGCGGTCGGGCCAGTTCGGGTTCGCCGGATTGTGGCGGAGGTAGTCGTTCCACAGGACTTCGGCGATATCGGCCATGCCCATGGGCATGCCCGGATGACCGGAATTCGCTTTCTGGACGGCGTCCATGCTGAGCGCACGGATGGCATTGGCGAGCTCGCGACGGGCGGGCATGAGATTTGCTCCTGAACTGCTGGCAGAACCAGGGCGCGCGGGACATTGTCCAACCCTTGACCGGCGACAACCGGTGGCCGGGCTTGATCCCGGGCGTCGGCGTCTCCACTCAACAGGGTGGCAAGTCGCGACGGCGACCCCCGTCACTTGGTCTTGCCGTCACTGGTCTTGCCGTGCCGGCGTGCTTCGGGGATCCACGCGCGCAGAACCGCGAATTGTGGCCGACTCGCCCGCCGACGGCAAGGGCAGTGCGATTTCATTGACAGGCAGAGACATGGTATGAAACGTCCTGCACTGGTACACTGGAAGATTACCTGCGCCTCGTAACGCAACGCCTGTAGGTCCGGAGATTATGGATCAGGAACAGCAGTCCCGCCTGAAGAACCTCATCGCGAAAGGCAAGGAGCAGGGTTACCTGACCTATGCCGAGGTCAACGACCACCTGCCCGACGGCGTCGTCGAGCCGGACCAGGTCGAGGACATCATCGCGATGATCAACGACATGGGCATCTCGGTACACGAAGTCGCGCCCGACTCGGACACCCTGATTCTCAACGAAGAAGCGGTCAACACGGACGAGGATGCCGCCGACGAGGCCGCCGCCGCGCTGGCGACGGTCGACGGCGAATTCGGCCGCACGACCGACCCCGTGCGCATGTACATGCGCGAGATGGGCACCGTCGAGCTGCTGACGCGCGAGGGCGAGATCGAGATCGCCAAGCGCATCGAGGAAGGCACGCAGCAGATGCTGGCCGCCCTCGCCGACTACCCGGGCACCGCGCGCAGCATCATCGAGACCTACGACGAGATCCACGCCGGCAACGCCCGCCTGACCGAGCTGATGAGCGGCTTCCAGGACCCGAACAAGCCGGACAACTCGGTCGCGCCGTCGGCCGACGAGAGCGTCGACCGCGACACCAAGGAAGACGAGGAAGACAACGCGGCCGCGGCGGCGACGATCGACCTCGAAGAGGTGCACGCCCACATCGAGGACATCCGCGAGCGCTACAACAAGGTGATCGCGGCGCTCGACAAGGCGGCCCGCCAGCACACCAAGCCCAAGTCCGGCATGCGCGCCGAGGCCGGGCGCAAGGAGATGGCGGAAAAGCTCCTCGAGATCAATCTGGTGCCGATCTTCGTCGATCAGTGCATCGGCGATCTGCGCGCGCATGTCGACGAAATCCGCCAGCAGGAGAAAATCATCCTGCAGGCCGCGACCACGCGCGCGAACATGTCGAAGAAGGCGTTCATCAGCTCGTTCCAGGGCCGCGAGAGCGACCCGAAATGGCTGCAGGAGCTCATCGACGAGGGCGCGCACTACTCGAAGAAGCTGGCCAACCAGGCCGAGGCCATCCAGGCCGCCCAGGCGCGCCTGCGCGAGATCGAGGACGCGACCCATCTGCCGATCGCCGAGATCAAGGAAACCAACCGCCGCCTGTCCATCGGTGAGGCCAAGGCCCGCCGGGCGAAGAAGGAGATGGTCGAGGCCAACCTGCGGCTGGTGATCTCCATCGCCAAGAAGTACACCAACCGTGGCCTGCAGTTCCTGGACCTGATCCAGGAGGGCAACATCGGCCTGATGAAGGCGGTCGACAAGTTCGAATACCGCCGCGGCTACAAGTTCTCGACCTACGCCACGTGGTGGATCCGCCAGGCGATCACCCGCTCGATCGCCGACCAGGCGCGCACCATCCGCATCCCGGTGCACATGATCGAGACGATCAACAAGCTCAACCGCATTTCCCGCCAGATGCTGCAGGAAATGGGCCGCGAGCCGACGCCGGAAGAGCTGGCCGAGCGCATGGAGATGCCCGAGGACAAGGTGCGCAAGGTGCTCAAGATCGCCAAGGAACCGATCTCCATGGAGACGCCCATCGGCGACGACGAGGACTCGCACCTGGGCGACTTCATCGAGGATCAGTCGGTGCAGTCACCGGTGGATGCGGCGACTACGGTCGGCCTGTCCGAGACCACCGAGGGCGTGCTCGCCAGCCTGACGCCGCGCGAGGCCAAGGTGCTGCGCATGCGCTTCGGTATCGGCATGAACACCGACCACACGCTGGAAGAGGTCGGCAAGCAGTTCGACGTCACCCGCGAGCGCATCCGCCAGATCGAGGCCAAGGCCCTGCGCAAGCTGCGCCACCCCTCGCGCTCCGAGCAGCTGCGCAGCTTCCTCGACGAGTAACAACTTCCCCGGCATTGCGAGCCCGTCACTGCGAACCCGTCACTGCGAACCCGTCACTGCTAACCCACGGAACGGGTTCGCAGTGACGGACGAGAACGGGAATTTGACATTCCCGAGGCAATCACACGAACCCCAGCACCCCGCGTAGCGCCCGCTCCGTCGCGGCCATTTCCTCCTCGTGCAGCACGGTCAGCGGGCCTTCACCCAGGCGATTCCGGTCCAGGGCGCGCACCTGCTCCACGCAGACCACGGAATCCCGCAGCAGTCGATCACGCGCGGGGAGAAGCACGCGCAGCGGCGCGGTTTCCCGGCGCACCTGCGTGGACAGCGGCGCAACCAGAATCGTCGGCAGGCCCGCCTGCGTCAGCGCGTCCGCCTGCAGGATGACCACCGGCCGCGTCTTGCCGAACTCGCCACCCTGGTTGGGGTTGAGTCGCGCCACCCAGACCTCACCCCGGTGCAGCGCTACCGCCACCAGGCCTCTCCGGCATCTCCGGCATCCGCATCGGTCACGTACTCGCCGGCCTCATCTTCGAGCGCCTGGAACTCGCCGACGATGGTCTCCGCGTCGCGCCGGAGAGCCGGATCCGCACCAATGGCATGCGCCGCCCGACCCATTTCGCTCATGAACCGCGCGCGCTCGAGCTGCGCCAGATGCGCGCGAATGGCCTCCCGCGCGAGTTCCGAGCGCGGCTTGTGCGAGCGTCGGGCCTCGCGCTCCAGCAATGCTTCCAGATCATCCGGCAGGCGTACGTTGAGTGTGCTCATGGCGAATTCGACTCACGAGATGTGATACACATTGTATTACATCTCGTATGTGCGTTCGCCTCCATTGCTCCTGCCTTCCCGGGTATCACCGTCATTGCGGGCCCGCGCAGCCAGCCCGCACTGTCGTTGCGCGCCCCCTTAGCGGGCGTGGCAATCGAGATGACCAGCCAGATCCCCGGCATGCGGGCGCCCCCGATCAGGTGAGGCTGACCGCCAGCCGCTCCGGCAGGTGCTTGCGGATCTTCGCGGGTGATTCGTGGGCGACGTCCTTGGCAATCTCCTGCTCGACGCAGCGTCGGGTGCCCTGATCCAGCATCTCCCGCAGCGAGCCCAGGAAATGCGGCGCGGCCACCAGGTACAGGCGTTTGAACTTGCCGGCCGAGTGGCCCTTGGCGAGCGTGCGGGCGAGCTCGCGGGCGAAGCGTTGCGCGGATTCCGACTTGGCCGAGGGCGCCTCGAAGGCGGAGCGGCCATGGCCGCCGGGATCGCTCTCGCGGCCCGGCCTGTCGGTCACCAGATCGCGTTCGTGCTTGCGGGCATCGGGATTGTCGTGGGAAGAGATTTCGATCAACGGACCGCGCGGGCGGTCAACCGTGAAAACGTGGGCGCGGGAGCTGTCGGCTACGAGGATCCAGGTCGGCTCCATCATGTTCTCCTTGGTTTTTTGGGGCACTGCGTGTCGCCAGAATGCTGGCGCGTTGGCTACATTTTTTCGCCCTCCCTGCTACCAAGATAGCGCCACTGGTCCCGCGACCCAACCCCTCCGGCCCGGCCATTGCCCCATCGTCATCAGGTCGTAATCCGTCGCCCCGTCGACACGCGCGACTTGTGCCAGAATGGCCGCAACGGCTACGCTCCGCGCGCCGATCCCGTCACCAACCTCTGGAGCGCCGCGCCCATGCGCCGCAAGCTGATCCTGGCCTTCGTGGTCATCGTCCTGGTCGCCGCCCCCATTTCGCCCGCCGTCCTCGGCTGGCATGCCGAACAGGCCTACGAGTCGATCAGCGAACAGATCAGCGCGGACTATCCGGATGTGGACTGGCAGATCGAGGACTTCGAGCGCGGCTGGCTCACCTCGGCCGCCCGCTACCGGATCGAGATCGAGGGTAACTGGGCGGAGGCCCTGCAGCCGGGCGACAATGGCCCGCTGATCCTGCACGGCAGCGACCAGATCCGGCACGGCCCCTGGGTGGGTGATCGCTTCAGCGCCGCACGCATCGACTCCACGCTGCGCGCCACCGAGTGGCTACAGGCCCTCGGCCAGGACGAGATCGCCCGCGAGCCCATCGTCAACGCGCGCTCGCACATCGACACCCTCGGCAACGTCGACAGCCGCTTCCACTTCCCCGACCACCGGGTCGAGATCACGGGCGAGATGCTCCAGGACGGCGCCGAGACCGTCACCGTCGAGTGGCGCGACGCCGGCGGCCGTGGCGGCATCGAGGGTGACCTCACGCGCATCCTCGTGCACATCCCGGATCTGCGCATGACCAACGAACGCGGTGACGCGGTCAGCGTCACCGACTTCGAAGCCGGCGACCGCTCCCGGCGTGCACACGACGGCCTGTGGCTGGGCCGCATGCATATCGCGGTCGACGAACTCACGTTTGTCGGCGGCGACACCGAGGCCCCGGAGGACGCCCGCATCCGCGGCCTGGAACTGCGCAGCGAGACCCGGGCCGACGACGACTACGCCACCACGGACACGCGGCTGGCATTCGCCGAACTGGCCGCCGCGGGGATCACCTTCCGTGACGCCGACGTCGACATCCGCGCCGAACAGCTCGCCCGCGCACCGCTGGCCCGCCTGAACAGAATGGCCAATGAGGTGCAGGCCGGCCGGAATGGCGAAGCCGAGGGCTCCACAGAGGCGATGCACGCAGCGCTCGACGATCTGCTCCGCGGCTCGCCCCGGCTCGCCACCGAGCGCATGCAGGTGGACACCCCGGTCGGCCTTGCCAGCGGCGATATCGCCTTGCGCTTCGACGGCGAGCGCCCGTTCCGTTCGGCCGTCCCCGTGTCGCTGATCGAACCGCTCGCCGGGCATCTGGAGCTGCGCCTGCCGCGCGAACTGGTCCAGCGCAGCATGTACGCCGCGATGCGCGACGAACCGCCGGCCGACCTGTTCACGACGGAAATGGACAGCCGCACGCGCCAGCAAGCCGACCAGGCCATCAACATCCTGGTGGCCACCGGCCTGATCGATCGCGAGGATGACACGCTCATCGTCCGCATCGACAAGGAAGCCGGCGGCCCCGCCCTGGTCAACGACCAGGACATCATGGCCATGATCCAGGCACTGGGCGGACTGTTCGAATAGTAGCGAGAAAATCCCGGAGTCCGCGCGGACCAGAGGCCCGCCGACTCCGGTAAATCCGAATACGGGCCCGTAGCTCAGTGGTTAGAGCAGGGGACTCATAATCCCTTGGTCGCAGGTTCGAATCCTGCCGGGCCTACCA
>CAZJGZ010000075.1:0-11329 GCA_964545695.1 uncultured Ectothiorhodospiraceae bacterium | reverse complement strand
ATTATCCCTCCGCCGGGTGATCCGACGCTGGCAAATGACTCACGCCAAGACGCCAGGAACGCCAAGTAACAATCACATTCTTCGCGGGCCTCGCGCCTTCGCGAGAGGTCAAGTGCGGCACGCCCGAACCTAACGCTGACAGCGTGGGCAGTACCACGTCGAGCGCTGGTCCTGGCGGACGTGGCGCAGGGGGGTGTCACAGGCGTGGCAGATCTCGCCGGTGCGTCCGTAGACGTTGAGCTCGATGCGGAAATAGCCGGGCTCGCCCTCGCTGTCGGTGAAATCGCGCAGCGTCGTGCCGCCGACCTCGATGGCGCGCTCGAGGATGGCGCGGATGGCATCGGCGAGGTGGTCGTAGCGCTGGCGACTGATGCGGCCGGCCGCTCGTGTCGGGTGGATGCCGGCGAGGAACAGTGCCTCGTTGGCGTAGATGTTGCCGACCCCGACCACGACGTGGCTGTCCATGATGAAGGCCTTTACGGAACGTCGCCGTCCGCGCGCACGTGCATGCAGCCAGGCGCCATCGAAAACGGGATCCCACGGTTCCGGGCCAAGGCTTGCGAGTAGTCGGTGTTCGCCCGGATCGTCCGGCAGCCAGTGGACCGAGCCGAATCGGCGTGGGTCGCGCAGGCGCAGGCTCTGACCGCTGTCGAGTTCGAGGTCGACATGGTCATGAACAAACGCCGGCTGGTCTGCCGGGATGATGCGCAGGCTGCCCGACATGCCGAGATGCAACATGATCGTGCCGGCGGTGGTCCGCAGCAGCAGGTATTTGGCCCGCCGCTCGACGGCCACGATGCGCGCGCCGTGTGATGCGGTCAGCGCAGCAGCGGGGACCGGCCAGCGCAGCCGCGGTTCGCGAACGATGGTGTCGACAATGCGCCGCCCGACGATGTGGGGCGAGATACCGCGACGGGTCGTCTCGACCTCGGGGAGTTCGGGCACGCGCTACCTCGGCTGGTTCAGGTCAGGCCATCCTCGACCAGCTGTGGCGGGCGGATCAGTCCAGCGGCGTCGGCGGGCTCGATCAGCAGACCGTAATCGTGCCCCTCCGGCACCAGGATCAGCGCCTGTTCCTCGCCGGGCTCCGCGGCAATGCGCCAGCGCAGGCTGCCGCCATCGGCGAGTTCGATGGCGACTTCGCCGTAATCATCGTCCGGTGGGTCGAGTTCAAAACCGGCGGCATTGGTCGAGCGCCAGCGTACCGACCAGCGCTGGCCGGCACCCTCGCCGGTCTCGAATTCCCAGCTGTCGTCACCGTCCGGGTCCACGGCCTCGACCTCCGGTGCGCGAATGCTGACCGGCGTGGAATCGCTCGGCAACAGACTCATCACGGCGATTGCGCTCAGGCCCTCGGACAGCAGGGGGTAGGCAACGTCGTCGACCACGCACAGACGCTCGTCGATACCGACATACCGACGGCCACCCTGCGTGCGATCACCGAACTCGATCTCGACGCCATCGACGGCCAGGGTGAGCCCCGGCTGATCAACGCCGAATTCGGCGCGCCGGTCCTCGTTGTCGGCATAGCAGGAGTCGACCCGGTCATTCAGGAATGACAGCACCCGCACCATGCGCGCGCTGCGGGCCGGCCGAGTGATCGGCTCGACAACCTGCCAGTTGCCGCCGTCGCCGCGCAGGCGCATCGCCGGGCGGTCGTCGTGATAATCCACCTCGACCTGCGTCACCGTCGCCGGGTCGAGTTCGGTCAGCGCCTGCGGCTCCAGGCGGCCGGCGTCCCGCAGCAGGAACATGGCCGTGGCCACAATGGCGACGGCGATCAGCAGGGCAATGTTGATCCAGGAACGAAAGCGCATCGGATTCTCAGCGTTTGTGGCGCCGCCACCAGATCACGCCTCCGGTGGACAGCAGGGCGAGCGGCAATATGATCAGAAACCCGAAGCCTATGATACCGAGCGCCCATGTGGATAGGTCCAATTCGATATCATCCGGCCGATCCGGCGTGATTTCCACCCGGTCATCGTCGGTGACCAGCCAGTTGAGCAGGCGGAAACCGAATTCGAGATTACCACCATTGCCCAGATAGGCGTTGGCGATGAAGTCACCATCGCCGATGATCGCGATGCGCTGGGCGTCGGCATCATCGGGCGCCGAAGCGCCGCGGGTAGCGGCCCAGCCGATGGTCAGCGGGCCCGCGATCTCGCCGGCATCCGGATCCTGCGCGATCGTGCCCTCGATCGGGCCCGTTTCGTTCCAGCTCTCCGCGCGGGTTCGCAGCAACGGGCGATGATGCCAGCCCTGCTCATCGTGCGCCTGTAGTGCGACCGCCTGCGGGAATACGGTGATGGCATCGAAGCCGCGGGTTACCGGGTGGTCGCCGTAATCGGTGATGACCGCGAAATCCGGGCTGTCGGCGCCGATATTGCTGGCGCCGGCATCGACCACGACGCCGGGCAGGCGTTCCACGGCCAGCATCTCGGCCAGCGGTTCGAGGCGGTCGCCGGCCTCCGGTTCGGCCAGCCAGAGGAGATTGCCGCCGTCCTGCAGGTAGCGCTGGATGGCGGCGAATTCACCGGGCAGATAATTGGAGCGGGGCGAGGCGACCACCAGCAGATCGGCGTTGTCCGGGACCTGTGGCGTGCGCGCCAGGTTGATGGTCTGGGCGTGGAGGCCGCGGTCGGAGAGGTATTCCACGAAATCGCCCAGGTCGTGATTGCCCTCGCCCAGCGGGTCACGTTCGCCATGGCCTTCGAGAAAGGCGATGTAGCGATCCTCGCCGCGTGCCAGGCGGGCCAGCGCCTGCGTCAGTTCGGCCTCGTCGAGGCTGTCCAGGCGCCGTTCGCGATCGTTCAGCCGGACGCTGATCTCGCCGCCGCGCTGGATCTGCAGCTCGCGCGCCAGTGCCGGATTCGCATCGGGGTCGACGAAATCGAATTCCAGATCCAGCCCGGCGCTCTCGTAGCGATCGATCAGCTCGCGCACAGCCCGCCGGGTTACAGCGTCGGGGCCGATGTAGGCGGTGATTTCGACGGTGCCGTCGACCAGCGCGATCACGTCCCGCGTCTCCTGCCCCAGGGTATGGCGGCCGGTGGCCGTCCAGTCGCTGGTGTGGCTGAAGGTGTGGGTCAGCCAGCCGCCGAGGACCACCAGCGTCAGCAGCAGAACGGTGAAGATCGCGTTCTGAAGACGGAGGCTGCGGCGAAGGCGGGGATCAATCCTCATGGCGAAGTCAGTGTGGCAGACGCTCGTTGTCCAGGCGGCGAACGGCCAGCGCCAGGAACAACAGCATGAACAGCACGAAGAAGGCGATGGAGCCGGTATCCACCAGGCCGGACAGGAAGGGCAGCAGATGGATGCTCGGTGACGGGTAGCGCATGATCTCGGCCACGGTGCCGGACAGGGTGCCGGCCCACTCGCCGGCGAGCAGCAGCACCAGCAGCAGGCCGAGTGTGGCGATGGCCGCGATCACGGGCTGGCGCGCCAGCGTTGACAGGTAAAGCCCCGCCGCTCCGATGGCGGCGACGAACAGCCAGGTGCCGAGCGTGGCCGCGAGCACGAGACCGAGATCGATGCGTGCGACCGCCCCCAGCGCCAGCGGCATGATCGCCAGCGTGGCGACCAGGGCCGCCGCCATGCCGAGCAGGGCAAGGTACTTGCCGAGGATGATCTCCAGCGTCGACACCGGCGAGCTCAGCAGCAGCGGCAGCGAGCCGCGGCGCCATTCGCCGGCCATCAGATTCATCGTCACCAGCGGCAGTGCGAGCATGAGGATGGCGGCACCGGCGCCGAACACGCGCGGCACCAGAAAACCGGTCGCACCGGGTGCGCTGGCCTGGGTTCGCATGTCGGCCTGCAGATCGAGATAGGACTCGAGATGCAGCAGGAAGATGAAGGCGGCGACGGCCTGCACGGTCGCCAGGATCACCCAGGCCAGCGGCGAGCGGAACCAGGCAGCGAGTTCGCGGCGGGCGATGACACCGATCATGCCGCACTCCGTGTGGCAGCTGCGTCGGCAGCGCCGCGATCCGCCGCGGTGACATCGACGAACACCTGTTCCAGCGATGCCGCCTCCGGCGTCAGCTCGCGCAATCCGCGGCCCGTCGCGACCAGGGCAGCCGCGAGTTGTTCGATCGCATCCTCGTCCGCCGTCATCGTCACGCGGTAGCGGCCGTCGCCCAGCTCGCTCGCGCCAGTGACGCCGGGCAGCCCTTCCGGCAGTTCGGCCCCATCGGCGAGGCCGACGATGATGCGCTGCGGGCCGTCGCCACGGCCGAAATGGGCCAGCGAATCGCTCCAGGCGATGCGGCCGCGGTGCATGATCCGGACGTGCGAACACACGCTCTGCACCTCGGGCAGGATGTGCGTCGACAGGATCACCGCGTGCTCGGCCGCCAGCGAGGCGATCAGCTCGCGGATCTCGCGGACCTGGATCGGATCAAGGCCGACAGTGGGCTCGTCGAGCACGATGACCGCGGGATTGTGCAGGATCGCCTGGGCAATGCCGGCACGCTGGCGGAACCCCTTGGACAGCTGCGCGAGCAGGCGTCGGCGTTCGGCGCCGAGGTTGCAACGCTCGACCGCCACGGCGACGGCCCGGCGCCGCTCACCGCCGCGCAGACCGCGCAGACCCGCGCAGAAGCCGAGATACTCGTCGACCGTCATGTCCGGATACAGCGGCGGGTTCTCGGGGAGGTAGCCCAGGTTGCGTTTGGCGCGGCGCGGCTGGTCGATCAGGTCGACGCCGGCAATCGCCACCCGTCCCGCCGAGGGCGCCAGCGTGCCGCAGATCATGCCCAGCGTGGAGCTCTTGCCGGCCCCATTGGGACCCAGCAGCCCCACGATCTCGCCCCGACGGACCTGCAGGTCGACCGCATCGACGGCGCGCAGCGAACCATAATCGCGGGTCAGCGCCTCGGCCTCGATCAGCACGTCGTCATCGGTCATGGTTCAGTGAATGCGCTCGCCGGCCTGCAGCTCGGTCAGCGTTGTGACCAGGTTCGGTGGTTCGAGTTCGAGGTCCCAGTCCGTGCGTGCAACCGCCTTCGCCAGCAGCGCCGTGACGCGGTGCAGCAGCGTTTCATCCATATCGATGTGCAGGCCCTGGGCGTGGTCATCGGTGGGCAACAGCGACAGCTTGTGACCGCGATCGGTACGCCGCACGCGCACCCGTGTCAGCAGGATCGGCTCCTCGCCCAGTGGTAACTCGGCGGGGTTCTCACCGCGATCCGCGGCCGCTTCATCATCGGCGCGTGCCGGTGAGCGCGCATTGGCCTCCGTATGCTTGCGTGCGAGGCGCGTGGAGCGTTCCTCGGCTGTGGCCGCCGTCGCCAGGTCGGGATCGTCGGCCATGGCCTTCTCCAGCGCCTGCCACAGATGACGGGTGAAGCGGCGGGTCAGCCAGCAGCGCACCTCCACCGGATCGCCGGTCCGCACGCGCAGGCGAATGCGGTCTTCGCCGGCGACGTACTCCATGTGCATGCGCTCGATCCGGGCCAAGATGTGGCTCCACTTGCGAGTGGTGGTGCGACTGTCCGCAATGTCGCCGTGCGATACTGCGGCATCTGTTCCGATCGGGAAAGCGCGCACGATCGCGCGACTCCGCCGCAACATTCCGGCCGACGTCTCCGGAACTTGCCCGGCCCCGGCACGGCACGCTCATTGCATAGTATACGATACCGAGCCGCGTTCGCCGATGACCTTACGGGCTTGCAAGGCCGGTCCGGTGCGACATGCCTGCGGCGTGCTCAGTGCCGTGCGCCATCCGGTCGCGTGTCAGTCCGCCGGAAACAGCGGGATTCCCAGGATGGAGGTCTGGACGATGAATCCGGAAATCGACGATCCCAACAGGATCTTCCCGGATCAGGACCTGAATCTGCCGGATACCGACGACTGAAGCGTGTCCCCGCCGGCGCTGCCGGCGGGCGGTAACCGCTGGTGACGCCTCAGCCGGCAGCGGCTGGATCGGCCGTGGCGGCGCGGGCAGCATCGGCGTGTATCGGCACGGTCTGCGCGAGGAAGAAGGCGGCGGTGCGCTGCCAGTCGTTCTCGCGCGCCTGGGCGCGGCAGGCGGCACGTTCCAGCGTCAGGGCGCCGTCGATGGCGCGGGCCAGATCGTCATCCAGGCAACCGGTCACGCCGGGGCGCACGACGTCGACGGGGCCGGTGACGGGGAATGCCGCCACCGGCGTGCCACAGGCCATCGCCTCCAGCATCACCACGCCGTAGGTGTCCGTGCGCGACGGAAACACGAACACGTCGGCACTGGCATAGCACGCGGCCAGCGCCCGGCCCTGGCGGTAGCCGGTGAAGATCGCATCCGGGTACTGACGCTCCAGGCGGGCGCGATCGGGCCCGTCGCCGACGATCCACTTGGTGCCGGGGACGTCGAGGGCGAGAAACGCCTCGAGGTTCTTTTCGCGTGCGACGCGGCCGACATAGAGCATGATCGGGCGGCGATCAGACGTCGGCACCGTGGCACCGGGGTGGAACAGTCCGGTATCGACGCCACGACTCCAGACTACCAGCCGGTCGAACCCCCACGCTTGCAGATCCCGCGCCAGTTGCGGCGTTGGCACCAGCAAGGCGCTGCTGTGTGCGTGGAAGCGCCGCAGTACGCCGTAGCCCCACCGCAGGGGGAATCCGGGCACCCGCGCGCGAATGTACTCGGGGAAGCGGGTGTGGAACGAGGTGGTGTGCTGCCAGCCGTGGCGGCGCACGCAGCGCATGGCGGCCCGGCCGAGCGGGCCTTCGGTGACGATGTGGACGCGGTCCGGTGCGAACGCGCGCAGCCGTCGGCCGACGCGGTGTGCGTCGATGGCGAGGCGGATCTCCGGGTAGCCCGGACAGGGCAGGGTGAGGAAGCCCGACGGCTCGATGATCTCGACTTCGTGCCCCTGCGCGCGCAGCCATTCGATGACCGCGTTCATGGTGGTGACGACGCCGTTGACCTGCGGGTACCAGGCATCGGTGACGATGGCCAGGCGCAACGGTGCGGGCGTCATGGCCGGCGCCTCGGCGGCGGCAGGCGTGTCATCCGTCGGTGCGGTTGCGGTCCGCATCATGGTCCACCGTCAGCCAGCGGCACAGTTCCATCTCGCCATCGTGATGTTCGAGCAGGGCGGTGCAGGACTCCACCCAGTCGCCGCAGTTGTAATAGGTGATGCCGTCGATATCCCGCACCTCGGCATGGTGGATGTGGCCGCAGACCACGCCGGCGTAGCCCTGGCGGCGGCAGTCCCAGGCGACGGCGTGCTCGAATTCGTAGATGAAGCTCACGGCACGCTTGACGCGGTGCTTGATGTGCGCGGACAGCGACCAGTACGGGTAGTTGAAGCGCTCGCGAAAACGGTTCACCCAGCGGTTGAGCACCAGCAGGAGCTGATAGCCGTGGTCGCCGAGGAAGGCCAGCCAGCGGTGGGCCTGGACGATGCCGTCGTACTGGTCGCCGTGGATGATCAGCAGGCGCTTTCCCTGCGCCGTGCGGTGCTCGGCCTGGTCGCAGACGCGGATGTTGCCGAGATCCATGTCGGTGTACTTGCGCAGGAACTCGTCGTGGTTGCCGGTGATGAGGATCACCTGGCAACCGCGCTTGGCCTTGGTGAGGATGCGGCGGATGACGTTCGTATGTTCCTGCGGCCAGAAGATGCGCGAGCGCAGGCGCCAGCCGTCAACGATGTCGCCTACCAGGTAGAGCCGCTCACAATCGTGGTGCTTGAGGAAGTCGATCAGCGCCTCGGCGCGGCAGCCCTTCGTCCCCAGATGGATGTCCGACAGCCAGATGGTGCGCACCCGCCGGGGCCTGCGGCTGGCCCGGTCTTCGGTGGGGTTGCCTGTGGTCGATAACGTGCTCGTCACCTCGTTACCGAGAAAGCGTTCGAACTCCATGCGCTCAAGTGTCTTCATGGGCTCGCAGTACACGCCGCGGCGCTGACGCTTTCATGACGCTGCCATGAAGTTTTTGTGACAGCCGAGGGCGGGCGGGTGTGTCGCTGGCGGTGAACGCCATGTCGTCGGCAAAACGCCCGCGGGGCACTCATCGCGACTACCATCCTTGCAGCAGACGGTGCTTCCCCGTGCGCGGGGGAGAAAAGGGAATCCGGTGGAGTGAGGCCGGACCAGTGAGCGGGTCTCGCTGCGTCCACACCCGCCAGTCCGGAGCTGCCCCCGCAACTGTGAGCGGCGAGCGTGGCGTCGAGAAGCCACCGGGTGACCGGGAAGGCGACGCCAAGCACGGACCCGCGAGCCAGGAAACCTGCCGTCCGCTGCCCGTGTCCAAGCCGTCACAGGCATGTAGAGGTCCAAGCGGGCGGGGTGCCCGGCCGGGCTGCAGCGTAGGTGTTTCCCGGTATCGACGTTGCCGGGGCATCGGCGCGAGCCTCTCCCGGAATCCCGCATGCAGGGTGTGCATATTTCAGGGTGAGGAGCTCTAACCATGATTGATCGAAGCAACGTCAACTACCAGCAGTTCATCGATCAGGGCGACCGCAAGGTGCCGATCAACCTCCGGCAGACGGGTGACCCCGGCATCCAGCTGCTGATTTCCAACCGCGTGCGCAAGTCGGCCTACTGGCATCTGTCCTGCGAGGAAGGTTGCTGGCGCGCCACCGTCTACAACCGCATGTACCACCCGCGCGGCTATGTCCGTCCCGAGGATGGTGGCGCCATGGTCGAGTACCGGGCGCTGGTCAACGACGTCACCTTGTGGAACGTCGCCGTCGAGCGGCCCATCCGCGTCAAGGGGCCGGACGCCGAAGCCTTCTGCGACTACGTCTGCACCCGCGACATCACGCGTGTGCCGGTCATGCGCGGGCGCTACGTCATTCTCTGCAACGACAAGGGCCATGTGCTGAATGACCCGGTGATGCTGCGTCTGGCCGAGGACGAGTTCTGGTTCACCATCAGCGATTCCGACCTGATGTTCTGGTTCCAGGGCATCAACGTATTCGGCAACTACGATGTCGAGATCGAGGAAATCGACGTCTGCCCGCTGCAGATCCAGGGGCCGAAGTCGGAGGCGCTGCTGGTCGATCTGGTCGGCGAGGAAGTGCGCGATGTGCCCTATTACGGCCTGATGAAGGCCGAGATCGGCGGGGTCGAGTGCATCATCTCGCAAACCGGGTTCACCGGCGAGAAGGGCTACGAGGTCTATGCCTACGATTCAACGCTGAATGCCGAGGCAGTCTGGCACGCCATCAAGGCGGCCGGCGAGAAGCACAACCTGATGGTGATCGCCCCGGCGCACCATCGGCGGATCGCGGCCGGCATCCTGTCCTATGGTCAGGACCTGGACCACGAGACCAATCCCTTCCAGTGCTACCTCGGCCACATGGTGCCGAAGACCAAGGAGGCCGATTACATCGGCAAGAAGGCCCTGGAAGAGACCCGCGAGCTGGTCAATGCGGGCAAGCCGCCCTTCCGGCAGCAGCTGGTCGGGCTCAAGCTCGGCGGCAAGCCGGTTGAGGACTATGCGGCGGATTTCTGGTTGGTTGCGGATGTCGACACCGGTGATCCCTGCGGCTGGATCACGTCGCCGTGGTACTCGCCCGAACTCGAGACCAACATCGCCATGGCCTATGTGCCGGTGGAGAAGGCCGAGATCGGCACCGAGCTGGTGGCGTGGTTGCCCGAGGAGTACCAGAACTACCCTGGGCATCCGGTCCACGCCGAGGTGGTGTCGATGCCTTTCCGCCCGTCCGTCAACCCGAGCTCGCGCGAGCGGGCGAAGGCCGAGGGGCGGGACTACGCCGACTGAGTTTCGGCGAGTCGTTCGTTCCCGGCAGCGTCCCCCTCACCCTGGCCCTCTCCCCGGTGGGGGAGAGGGAAATTGGGCCGGCTCGGCTTCTGCCCCTCTCCCCTGCAAGGGGAGAGGGGTTGGGGTGAGGGGTGCCTCTAGCCCGAGGGGCGTGAAGTACCGCTGCTTCAGATTGGATGCCAATAGGCACACATTCTGTTACGCTCAACGCATGGCGCAATTCAACTGGAGTGCGGAAAAGAACCAGCAGTTGATGAGTGACCGTGGAGTCTCATTCGAAAATGTTCTTTTCGCCCTGCAATCTGGTGGTTTGCTGGATGATGGACCTCATCCCAACCAGCAAAAGTATCCGAGCCAGCGTCTGTTTGTAGTTCGGATTGATGATTACGCCTGGCTGGTGCCGTACGTCGAGAATGACAGCGAGATCTTTCTCAAGACGATTATCCCCAGCCGCAAGGCCACCAGGAAGTTTCTCGGAGGATAGTATGGCCAAGACCAGATTGGATCCTGAAGAGCAGGAGTTGCTCAAGGGCTACGAGTCCGGGCAGTTTGAGTCGGACCTGGATGCCGATCGCCGGCGACGCTTGAGTGAGGCCGCGGAAGAGACGTTCAGGAAAGACAAGCGGATCAACATCCGCATCTCCACCCGTGATCTGGAGGCACTACAGCGCCGCGCGCTGGAGGAGGGGCTTCCGTACCAGTCGCTGGTCTCGAGCGTCCTGCACAAGTATGTCTCGGGCGGCCTCAAGGATGTCTCCGCCGACAAGTCGGGCCAGCGGAGGCGCTGACAGGCGCCGCTGCCCTCGGCGTCGTCCGGTAGCAAGCTGGCTTCTGGGGCGGCGGGCACGCTGGCCCCGAGAGCTGACGGCGGGCGGTAGCGGACACAAAAAAACCCGGCACGAGGGCCGGGTTTTTGTGCGAGCAGACAGCCGCGCCGTCTACTTCATCTTCGATTCCTTGTAGGTCACGTGCTTGCGCACGACCGGATCGAATTTCTTGATGGCCATCTTGTCGGGCATGTTCTTCTTGTTCTTGCTGGTGGTGTAGAAGTGCCCGGTGCCTGCCGTCGAAACCAGCTTGATCTTCTCGCGCATGATCGCCTCCTCAGACCTTCTCGCCGCGTGCGCGGATGTCGACCAGCACGGCCTCGATGCCCTTGCGGTCAATGATGCGCATCCCCTTCGAAGAGGTGCGCAGCGTTACCCAGCGCTGCTCACTCTCGACCCAGAAGCGATGCTTGTGGAGGTTCGGGAGGAATCGGCGCTTGGTCTTGATATTCGAGTGCGAAACATGGTTGCCGGTCGTCGGCCCCTTGCCCGTCACTTGGCATACGCGAGACATCTTCGGAGACTCCGTTGGATCCGTTTGACGCGAAGCCGCGAAGGATAGCGCATGGCGGCCTGGCGGGCAAGCCGGTTTCTGCCTCGCCAGCGCCCGGGGGTGGGGTCGGGCGCGAGGCAGGGCGGCCGCTTCACCACCCAATTCGGCGGGACCCGGTCGGTTGTCGCTCGCCGGGGCCCATGGTCATTTTGCCGGGCGTCCCCTAGACTCCCGGCCTGGTACAGGAGAGCGGTTCATGGGCATTGTCTTTCTGCGCGACCTGCGGGTCGACACGAT
>CAZJGZ010000074.1:0-11333 GCA_964545695.1 uncultured Ectothiorhodospiraceae bacterium | reverse complement strand
AAGCGCGAGGGCACGCCGAAGAAGTCGCGCCCGTAGAGGCGGCGCTGTTCGGCCGTGGTGATGACCAACTGGCGCTGCGCGCGGGTGATGCCCACGTAGGCCAGCCGGCGCTCCTCTTCCAGCCGACCGGGTTCGTCCAGCGAGCGTTGGTGCGGGAACAGGCCTTCCTCCAACCCGACCAGGAACACGAGCGGGAATTCCAGACCCTTGGCCGAGTGCAGGGTCATCATCTGCACGCAGTCCTCCCACGCCTCGCCCTGGCCCTCGCCGGCCTCGAGGGCGGCGTGGGCGAGGAAGGATTCGAGGGGGCCGAGGCGTTCGGCCGCTTCCTCGTCTTCGATCTCCGGCGGCTCGAAGGTGCGCGCGGCGGTCACGAGCTCTTCCAGGTTCTCGATCCGGGCCTGGCCCTTTTCCGAGCGGTCCTTGCCGAAATGATCGATCAGGCCGCTGTGGTGGATGACGTGCTCGACGGTGTCAGCCAGGTCGAGTTCGGCGACCTCGGCGGCCAGCCGATCAATGAGCTGGAGGAACTTGCCCACCGCGGTCGCGGCCCGGCCGGTCAGGCCGCCCTCGTTGACGGCGGTTTGCGCGGCCAGCCACAGCGAACCGCCGCTGGTGCGGGCGGCCTCTCGCAGCTGCGCCAGGCTGCGGTCGCCGATGCCGCGCGTCGGCTGGTTGACCACGCGCTCGAAGGAGACGTCGTCATCGCGATGGCTGAGCAGGCGCAGGTAGGCCAGGGCGTCCTTGATCTCGGCGCGTTCGAAGAAGCGCTGGCCGCCGTAGACGCGGTAGGGCATGCCGCGGTAGAGGAACTCCTGCTCCAGCGCGCGCGACTGGGCGTTCGAGCGATAGAGGATGCCGCAGTCGTCCCGGCGACCGCCGGCATCGACCCAGGCCTTGATGCGATCGGCGACGTAGCGCGACTCGTCGTTCTCGTTGTAGGCGTTGTACCAGGCGATGGGGTCGCCGCGATCGCCCTGGGTCCACAGGTTCTTGCCGAGGCGGCCCGCGTTACCGGCGATCAGCGCGTTGGCCGCGCTGAGCACGGTCGCCGTCGAGCGGTAGTTCTGCTCCAGACGCACGGTCTGCGTGCCGGGAAAGTCGTCGCTGAAGCGCTGCAGGTTCTCCACCCGCGCGCCGCGCCAGCCGTAGATGGACTGGTCGTCGTCGCCCACGGCGGTGATGCAGTCGCGATCACCCACCAGCAGGCGCAGCCAGGCGTACTGGATGGTGTTGGTGTCCTGGAACTCGTCGACCAGGACATGGCGGAAGCGGCTGCGGTAGTGGTCGAGCAGGCCGGGCGTGTCGCGCAGGGTTTCCAGTGCGCGCAGCAGCAGCTCGGCGAAGTCGACCGCGCCGGCGGTCTTGCAGGCCTGCTCGTACGCGGCGTAGATCCGCACCAGCTGCACGCGCACGGGATCGGCCTCGTCATCGGGATGGCGCGGGCGCCGACCCTCGTCCTTCTCGCCGTTGATGAACCACTGGGCCTGGCGCGGCGGCCAGCGCGATTCGTCCAGATCGAGGCTGCGCAGCACGCGCCGGATCAGCCGGTGCTGGTCATCGGCGTCGAGGATCTGAAAGGCCTGCGGCAGCCCGGCCTCGCGCCAGTGCTGGCGCAGGATGCGGTGGGCGATGCCGTGGAAGGTGCCGACCCACATCGCGCCCGCCGGGGTGCCGACGAGGCTTTCCACCCGCCCGCGCATCTCGCGCGCGGCCTTGTTGGTGAAGGTGACGGCCAGCACCGAGTGCGGCGACAGCCCCTCGGCGGCGAGCAGCCAGGCGATGCGGTGGACCAGTACGCGCGTCTTGCCGGAACCGGCGCCGGCGAGCACGAGCAACGGTCCACCGCTGGCCGTGACGGCCTCGCGCTGGTCACTGTTGAGCGGGTCGATGATATGTGTGACGTCCATCCGCGGATTCTACCAATGTCGACGCACCCGCTGGACGGCAAACGGGTACTGGAAAGCGTTTCCCACGCGCGGGCGGGCAGCTTGCTACAGCGGGATGCTGAAGCCGATGCCGAGCGCCGACAGCGAGGTGTCACCGCGCTCGATGTAGTGCATGTACTCGATGTGGAAGCGGTAGTCGGCCCCGAACTGATAATCCAGACCGACGCCACCGGAGAGTCCGGTATCGGCGTTCGATTCGCCCTCGTCACGGTCGGCGACCGCGCCGCGGACATTACTCACACCCGCCAGCGCATAGGCCGAAAAGCGGCCCCCGAGATGTTGGTGCGCCGTGCCGTACAAACCTGCCAGACGATCAAGGCGCACGTTGACGTCATCACGGTCTCCATCGCCGATCCGTCCGCGGACGGTATCGTCAGGGCCGCGAATACCGAGGCGCCCTTCGAGGCTGAAGCGGTCATCGAGTCGATGGCCGACGCGGACGACGATGGCACCCGGGTTGGCACGCTCGGCCTCGGAGCCGAAATCATAGGCGAGGTGGGCGTATTGCAGGGACAGATGCGTGGTCCCGGTGGTCCAGCTGTCGGCGGCAGCCGGTGGTGCGAGAGCGGTCATGGTCAGGCCCGCCGCAGCGCCGATCAACAGGTTTCGGGTACCGGACCGATGCATGGTCAGCGCGCCGCCAGGGCGCCGGCCAGCGCCAGCAGGCCGGAACCGCCGAGAAGCCAGGGGAGGACAGCGACATCCGCGATCAGCGGTCCGGTTTCGGGTGCCAGGCCGTGGAGCACGGCCCCGGCCACGAGCAGGGCCGCGCCGGCAATGGTCCAGCGCGTGCGGCGCTGCTGGCGGCGCATCTCGGCCCGCAGCTTCGGGGTTTCCGGGTCCTGCCAGTGGATCGACAGGCGACCCTCGCGGGCATCGCGCAGAACGGAATGAACCAGGCCGGGGATCTCCGGCAGCACCTCGCCCCATTCGGGCAGGGCCTTGCGGGTGCGGTGCCAGGCCGCGCGCGCGCCCACCTGCTCGGACATCCAGCGCTCGAGGAAGGGCCGCGCGGTCTGCCACAAGTCCAGGTCGGGATAGAGGTCGCGGCCCATGCCCTCGATATTGAGCAGGGTCTTCTGCAGCAGCACGAGTTGCGGCTGGACTTCCATCTCGAAACGACGCGCGGTCTGGAACAGACGCAGCAATACCTGGCCGAAGGAAATCTCGCGCAGCGGGCGCTCGAAGATCGGCTCGCAGACGGTGCGGATGGCGGATTCGAATTCATCGATGCGGGTGCCGGCAGGCACCCAGCCGGAGTCGACATGGAGTTCGGCGACACGGCGATAATCACGCTGGAAGAAGGCGAGGAAGTTCTCCGCGAGATAGCGTTTGTCCTGCGGCGACAGCGTGCCGCAGATACCGAAGTCGACAGCGATGTAGCGTGGGTCGGCGGGATCGCTGCAGTCGACGAAGATGTTGCCCGGGTGCATGTCGGCGTGAAAGAAGTTGTCGCGGAAGACCTGCCCGAAGAAGATCTCGACGCCGCGTTCCGCCAGCAGGCGCATATCGACGTTCTGCGCCACCAGCTCGTCGATGTCGGAAATCCGCGTGCCGCCGATCCGTTCGAGCACGAGCACCTCGCCCGTGGTGAAGGGCCAGTAGACCTCGGGGATGTAGAGGATCGACGAGTCGGTGAAATTGCGCCGCAGCTGCTGAGCATTGGCGCCCTCGCGAACGAAATCGAGCTCGTCGAGGAGGGTCTTCTCGAACTCGCCCACCACTGCCACGGGCCGCAGGCGCCGACCTTCCGACCAGAAGCGCTCGACCAGGCCGGCGAAGATGTACATCAGACCGACGTCACGCCGGATGCGGTGCTCGACCCCCGGGCGCCGCACCTTCGCCACCACCTCGCGGCCATCGAGCAACTGGGCGCCGTGCACCTGGGCGATGGAGGCCGAGGCCATGGGATCGGGATCGAAGCGCGCAAACAGGGTGGTTACCGGCTGCTCGAGCGACTGCTCCACGACCATGCGTGCCTCGGCCGACGGAAACGGCGGCACGTGGTCCTGCAGGCGCGCGAGTTCGCGCGCGATGTCGTCGGGCAGGAGATCGCGGCGCGTCGACAGGACCTGACCGAACTTGACGAAGATCGGCCCCAGATCCTCCAGCGCGGCGCGGATGCGGGCACCGCGCGGTGCCCGCCGCGAGGCCAGGCGCAGCCAGGCACCGGGCGTCAGGTAATACAGATAGCGGATGGGTCGGAAGATGCGCGTGGCCCAGATGATCTCATCGAGACCGTGGCGCAGCAGGATCCACTGGATGTGGATCAGGCGCATGGCCTGGCGCGGGGAGATCATTCGCCACTGCTCCGACGTTCGAGCCGCCGTATGCGGGCCGCCAGGCGGTCACCGTCATGGCGCACCCGGTCGACATCACGCATCCATGCCTCGACGGCCGAGCGTGCCGGCAGCAGTGCGACCTCGTTCACCAGCCACGCGCGCAGGTCGGCGGCGCGACCACTTCGCGCCCGCCGCGCCCAGGCCGCGATGGCGCTTGCCACGCGCCCGGTCTCGTGCGCCGGGATATCGCCGGCAATGCGCGCCAGCGCCTCTTCCCAGTCCGGCTCAAGGGTATCGAACAAGCGCTTCCAGGCGCGGGCAGCGGTGACGTCGCCACTGACCTGCAGGGAGCCGTCGAACAGCACGCGTGTGCCTTCCTGCCCCGCCAGTGCGACCAGCGAGGCTGGCGGACCGGCAATGGTGACCGTGGCTTCGGTCTCCGGATCGGCGACGACCTGCAACTGGTCGCCCACCGGGATCAATTGGAACTGCATGCCGGTGCCGGTCACCGCGATGCCCAGACTGCGCCCCGACAGGCGCTCCACGCGCGCCGGTGCGTCCGGATCCAGCGCGATGGCCTGGTTCAGCACCGCGTTCACGGCATCCAGGCTGGCCTGCAGGGGCGTCATGGCAGACTCGTCTCCGCAGTGAGATCGAGGTCCGTCTCGGCGATCTCCACGACCCGCGTGCCAGCGAGGTAGTCGTGCAGGCCCCGGCGATCGCGGTTGGCCAGCGCCAGCAGGAATCCGAGACCGAATGGCAGGGCCGAGAGGAAATAACCGATGTAGCGAAGCACCAGGCGCCACAGGGCGGCGCGCCGGCCCGTGCGATGGTCGACCACGCGCAGGCCGTGGAGGTATTTCCCGGGGGAGGTGCGGAAAACCCACCAGCTGCCGATCATGAAGATTGCCGGGACGGTGTAGTGCAACAGGGAGATGAATGCGGATGCGGTTTCGTCGTCGATGCCGCTTTGCATCGGCACGCCGAAGAAGACTACCGCCAGCGTTCCAGACAGGATGAACGCAAGGATCCAGTCGAGCAGCAGTGCCGTCGCACGCGGCGCCAGGCTACCCGGACCGACCACGCGGATCATGGCCGATACCCCGTATGAACGGCGACAACGCCGGCGGTCAGATTGTGCCACTGGACTCGGGTGAGGCCCGCGACTTCCATCATTTCGGCCAGTGTCTCCTGGTCCGGGTGCATGCGGATCGATTCCGCGAGGTAGCGGTAGCTTTCCGCATCCCCGGCAACCCACTCACCGAGGCGCGGCAGCACGCTGAACGAGTAGGTATCGTATAACTGCCGGAACCAGTCACCAGCGGGGCGAGAGAATTCGAGGATCACCAGTCGGCCACCCGGCCGCAGCACGCGCCGCATCTCGGCGAGGGCCTGCGCCTGATCGGTGACGTTGCGCAGACCGAAGGCGATAGTAATGCAGTCGAACCGGCCATGCGCAAACGGCAGGCTCTGGGCATCCGCCTGCACGGCCGGCACCAGGTGGCCCTCGTCGAGCAGTCGATCGCGCCCGCGCTCGAGCATGCTGGCATTGATGTCGCTCGCCACCAGCAGGCCATTGTCGCCGACACGCCCGGCGATCGCCGCCGCCAGATCGCCGGTTCCGGTGGCGAGGTCGAGGACGCGTTCGCCACGGCGAATGCTCGCGCGCATCAGCGCGAACCGCTTCCACACCCGATGGAGCCCACCCGACATGAGGTCGTTCATCAGGTCGTAGCGCGGTGCGACGGAGTCGAAGACATCGCCGACACGGAAGCGTTTTTCCGCGCGCGGGACTTCCCGGTAACCGAAATGGGTCGTGTCTTCGTCCGCGGTCATCGCGACATGCCTCCCCTGGCGAAACTGTAATCCGGGTTCATCGCGCTCATTGCGCTGCCTCGCGCTTGACGCCGGCTTCTTCGAGCTGACTGAGGTAGCTGCGCCAGTTCTCCTCGAACTGGGCGGCGAGGGCATAGAGCTGTTCCCACGAATAGATCCCCGTATCGTGGCCATCGTCGAACACGAGGCGCACGGCGTAGTTGCCCACGGGGTCGATGCGCTCGATGTTCACCTGTTCCTTGCCGATCACCAGCACCTCCTGCCCCGGGCCATGTCCGCGGACCTCGGCGGATGGCGAGAACACACGCAGGTATTCGCACGGCAACGACTTCTGGAACCCGTCATCGAAGGTAATGTCGAGGGCGCGCGACTTTCGATGCAGCGTGATGTCGGTCGGAGTGGGCATGGCGAGAGTTCGCTCCGGAATCGGATCAAAGGGTCATTGTACCGACAGGTGGCGGGTGCTTGCTCGGTGGGTTTTGGCTTCCACCTGCCCACGTGTGCAAGAGCCGGTGTCGTGATGGGCGGCGTCCGGGGCAAGGCGAGGCGTTAGCCGGTCAGAGACACGCCGTGGATACATCCATGTAGGCTCGACTGCAGCCATCCATGGCTGCAGACGGTCTCTGACCGGCTAACGCCTCACCTTGCTTCAGCCCGGGTTGGAGCGTTCGGGTGCCCGGCATCTGGCGCATGCGCCATTGCCGTGGCGTGGTCAGGACGCAAACGTGCCCGCAACAGGCGCGTCGAGCGCATGGGCAGGGCTCGGGGACGCGTTCAGGTCTTACGCCAAACGGTCGGCAAGGCCGGGTGCGGGACCACGGGCCACGGACCGTCTGCGGCCATGGATGGCCGCAGTCGAGCCTCCAGGGATGGACTTGTTGCGTGTCCGTGGCCCGTGGTCCCGCATCCGGCCGCCCTGGCTCGCCATCAGTCCAAGGGAGCGAAAAACGGTCGCTCCAGCGAAACGCGATCAGAGAATGTACCGCGAAAGATCCTCGTCGCCGGCGAGCTGGGCGAGTTGCTGGTCCACGTAGGCGGCATCGATGGTGATGGCCTCGCCTTCGCGCTCCGGGGCGGCGTAGGAGAGTTCTTCCAGCAACCGCTCCAGCAGCGTGTGCAGACGACGCGCGCCGATGTTCTCCGTGCCCGCGTTGACCTGCCAGGCGATCTCGGCGATGCGGCGCACGGCATCGTCGGTGAAGGTCAGGTTGACGCCCTCGGTTGCCATCAGCGCCGTGTATTGCGCCGTCAGCGAAGCATCGGGCTCGGTCAGGATGCGTACGAAATCCTTCGTCGTCAGCGCCGCCAGCTCGACCCGGATGGGCAACCGGCCCTGCAATTCCGGGATCAGGTCCGACGGCCGCGCGACGTGGAAGGCGCCGGAGGCGATGAACAGGATGTGATCGGTGCGCACGGCGCCGTACTTGGTCGACACCGTCGAGCCCTCGACCAGCGGCAGCAGATCGCGCTGGACGCCTTCACGTGACACCTCGCCCGAACTCGCGCCACCATCGCCGCGACGCGTGATCTTGTCGATCTCGTCGAGGAAGACGATGCCGTTGTTCTCCACCAGTTCGATGGCGGAAAGCTTGAGCTCTTCCTCGTCGATCAGTTTCTCGGCCTCTTCGTCGACCAGCTGGCGGAGGGCGTCGCGCACGGTGACCTTGCGCTTGCGCGTGTTCTGATTGCCGAGCTGGCGGAACATCCCCTGCAGTTGCTGGGTCATTTCCTCCATGCCGGGGGGCGCCATGATATCCACCCCCATGCCGGCGCTGGTCTCGATCTCGATCTCGCGTTCATCGAGCTCACCCGCGCGCAGCTTCTTGCGGAATTTCTCGCGCGTATCCGACTGCGGGCGCTCGCTCGGCTGGTCCTGCTCCCAGCCGCCCTGCTTCTGCTGGCGCGGTGCCGGCAGCAGGGCGTCGAGCACGCGTTCCTCGGCCGCCTCCTCGGCGCGCGGCCGCAGCCTGACCACTTCGTTTTCGCGCCGCTGCTTCAGGGCGACATCGACGAGGTCACGGACGATTGACTCGACATCGCGGCCGACGTAGCCGACCTCGGTGAACTTCGTCGCCTCGATCTTGGTGAACGGCGCCTCGGCGAGCCGCGCCAGGCGGCGCGCGATCTCGGTCTTGCCGACACCCGTGGGGCCGATCATGAGGATGTTCTTGGGCGTGATTTCCTGGCGCAACGGTTCGTCGACCTGCTGCCGGCGCCAGCGGTTGCGCAGGGCAACGGCGACGGCTCGCTTGGCGTCGTCCTGGCCGACGATGTGCTTGTCCAGCTCGGCGACGATTTCCTTCGGGGTCATGTGGGACATTGTCGGCTTACTCCCCGAGGGTCTCGATGGTGCGGTGGTGGTTGGTATAGATGCAGATGTCGCCGGCAATCTCGAGCGCGCGATCACAGATGGTCGGCGCGTCGAGCTCGGTGGCACCCAGGAGCGCCTGCGCGGCGGCGCGCGCATACGGACCGCCCGAACCCATGGCGATCAACCCCTCTTCGGGTTCGATCACATCGCCATTGCCCGAGATCAGCAGCGAGACCTCCTCGTCGGCGACGGCGAGCAACGCCTCCAGGCGGCGCAGCATGCGATCGGTGCGCCAGTCCTTGGCCAGTTCGACGGCCGCCCGGGTGAGCTGCCCGCCATGCTCCTCGAGTTTGGCCTCGAACCGCTCGAACAGGGTGAAGGCGTCGGCCGTGCCGCCGGCGAAACCGGCGAGTACGCGGTCGCGATACAACCGCCGTACCTTGCGGGCGTTGCCCTTCATGACGTGGTCACCGAGTGTGACCTGGCCATCTCCGCCCAGCGCAACCTGGTTGCCCCGGCGAACACAGACGATGGTGGTTGCGTGCATGTTGTGGTTCCAGTCGCGCCGAGCGCGCAAGTCTACATGATGCCGCAAGGCCTGCAGCAGGCCCCTGATCTGTGGTCGATCGGGCGATGAATCAATGGTCGAACGGCAATTCGACCGCCGGAGAACTGCACCAGCGGTAAAACTGGCACAATACGGCCAACGTCGCAGTTTGTGCGCGGTGCAGCCCCGGGCGCATGATGGCGACACCGGTTGCAACGGGAGGCACCGGAGATCGTGGAAATCAGGTTGCCCGAACGCAGCAAACCGGGCCGCGGCGCCTTTCCGACGTCGCGCCTGGGTCTTCGCGGCTGGTTGCGGGCATTTGCCGAGAGCGGGTCGCGCGCGCGCGTCGAGAAATTGCTCGCGGGACTGCACGAGCTGCATTCGCTTGCCTTGCCGCCCCGCAAGCGGCTGCGCGTGATCCGCAAGCTGTACCCTGCCGCCCGCCCCATCCTGGACGACCTTTCCCGACGTGTGAGCGGCCAGAGTCTGCCGTTGCCCGCACGCACGCGGGAAACCCTGCAACAGTACCTGCGGCTGCTGGACCACCTCGCGCGTCAAATGGATGCAGTCGTCGCCGACGAAATCAGCGGTGGCCGTCCGGCACGCAAGCGCGTCGCCCTTGCCGCGCATACCGCCCTGGCACTGCGCGGCGAGCTGCTGCTGGGCTGCGCCCAAGTCTACAGCGTGCCACCGAAGGACTTCTGGCGGTCGGTTCATGCGGTATTCACGACAGCGGAAGGGGCCGGAGCGGCGCAGCAGCGCGTGCGGCCACTGTCGGGTGAGAAGGAGCGCGTGTCACCGCAGCGGGAGTATGCCCGCATCCTGCTGTTCGCCGTGGCACGAACCGAAGGCCTGCCACGGGGGGAAATCCGTCCTCTCTTTCTGCGCCTGGGCCAGTGGTCGCTGGCGGCGCGGATGGACGGCGGCGACAGTGTGATGGAGTCGGCGCACGGCGTGATCCACTTCGACCCCGACCAACCGCAACCGCCGCGTATGCGCGCCGGTGGACAGGACGGCGCCGAGGCCGGCCCGCGCACACTGTCCGTGGCGCCTGTGGTGGAGGGTCTGGAAACCCTGGAGCGGCGCTCCGCGGACAGCGATACAGCGGTCGCCGACCCGCAGTCCCTGCGCCATCACACGGTCCGCCAGTTGCTGACCACATACCGCCAGAACGTGGAGCGCAGTGACAATGATCGGCGGGCGGAGGATCAAGCGGTAGAGGCCGAGGTCAGCCTGCGCGCGATCCAGCACCGCCTCGGCTTTGTGCTCGAGGAGGAGCCGACCCCGAAACAACCGGTAAAACGATCGCCCAGCCTGACCAGCAGCGCATCACTCGCGCTGCAGACGATCGACGATGACTCTCCTGCCGGGGAAAGCGGCTTCGTCACCCATCCGGGGCACGATCGAATGACCGGAGCCGCTTCGGCGTGGGATGCCGTCAGTCGCGGCCGCCCGGATCAGGTTTCGGCCGGGGTTAACGGCGCTGCCAATGGCGCCGCGGAGCCCGCCACGCCCGGCGCCTGGAAACTGGCCGATACCAGCGCTGACGGCTTCCGGCTCGACTGGGCGTGCGACCAGCCCTCGCGCGCCACCGTGGGCGAATTGATCGCCCTGCGCCAACCCGTCAGTGACGGCAGCAAGCAGTGGCACCTGGGCGTGATCCGCTGGTTGCGCTTTGTCGATCAACATCGGTTCCAGCTGGGTGCCGAGCGTATCCACGGTCAGCCTCGGCCGGCGAGCGTGCGGCGCGAGCCCGCCAATCCGAACCGCAAGCGGCGGCGTGAAAAGGAACATGCGGAACCCGCCATCCTCATCCCCGGCCGGCGCGACGCAGGCAAGCCGGCAAGCCTGCTGCTGCCCGCGCACATGTTCCACGCTGGCGAGGTCGTGGAAGTCGATGTGGGGGAACGTACCTTTCGTGTGCAACTCGAAGACGGCAAGCAGCAGACCAATTCATTTCACCAGTTCGGCCTGCGCAACGCACCACGCCGGCCAATCCGCCGAAGCGCGGAGCAACCGGAAGGCCCCTCGTTCTGGGATGAGCACTGATCACACCCTGCCGGTTTCCCGCCCGCATCAGCGTATGCCGCAGTGCGCATCGGAAATTGAATTGCGCACAACCTGGCCTGCTTTTTGCTTGTATTCACGGCACGTCATCAGAAGTCGCACTTTGTAATGGCCCTCACAGTACGCCTACCCCCACAGTCAATCAGTAAGCGCCAGAACGCCCTTGATCCTGCTGCATGGCGGAATTGGCTCGACGCCCTGCCGAGCACAGTCAGTGGTTCGCGGCTGCTGCTCAAGCACCTCCGTTGGTTCAATCGCACGCTGGTTACTGCTGCACCGCGCGCGGAGCTGCTGGAACGGATCGACCCCGCCGTGCGCACCCACGCGGCGTTCGACCA
>CAZJGZ010000073.1:0-11348 GCA_964545695.1 uncultured Ectothiorhodospiraceae bacterium | reverse complement strand
GAACTGACCTGGAACTGGGATCCGGAAGAGCTCGATGGCGGCCGCAATTTCGGTCACCTGGCCTATCGCGTCGATGACATCCACGCGACGTGCCAGCAATTGATGGATCAGGGCGTCACCATCAACCGCCCGCCCCGCGATGGCCGCATGGCCTTCGTGCGCTCACCCGACGGCCACTCCATCGAACTACTGCAGAAGGGCGAGGCACTCACGCCGTGCGAACCGTGGATGTCGATGGCCAACTCCGGCGCCTGGTAAGCCGGCGCTGATTCAATCCGCGACGAAGGCGTAGCAGGCCTGGATGAGGCCGTCGCGCACCTGATAGGCCATGACCATCTCCACCGGTTCCTCGCCCAGCCCGTGGATGCGTTCATGATCCATGACCGTCGAGCCCAGCGTGGTGCGATGGATCAGTTCGGCGCGCAGTTTGGGCTGGTTGAATCGGCGGGTGCGGTAGAACTCCGCCAGCGCTTCGCGGCCGACGACGGCCGGCTCGGGATCGGGCGGCCGGTACAGCCGGGCATCCTCGGCGAACAGGGGCAGGAAGCGCTCGAGGTCACGCGCGTTGTAGGCCTCGAACTGGCGTTGCACGATTTCTTCCGCAGTCACGTTGCGATCTCCTTGTTGTGGTTCATTCAGTTCACGCATCCGGCGCGGTGACCACTCGGCTGCGCAACAGGGCCTCATCGGCGTCCAACGCGGCCGCATCCGCCACTGCATCATCGATGCCATCGAGACGTTTCTGCGCGGTCGGCAGGCGGACCTCGAACTCCACGCCCTGAACGGCAAGCGGTTCGAACACGACGCGGCCGCCACCGCGTTTCGGTTGATGGCGCAGCCGCCACTGCGGGCGCGTCGGATGCAGGGGATCATGATGATCCTGCCGCCCGCGCTGGGCGAAATCGTCCAGCCGTGCACAAGGCGCCTCGTCACCTGCGGAAACCGACGCTTGCACCAGCCTTGCCGGCAACTCCCACACCGGCTCGCCGCCGGCTGTGAGCACGCCGCGCGGTCGGCCTTCCTCCATGTCGACGCGTACGCGATCACTGATGATCGCGCCGTTGTCGAGTTCGAGGATCACCTCATACGTCAGCGCCGGCGTATGGATGTTGTCGACAACGATGCTGCCCTCGTAGGCCTTGACGATCTCGTTGACGAAATAGAGGCCCAGCCCACGGCCATGGTGCTCGCGTTTGCGCCGCGTCGAGTAGCCGAGCTGGAACAGGCGCTCCCTGTCCTCATCACGGATGTGCGGTCCACGGTTGTACACGCGGATGCAGACATCGCCGCGGCTTTCCGCGAGCGTCAGCGCGATGCTCGGGAACGGCGAACTATAGCCGCGCTTGCCGGCATAGAACTGGGCATTGCGCAGCAGGTTTTCCAGCAGCAGCACCAGGTGGTTTTCGTTGCCCAGCAACTCGCCGGCCGGTTCCAGACAGGCGTACAGCTCGCGCGCCTGCAAGTACCAGGGAGACGCGCCCTCCGGTTCCGCGGCCACGTCCTGACCGATCATGCCCAGCGCGCGCCACGCAGCACGCCGCGGCGAATAGGTCGGCTCATAAGGTAGCGCCACGGGCTGATCGGGATTCAGCAGGCGCTGGCAGTAATGCTCTTCGCATTCACACAAAAGGTTGCCGATATGCAGGGTGAGGTTGTCGGCGGTCGACAGATCGAGCAGATCCCACAGATAGCGCATGGCATCCAGCGCGGTCCGATACTGCGCGGCGCGCTCCTCGTGCGCAGCCGACTCCGATTGCCCTTCGGCCTCGACCAGCCCCTGCTGCAACGCCGACTGCACCTTGTCGAAACTGATCACACCGTTGTGCCGGACTTCCGCGGCGATGCCCTTGAAGTGCAGGAACTTCTCGTCGTACTCGATGTAGTCCAGCAGCTTGTCACTGATGAACAGCTTGAGCTTGTCGGCATGATCGGAATAGGTGTGCGCCTTGAGCTGCAGCTGGCGGTTGCGCGCCCACAACTCGTCCAGCTGACTGTGCAGGCGCTCGAGATCCTGCGCCTGGTCGCTGTGCTGGCGCCGATACCGGCGCAGATCGACGAGCACCAGCAGCACAAGCAGGCCGAGCGCGGCGTACGCCGCTTCGGCCTGCAACAACACGGGCGGCAGCTCGTAGAACATCAGTAACCGGGGTTCGCCGCGCACGAGGAAAAAGCCGACGGCAAGCAGCCCGCCGATCATGCTCAACCACGGCAGCGTGATCTTGCGCACGCGCAGGGCCGGTTGCCGTGTCGTGTCCCCGGTCACGCCGAGCGCCTCCCGGCGCCGCTGCGCGGTGGCTTCCAGCAATACGACTCGTCCTCACCGAAGGCGACAATCCCCTCGCCCTGCTTGCACATCGCGGTGAAGGCACTGGTACCGGCCATGGCCTGATCGAACGCGCGCCGCAGGATGCGCACATGCTGGCGATAACTGGCCCAGGAAAAGCGTTCCGGGTCGGCATCCAGCAGATCCGCCATGCGTGAGGTCGACACCGGCCGCGGCGTAGCCTCGACCAGATAGCGCAACACCTTGCGCGGCGTCGGCGCCAGCGGGCGCTGAGCATTGGCCGGATTCATCAGCTTGCGTCCCTGCCAGTAGATTTCCCAGGTGGCGGTGTCGATGGTCAGGTCACCGCTTTCCAGCACATCGCCCGAGCGCTCGGCGCCCGGTGTCTGCAGACGCGCCTGACGCAGGGCCGCGCGGATGCGCCAGCAGAGCACGGACTCGATGTTGCGCTGGTGCTTGGCAATGAAGTCCTGCGCGCGGGCCGATTCGAACGCCTCCTGCTCGACATCGGTGCCGCTGTATTCGGACAGATAGAGGATGGGCAGATCGGGCCACTTGCGCTGGAGCGCGCGCGAGACGGAAAAGCCCGCGGCCGTGTTGCCGTTCATGTTCGCATCCAGCAGGGCGACATCCGGTCGGTTGTCAGCCGCCGTTGCGCGCACGTGCTGACAGGCCGCTTCGGCAAAGCGGAAGACCTGTACCCGGGTCGGGCGATCGTCGAACGACTCCGCCTCCAGCACGGGCTGGAACCGGTCGATCCAGTGCCCCTGATCTTCCACCCAGAGAATCGTGGCCATGGCCTGCCTCCGCCCCCCAGGAGCCTGTCCATTCGCGAATCAGTCTACCACGCAGCCTGCTCACAGATTTTTCACCAGCCGTGGCGACACTCTCCATCGACACAACGGGCCATCGACACAACGGGCCATCGACACAACGGGCCACCGACACAACGGGCGGCCCCGGCCGACCCGGCAACACCACCCGGCAATCGCGACGGAGTAACGACCATGACCGACCTTCTCTACATCTGGGCCGACACGCCCGCACTCTCGGTGGCCATCTGGCTGGTACTGGCCATCGTCGTACTCTATTTCGGCCGCCCGCATGCGCACCAGCTCCTGCGCAGCACCGGGCGCGCCATCGACCACAGCCTGCGCCTGGCCGCGGCCAGCCTGCGCCAGCTCGAACAGCGGCTCGCCACGCGCAACCGCGAGATCCTGCTCGCCCAGGGGCGTGAGGAAACGGAAAAGGCGATCGAGCGCGAGTTCCAGCGCGTGCATGACGTCGTCGAGCGCGAGCTCAGCCAGTACCCGGAACTGCATCGCCAGCTCGCCGATACGCTGGAACAGGTCGAGACCGATTATCAGAACTCACAGCACAACGCCCCGCTGCCGCCGGCGTGGTCGGAAGTCGTGTCGACCATCTCGGCACTGCCGAGCTCCGGCGATCCGGCGGTGACGAAGATCCTGGACGAGATCAAGGCGGCCGTGGACAACGCCCACAAGGAAACGCTGAAGGCGTACCAGAAAAACACGCAGGAGCGGCACAAGATCCTCAGCGGCATGCGGCCGCACTGGCGCAGCCTGAAACAGAACATGGACGAGGTGCAGTCGACCATCTCCGGTCTTGATGAACGCACCCAGGCCATCGATCACCACATGGCTCAGTACGAAAGCATGCGGCGCAACGATGACCAGGCGGTGCATGCGCTGACAACGTCGTCGCTGACGCAGTTCTTCATCGCCTCGCTGGTGCTCGTCATCGCCGCCTTCGGCGGACTGATCAACTTCCACCTGATCGCCCTGCCCATGTCGGAGATGGTGGATGGCACGGCCCAGTTCGGCGGCATGGCCATGTCCGACATCGCCGCACTGGTGATCATCATGGTCGAGATCTCCATGGGCATCTTCCTGCTGGAGTCCCTGCGCATCACCAACCTGTTCCCGGTGATCGGGCGCATGGACGACCGCATGCGCAAACGCCTGGGCATCGCCGCCTTCACCATCCTGGTGATCTTCGCCAGCATCGAGGCCTCGCTCGCCTACCTGCGTGATCTGCTGGTACTGGACAGCCAGGCACTGACGCAGACGCTGGCCGGCGCCGAAGTGGCGGAGGCGCAATTCCGCTGGATCCCGTCAATCGCGCAGCTGATGCTCGGCTTCATCCTGCCGTTCGCGCTCGCCTTCGTCGCCATTCCACTGGAAGCGTTCATCCATTCACTGCGCACCGTCCTCGGCCTGTTCGCCCTTGGCTTGCTGCGCACGTTGCGCGTGGCCGTCCGCATGACCGGCAGCATCGCCAACCACGTCAGCAAGATGCTCATCAGCCTGTACGACCTGTTCGTCATGCTGCCGCTCGGCATCGAACGCATGATCACGCAGCAGCGCCAGCAGCCCGCCGACGATGAACAACCGGCCACGACGAGCAAAGACCCGAGCAAGCGCCGCGGTCAGCGCAAGCAGACACCGGCGGCCGATGATGCCGACCTGACACCCCGGGAGGCCTGAACCATGCAATACGCAACCCACGCAACGCGGACCGGCTCGCGCTGGCGCATCACGGTTGTCGGGCTCTTGCTCGTTCTGATCACGGCCTGCAGCAACGGCGGCCATCAGGGCCGGGCGGCGGTAATCCTGATCGACATCTCCGGCGACTATGCCGGCGAGGTCGACAAGGCACGCCTGCTGACCAATTACCTGCTGTCCGATCTGGCGACCGGCGATTCACTCGCCATCGCCTTCATCGACAACAGCAGCTACAGCGATCGCAACTACATCGCGCGTGCCGATTTCGATTCCCGACCCAGTGTCGCCAATGATCAGAAACGCCGCGTCCGCCGGGAGCTGGATGCATTCCTGGAACGCTTCAGCGTCCCCAGCGCGCACAGCGACATTACCGGCGGCGTACTGCTCGCGCGCGATTTCCTGCGCGATCGCGACGCCGACCGGCGCCAGCTGTTCCTGCTGTCCGATCTGCAGGAAGACCTGCATCCCGAACTGGAACGCAACGGGCCGCTGGAGCTGGAGGGCATCGAGGTCATCGCCGTCAACGTGACTCGCCAGCGCAGCGACAACATCAATCCCCTGCGCTACCAGCAGCGGGTGTCCAGCTGGCAGGAACGCGTGGAAAACCAGGGCGGCCAATGGCAGATGATCACCGACCTCAACCGCCTGGAAAGCGCACTCGCGCAACGCTGAGCCGGTCGGGCACTGCAACCGGGCCACCGTACCGTGCACCCCCTGCCCCCCGCCGGGGAGCGGGAGATGTCGCAGCAGCACGGACCAACGGCTGCGCCGAGAACCTCCGGCCATGACCCAATCGGAGCCCCGGCCGATTCTGCGAAAGTCGCTGGGGGTAATGGATGCGTCGCTACACGCCTTGAATAACATGGATATTCACCGCATCTTCTACCCCCTTGCGGTGGGATATGCTGGCGGAGGCGTGAAGATGCGGATCAGTGCTGAAGTCCTGGGGTCCAGGAGTGCCACGCGGTTATTCGGCGCGGGCGCACACGAGGTACTCATCCCCTGCATCGGTTCGCTGGAAGACGCGGCAGCACAGGCTTCGCGGATTTCGGAGGGCCCGGTAACGCTGCATGTTCCGGCCAACCGCGTCGCAAACCCCGACCACGCGGTTGCGGTGCTTGCCGAGCACGGGATCGAGCGAGCGTTGGTAGTGTCCGGCAATCCGGGCCACGGTGGCGGCAGCACCACGCTCTATGAACTGATTCCGCGCCTGCGCGAACACAACATCCATGTATCGGTCGGTGCCTATCCCGAAAGCTATTTCTCCACCACGGGTGCGCGGCATCGCATGCGCAGCGCCCGCATTCTGCGCGCCAAGCAGGAGGCCGGTGCCCAGCGCGTGATCACCCAAGTCACATTCGATCGCGCCAACCTGCGCACCTGGGTCGCCGTACTGCGCGAGCACGGAGTCGACCTGCCGCTGCAGATCGGCGTTTCCGCACCGGTCCCGCGCACCACGCTGGGGCGCGTGCTGCGCCAGGCACGCGCCGACATCCTGCGCTATCCGGCGCGGCATACCCTGAGCCGCGCCAACCTGGACCTGTTCTACCGCATGCTGCGCTCGCGCATCCCCGACCCGGCACGCCATATCTGGCAAATCGGCGAGATGGATGTGCTGCGTCCACACGACGGCTTCCACCTGTTCACCTACGGCGCAGACATCCAGCCACTGATGCGGGCCTTGAGCGCCGTCAATGCCTCCCAGCGACTTGCGGGGCGTACGTTGGCAGCCGATGCATCAGTGGAGAACATGCCATGATCAGCACCAGCGCCTGCAGGATTGACGAGGAGACCATGGCTGGCCTCCAGCAGCAGACCGCGGATCATGGACAAGGGAGTACGCGTTATCATCAAGGCAGCGGTGATGGAGAAAGCCCCCTGGCAAGTCACCGCTGACCAAGGGGGCTAATCATGTGCCTTGGGATATCATCCCTCTGCGAATAATATCCTTTCAATCGCCATTCGCTGCACGAAATCCAAAGACCAACTGTGCGAACGCATCGTTGGCGGAGGAACTGGCGCGGCCATGGTCGAAGCTGGCGATCACCAGTATGCGCCCATCCGGACTGACGACGCCGCGTGGTGGCTCATGGTGAACAGGCAGCGTGCTGCCATCGAAGACAAACATGCAGCCCGGTTCAACGGTCAGTTGATTGGGGGCGAACGTCGTTTCACGACCTTCGCTGAACCGGTCCACCTCGACTACTGCGTTACCGTTGTTGAAGTCGAGCGTCGATTGGTTGAACAGTAATTGCGTCAGACTGAGTTCGCCATTATCCACCGGCTGCGGGGACCGCCCGGTGCCGGGCCGAATCAGGGCCTCATCGCCGATGACCGTGGTGTCGGCTTCGCCTTCGAGCCGGAAATCATGCGAGACCATGTTGTACGTGCCATTGATGGTTGCGTTGCTGCAGAAATCGGCAGAATCCATGGGGCGCGGAACGCCGATGTACAAAGCCGAAGTCGCGGATTCCCGAGCGTGAGCTACGAGAAGACCGATTCCGCTACCAGCCGCGTCGGGGCCGACCAGCCCACTGACCTGACGCCCGGCATCGTCCTCGCTCAGGCGCCCCGTGTCACCGAGAATGAAACGCAGCCTCTTGCCAGCGTCGTGTTCAGGTTTGCCGACGTCAGATTCACCGATCTCATCACGGATCAGATCACCAGTCGGATCCATCACCGCGATCAGCCGATGCGGGTCCGGCTCGTAACCGTCAGTATTGAGGTCAATAGTATTGAGGTCAATCCAGCATTCGCCGTCGTCGGATACAAGCGATGAGCAACCAAATTCCCCGACAATCCGCGTGCCCATCGCAACACCGGCACCCGACCCAAAGTCACCATCAACCAGAGGCTGATAACGGATCATGTTGAAGTCTTTCCGGGGAGGCTCCGTTGGTGTATCCCACTGCAGCGCACCAATGCCCAGGGTTTCCGTGACCATGTCGTTACCGCCAGCACCGCGGCTGGCGCGCAGGGCAAAAAGCTTTCCGTCCTCGGAAACCACGCCATCATCCTGATTGAGGAAGACCAGACGCCCGTCGGCCGTGACCACCATCGGCGCCAGTGCGGATGAGGATCCTTCGGTCGTGTCCGTGGTCGCGGTCCATTCGGAGTCTGCGACGGTATTGTCGGTAAACGTCCATTGACGCGCTATCCCCCTGGAGACGACGTCCCGGCCCCCGAAATCGATCCGTTTTTCGCCGCCCGGAAACTGCTGGATGGCCGGATCCACCAGGCGATGTCCGGCCTCGAAGCGCCCTTCGTCCGAACTGCCCTGAACGGAAACATCAAGCAGGGAAAGGTGGTACGAGCCAGCAAGACTGACCCCATCACCGCGACTCGCAGAAACCAGGCCGTTGATCTCGTCACCCAGCAGATCATTGACCTGGTTGACACTCATATCAAGATCACCGAACTTGTTGAACACGAAATTTTCGGCCTGCAGTTCACGCAGGAAATACGCGGTGAGACTGGCCATCTTCGACGAGGTCAGGTCATCGAAACCGCCATTGTCGATGACCGCGCGCGTGGTTGCCTCGCTTACCGGGTTGACGAGGACATCCCGGCCGGACGAAGGGATCGAGGCGTGTATTGCATTCGTCGCACTTCCGCCCACCCGGACGATGGTGTTCGCGGCGTAGGCGAACTGTGTCGCTTCGGTGATCAGCGTGTCGGAATCAAAGGAAACATCGGTGGGAAAGAAGATGTCCGAAGGGAAAAATGTATCGGTCGGGAAAAATGAACCTTCGGGAAAGAATGCATCACCGCGCCGCAGGTCACCACCGGAAGTAAATCCCTCATCACCTTGCGTCAGGCCGTCAGCCGGATCGAAACCCACGGCAGGGTTGAAGGTCCCGGCCGGATAGAACGTATCCGTCGGGAACTCCGTTTCCGATGTAAACGCTGTATTGGCGGGCACCAGCGCACCGCCCGGCACGAAAGTGTCGGACGGGAAGAAGGTATCCGTCGGGAAAAAGGTGTCCGAAGGAAAGAAAGTGTTGAAAGGGAAGAACATGCCGACCGGCACGTCCAGATCCCATTCACCTCCATCAGCAACCTCCCCGGAGGCGATTACCGTCGTGACCATCCCCATGTCGTCCACACGGACCAAGTCAACCTCGGTACCCACGGGGACCGGCTGCAGACCCAATTCTTCCAGATCGCCCGTCGTGGCCGCATGACTCGCAGCCACGAGGCCGTCAAACACACTGCGAAACGGCGTGCGCCAGCCCGGTGCTTCCACGATCAGCTGCCCTTCGGCAACCCGGGCAGTCCCGCTGAGTGCGACTCGTTCGCCGTCGTCATTGAAATCGCCGCTGCCGCTACCGTTACTGCTTCCACCGCCTCCACCGCTTCCACTTCCACCACCGCCGCCACCACAACCAGCGAGGACGAGTGTCGCGAAAGCGACGCCAAGAATGTCGAACTGTGCTGACCTGCCCATGGATTCCCCCTCGAATGCTCGTGCTGACACGAAGCTTGAGGGGATTAGTAGACGTGCCGACACAGCCCGACGGAATAGTGCAAATGCATCAGTATGTCAGCGCGGGTGGCGGCAAGGATCGGGAGCATCCGCGAATCCCTGCTCGCGCTGTTCGGGACGCTGGCCGGCAACACGCCAGCGCATCCCGGCAAACGAGCCTCACCCACCTGCGTGCACTCGTACCGTTCGACTCCAGTGCCTGGAGCGGCGGCCTCACGACATGGGGCGCACGAACGCCTCCCGTCCGATGGCCAGACCGCCATCGACGCGAACGAGCATCCGGCGCTCCAGCAGGGCCTGCAACGGCGCCTGCAAGCGCTCGCGCGCGTTGTCGGTGAGGCGGATGAAACCGATATCGTGGAGGCCGTCGTTCATCGCCGTAGCCACATCGATGCCATCACGATCGAGCACCGCGCGGAACAGACAGAGCATCAGTTCGCTGTCCGCTACGCGCTCGAGTTGACGCTCACGATCCGGTAGTGGCCGCCAGTCGCGCAGGCACGGGCGCAGGAACTGCTCACGACGGCCGCTGAAAGCGCTGGTGCAGACGATCTCGCCCTCGCTCGCCAGCGCGGCGAGCACGGCTTCGATGCGTGCGCGGATGCGCGATCCCATGCGTGCGACATCGGCGGCTGCGAGCAGGCGATCACCGAGCATGTCGAAATGCACCGGCCCCTCGCCATCGATCACACGCAGGGTCGCCGCACAGAGCGCCTGGTCGCTCAGATCGTGGAAGCTGTCCGTGCCCTCCAGGCCCAGGTTTGCCGAGTCCACGGGTCGGTACGGTGCCGCGTCGAAGGTCGGCTGCCACGAAGACACGCTCAGTGGCCTCGGGTACAGGACCGTGCCGACCGCATCCGGCTCCGGCATCCGCAGCAACTGCTGATGTAGAGCAATCAACCCCGCGAAGTCGCCGTCGCGATCCATGCTCAGGACTCCCCCGCCAGCACCACATCGACCTCCATGGCCGGCACCAGCAGGTCGATCAGTTCCTCCTGCAGCAATGTCTTCGGCCCCGCCGCCAGACAGGCATCATCGAGGGCCAGCAACGCCTCCGCCCGCGTGTCCGCGTCGACCCTGCGCGCCAGCGCCGAGGCCAGTGCATGCAGGGTGCCGGCAACCGCGAGCGGATACTGCTCATTGCCGGCATCCGGCAGCCACTGCCCGACCTGCTCCCCCGTGGTCCGTGCATCCGTGGCGAACGCGTGGCTCGCCGCGTCGCTGGCGTCCACCATTCCGGAGGTCGCGCCTTCGAATCGACGCTCGCCACGCCCCAGGGAAATGACAATAAAACTCAGCGCTGCCAGCAGATCGCGCGCCGGCTCCGCGTCCGGATCAATGCCCTGGTCCGCGCAGATCCGCTCACCCACTGCTGCCACTTCCTGCAACTCGAACCGGGGCCGTGCCGTCTCCTCGGCGGCGAGCTGGCGCTTCAGCGCGAAGTGCCCGACCACGGCCACCACACCCTGCACAATGCCCGCCAGCACGCGCAGCAACAGGCCCACCACCGCGGCCACGAGCGCGAACAACGCATAGATGGCCTGCAACCACGCCGCGTTGTGCCCCCGCAGCTGGACGCCGCCCAGCTTGAACGACGATCGCCCGGGACGAATCCAGTTGAAACTCCCTACCGGCGTCTTCGTCGACACCGTCACACCACTCTTCGACAGGTTGACCTTCGCCGCATCCGAGCCGTAACGCCCGCGCAGGATGAACCGACCATTCTGGAACGCCACCTGCGTGTTCTTCGCCAGCCTTGTGGACACACGCACGCCGTGGTTCGTGTTCGCCGTGAGATTGACGCCGCTCACCCGCGTCTGCGCCCGCAGCGACACGCCGCCGGTGCGGCTCGCGCGCAGGTATCGCCCCGTATGCTCGATCCGCTTCTGGCGCCCGTCGCGATCCGTATCCCCGATCTTCAAAACGCCCAAGACACCACCCCCATTCACCGCACCTGCCGGTCCGTGCGACAACCCTACCAGTTGCCACCGGGCTCTCGCCGCGGCCAGGCCGCAACGGCGGCCACGCTGGCCGGCAGCGCGATACCCAGCAG
>CAZJGZ010000072.1:0-11394 GCA_964545695.1 uncultured Ectothiorhodospiraceae bacterium | reverse complement strand
GTGGACATTCGCCCCGACGCCCGGGTTGCGCGCATCGACGTGGCCGGCGGGAGTGCACGCGGCGTGGAACTGGCCGACGGCACGCGCTATCAGGCCGATGCCGTGGTCGCCAACACGGACCCCGTCACCACCCTGGTCGATCTCGTCGATGCGGATCACCTCGACGCCGACTTCCTCGGCGATGTGCGGGCGTTCCGCAATCGGGCCACGACCGGCAAGGTCAATCTCGCCCTGGATCGCGCCCCGGACCTGCCGTTGCCCGAAGGCGGTGGTGCCGCCCGCTGGGTGATTGCACCGTCGCTGGATGCCGTCGAGCAGGCCTTCGACCAGGTCAAGTACCGCGAGGACGTGAACGCCCCGGCGCTGGAGATCACCGTGCCATCCTTCACGGACACCGGACTGGCGCCGGACGGGCAGCATGTGATGTCCGTGAACGTGGCGTATGTGCCGTACCGCGAGGACGCCGCACAGGACCTGGGCGAGCGCGTGGTCCGCCAGATCGAGGCGCATGCACCGGGCTTCGCTGAATCGGTGGTCGCGTGCGAGGCCTGGGGCCCGGCCGACATCGAGGCGCGTTTCGGCGCCCGCGGCGGGCACTGGCACCACGGCGACATCGCCCTCGACCAGTATTTCCTGACGCGCCCCGTGCCGGGCTTCAACCAGTACCGCACGCCGGTGGACGGCCTTTATCTCTGTGGCGCGGGCACACATCCCGGTGGCGGTGTCACCGGCATCAGCGGCAGCAACGCCGCGCGCGAAATCCTGCAGGATCGCAAGTCCAGGAGGAAAGTGGCATGACCGACGCGGCACTCCAGGAAACACCTTTCCATGAGGTGATCGCTCCGCTCAATCGGAGTATGCAGTGGGAACGCTGGCAGGGCTTTGCCACCGTCACGCACTTCTACAACGAGGCCATGGAGTATGCGGCCATCCGCAATGCGGCCTCGCTGTACGACATCTCGCCGATGTTGAAGTACGCGGTGCGGGGCCCCGACGCCGCGCGCTTCCTCAACCGTCTGCTCACGCGCGACATCGAGCGCTGCAAGCCGGGGCGTTGCTTCTACGCCCCCTGGTGCGATGGCGAAGGCAAGGTCATCGAGGATGGCACCATCTTCCGCTTTGCCGAAGATCGCTTCCAGATCAACTGCGCCGAACACAATCTGACCTGGTTCCGGGCCACGGCCCGCGGGCTGGACGTCGACATCCGCGAAGTCTCCGAGGACATCGCCGCACTGTCTCTGCAGGGGCCGGTCGCACGCGACGTGCTGCTGCGCGCCGGCGTCGACGAAGTGCGCGACCTGCGCTTCTTCGGCCTGGTCGAGACGCACCTCGGGGACATGCCGTTGACCATCACCCGCACCGGTTTCACCGGTGACCTCGGCTTCGAGCTCTGGACCGAGCGGGCGCACGCGCTGGATCTCTGGCAGCGCCTGATGGACGCCGGCGAAGGGCGCGACCTCACCCCGATCGGCTCGACCGCGCTCAACATCGCCCGTGTCGAGGCCGGGCACATCCAGGTCCACAGCGAGTATCAGGATGCGCGCGTGTGTGTCGACCCGAGCGAGAAGCGTTCACCCTTCGAACTCGCCCTCGACTGGGCCGTCGACCTGAAGAAGGGCCACTTCAACGGCCGCCGCGCACTCGCCGCCGAGCAGGCGCGCGGCGGGCCGCCGTTGCGCCTGGTGGGTCTTGAAGTTGGCGGGCGGCGTCCGGCGGTCGACTCCATGCTTTACGCCGGCAAGCGCATCGTCGGGCAGACCACGGCGGCTGTCTGGTCGCCTCTGCTCAAACGCAGCATCGCGCTGGCGCTGGTGCAACGTGAGCATGCGCTGCCCGGCACGGTGCTTGGCGCGGAGGTCGACTACCGACGCGAACTCCGCCTGCAGCGCTCGGACCAGAACGCGCGCGTGGTCACGCCGAGGTTCATCAACCTCGAACGCCGCCGCGCCTGACGGCCGATCAATGGCCCAACCCCGGGGCGGCTGACACCGCCCCGGTCCCCGATTTGCTAGTAGACCCCGAGAGCACGAGATGACGGCACCGCGCCCCGAACGTGTCGCACCGGCCACGGACGCCCCCGGCAGCAGCACCGGCACCGGCGGCGGCCATGGCGCCGGCAACCGGCGCACGCTCACGGCCATCCTCGGCAGCATCACCGCCATGGGGATCACCATGGGGCTGACCTTCCCGCTGTTCTCGGTTGTCCTCGACCGCATGGGCCTGGACGCCGCACTGGTCGGTCTCAGCCTTTCCATCCAGGTGGGTGCCGCGCTCGTCATCGGACCCTTCGTGCCGTGGCTACTCGCGCGTATCGGTGCGGTCCCGCTGATGTTCTGGGGTATCGGTTGTGCGGCCATCGCCATCCTCGTCGCCGGTCACATCGATGAGGTGTGGCTCTGGTTCGTCATCCGCTTCCTCGTCGGTGCCGGCATGGCCGTGCACTGGATCCTCAGCGAAACCTGGCTCAACCGCGTTGTCTCCGACTTCAACCGCGGCTTCGTCGCCGGCATCTACCAGGCGCTGGTTGGCCTCGGATTCGCCATCGGCCCGCTGATCCTCGGCCTCACGGGTAGCGAGAGTTTCGCGCCCTACGCAATCGCCACCGCCGTGATCCTCGCTGGTGCCGTTCCGCTGCTGTGGATTCGGGCCGACGCCCCGGTCATGACGCATCAGCAGGGCCAGACGACACTCAGCGTGCTGCGCTTCGCCCCGGTGATCATGCTGGCCGCCGTCATCTCCGGTTTCGTCGACAACGCCACGGTCGGCCTGTTACCCGTCTATGGCCTGCGCCTGGGAATGTCCGAAGCCGCGGCCGTCCTGCAGATCGCCATCGCGACCATCGGCGCCGTTCTGCTCCAGCTCCCCATCGGCTGGCTGGGCGACCGCATCGGCCGGCGCAAGACCCTCGTTGCGTGCGCCATCGTCAAGACCGTGGGCGTGCTCCTGCTGCCTCTGGTCGTGTACACGCCCTGGCTGCTCTGGCCTGTGCTTTTCATCTGGGGTGGGGCCATGGTCGCCTTCTACACGCTGGCGCTCGCACTGCTTGGCTCCACCTTCCGCGGCGATACGCTTGCCAAGGCCAGCTCGACGCTGGTCATGACCTATTGCGTCGGCAGCATCGTCGGCCCCACCGTCGTGGGTGCCACCATGGATCTCATGGGGCCGCATGGATTCGTGGTGGGGATGGCCGTGGCGTCGGGGATGCTGGTTCTGGTGGGGCTGTTGCGGGTAAAGGCCGAGCGGTTTTGACGGCGCCCGTCCCGACGCCCTGATGGAACCCGGAGGCTTTTACAATGTCGAGCGGAGCGCCCGAGCAAAACCCGGGACATCGCCGTCTGGACCGTGGCTGCATTGCACAATCACGGTATGCGCGTCACCGCATTACGGCATCGGTAAACGGTAATCTGCCGCTGCCTCATCGACCATGCCGACACCAGACAATGTTGGTATAGCAAATCTTCCAGGAGACCACCCATGGCAACACCGCTCTGGTCCCCAAGTGACGAACAGCAACAGGCCACGCAGCTTGCCGATTTCATGCGTACGGTCAATGGCCGCCATGGCCTCCATCTTCGAGACTACAGTGCCCTCCATGAATGGAGCGTGCGCGACAGCCAGAACTTCTGGTCCGAGTTCTGGGACTACGCCGATATACAGGCAACACGGAAGGGCGAGCGGGTATTGGTCGACGCGGACAAAATGCCCGGGGCGCGTTGGTTTCCCGATGCACACTTGAACTTTGCCGAGAACCTGCTGCGCCATCGCGACGAGCGCCTGGCGCTGGTCTTTCGCGACGAACAGGGCAGGCAGCGCCGCTTGACCCATGCCGAGCTGTATCGCGCAGTGGCGCAGTTGGCCAGTGCCATGCGTGCCCGCGGCATCCGGTCCGGTGACCGCGTCTCCGGTTTCATGCCCAACATGGCGGAAACCGTCATTGCCATGCTGGCGACGACGTCCCTGGGGGCCGTCTGGAGCTCGTGCTCACCGGATTTCGGCGTCCACGGGGTGGTCGACCGTTTCGGGCAGATCGAGCCCAGGATGCTGATCGCCGCTGACGGCTATCGTTACAACGGCAAGCAACTGGACTGCCTGGAGCGCCTGCAGGGGATTGTCGGCGAGATCCCGTCGATCGAATCCGTGGTCGTCGTGCCCTATCAGCACGCCCAGCCCGACTTGAGCGGGATCCCCAACGCGCAGCTCTGGGACGATGTCATTGACCACGAGGCCGCGGACATCGAGTTTACGCCGACCGGGTTCGATCACCCGCTGTACATCATGTTTTCTTCCGGCACGACCGGCGTCCCCAAGTGCATCGTGCACAGCGTTGGCGGCACATTGATCCAGCACAAGAAGGAACTGATGCTGCATTGTGATCTGCGCCGTGAAGACACGATTTTCTTCTACACCACCTGCGGCTGGATGATGTGGAACTGGCTGGTCAGCGGCCTCGCCATCGGCAGCACGGTTGTACTCTATGATGGATCCCCCATGGCGCCACGCGCTGAATGCCTGTGGGACATGGCTCAGGAAGAGGGCATCACCGTGTTCGGCACCAGCGCCCGATACCTGTCCGCACTCGAAAGAGTCGGTTGCCGTCCGGGCACGAGCCATGATGTCCGGCACCTGCGGGCGATCCTGTCGACCGGGTCGCCGCTGGCACCGGAAACCTTCGATTATGTCTATCGCGAGATCAAGAGTGACCTGCTGCTGGCATCCATCTCCGGTGGCACGGACATCATCTCCTGCTTTGCCCTGGGCTGCCCCATCCGCCCGGTGTACGCCGGCGAACTGCAGTGTCGCGGTCTGGGCATGGCGGTCGACGTCTTTGACGACAACGGTCGGCCGGTACGGGGTGAAAAAGGCGAGCTGGTCTGTACGCAACCGTTCCCCTCCATGCCCATCGGATTCTGGGATGATCCCGATCAGACGCGGTATCACGATGCCTACTTTGCCACCTTCGATAACGTCTGGGCCCATGGTGACTACGCCGAGATCACGCCCCGCGATGGCCTGATCATTCACGGTCGTTCGGACACCGTATTGAACCCGGGCGGTGTGCGCATCGGTACCGCGGAGATCTATCGCCAGGTGGAAAAAGTCGATGCCGTGGTCGAAAGCCTCTGCATCGGACAACCCTGGCAGGATGATGAGCGGGTCGTGCTGTTTGTACGCTTGCGCGATGGCGTAACGCTTGATGAGGCGTTGACCCGGGAGATTCGCCAGACCGTCCGCGCCAACACCACCCCGCGCCATGTGCCCGCCCGAGTGATTCAGGTCGATGACATCCCGCGTACCCTCAGTGGCAAACTCGTCGAAATGGCGGTACGCAAGGTGGTCATGGGCGAAACGGTCCAGAACAAGGATGCGTTGGCCAACCCGGAGGCGCTGGAACTGTTTCGCGACCTCCCGGAGTTGGAGGCGTGAATGCGCGTGAGTGGTTCGATGAGCAAGAGGCAAACATGCGCGTCCTCGTAGTCGAACATCATGACAAGCCGACGATCGGACTGATCGGGCCAGCGCTGCACGATCTTGGTGTGGCGTATCGAACGATGTGGGGCCTGTTCGATGCGGAGTTGCCGCGCAACGCGCAAGCGTATGACGCAATCATCGTTCTCGGCGGAAGCATGTCGGCACTCGATGACGAGCGGTGTCCCTATTTCCCGGCACTGGTGGATTTGATCCGGGAGTTTGCGGAGGCGGGCAAACCGGTCATGGGCGTGTGTCTGGGCGCGCAGCTGATTGCTCGGTCATTCGACGCCGAGCTGCGCGTTGGGGGTGAGCTGGAATTCGGGTTCCACACCGTTCGCCCCACCGAGAACACTGCGGCCGATCCGGTGCTGGGCCACCTGGATGGCCCTTTGCCGCTCTTTCAATGGCACACCGATCACTATGAGTTGCCGCCCGGCGCGGAACGCCTTGCCAGCGGGGACCGCTACCGGAACCAGGCCTTTCGAATCGGTCGGAATGTGTACGGCATGCAGTTTCACTTTGAAGTGACCCGGCAACTGGTCGAGCAGTATATCGCGGAGATGCCATCCCTGAACGAGGAAGTCCCCGATCATGACGCATGGCTGCCCGAGCAGTTTCGCCGCCATGAGGGTGCCTCGGGAGCGTTTTGTCGGGCGGCAATACGCAAATGGATCGAACTCGACGGCAGAGCCGAGTGATGGACCAATGAACGGATTCACGCAGTGGATGGTTGTGGGTGCAGAAATGCCTGCACGCTCCGGGTACGGAATGCCGCTGCGGCGAGGCGCTCGGCTGGGGGTGCGTCCGATCCCGGGAGCAAGGAGACGGCCCTGTGCCCGAGGTCGGCCGCGGCGCCGGTCAGTGCGACCCGGGTGGATGCCTCCGCATTCAGTGTCCCGGCGTGCTCATACAGAAGCACTTGCTGCAGGCGCCGGGCGAGCAGGCTCTCCATGTCCCGTTGGTCCGGGTTGACGTCATCCGCCGGCGGCGCGTAGTGGTCGGGCAGGGTGAGGCGCGCCGGCCATACGAGGATGTCGGGCTCGAGCATGTAGACAGCCTGGATGAGTCCGAACGGAGTGGGCTCGGCGACGGCGTGGTGGGTGTTGGGCCAGACGTCCAGAGCACACCAGGCCCGGCTCCACGGCTCACTCGCGGCGGTGTTGAGCAGGCGCGGCTCGGCGCCCGCGCTGCCGCCGACGACGAAATGCGACGGATAGTCATAGAAGCCCGGGGCGTGCGCTTGCGGGCGGGCGTAGAAGGCGTGGGCGAGCGCCAGTGTGAGCCCGGCGAGATCGATCATGTCGCCGACCGGATCGGGGGCGACGAAGACGATGCGGGTGCTCGCATTGCGAGCCGGCAGCAGTTCGTCGAGGCCGGCGGCCGCGCCGGACCAGTGAAAATGCTCGCCCTGCAAATCGTGTTGTGTGTGCATGGGTTACCGCGCGGGATTGTCGAATTGTGCATGACGCGCGCCGGATTCAGTTGGGCGCCGGGCGCGTGCGGCTGTCAACTTGCAGGAACATTCTGCGACATCACGGTGGAGGACGCGATACATGGACTTCGGACTCAGTCACGAGCAGTCGATGGTGGTCGACACCGTCCGGCGCTTCGTCGAAACCGAGCTCTATCCGCTGGAGGCGGAGGTTGAGCGCACGGGGGAATGCTCACTGGAGGTCGGTCGGGAGATCCGGCGCAAGGTCCTCGACATGGGCTTCTATGCACCGAACGTGCCCGAGGAACACGGTGGCGGCGGCCTCGACACCGTCACCCTGATGCTGCTTGAGCGCGAGCTGGGCCGGGCGTCGATGGCGCTCGGCGCGTGGTGGGGTCGGCCCTCGAACATTCTCTGCGCGGGGACCGAGGACCAGCGCGAACGCTACCTGCTGCCGGCCGTGCGCGGGGAGAAGATGGATGCGCTGGCAATGACCGAGCCGGGCGCCGGTTCCGACATCCGCAGCATGAAGGCGAACGCGCGCCGCGACGGTGATGACTGGGTCCTCAACGGCACCAAGCACTTCATCAGCCATGCGGACATCGCCGATTTCGTGATCGTGTTCATGGCCACCGGCAAGCAGGAGACGCCGCGCGGTACCAAGAACACGCTGACCTGCTTCCTGGTCGATCGCGGCACGCCTGGCTTCAGCATCGAGCCCGGATACAATTCGGTCTCCCACCGCGGCTATCACAACTGCGTTCTGCGTTTCGAGGATTGCCGACTGTCGCAGTCCCAGGTGCTGGGCGAGGTCGATCGCGGCTTCGAGGTCATGAATGAGTGGCTGGCGAACACGCGCCTGACCGTGGCGGCGCAGAACATCGGGCGCGCACGCCGCGCCTTCGAGCTATCCGTTGACTGGGCGGCCGAGCGCAAGCAGTTCGGCCAGCCGATCGGGCGCAACCAGGGCGTGTCGTTCAAGCTGGCCGATATGAGCACGGAGATCGATGCGGCCGAATGGATGATGCTGGCGACCGCCTGGAAGCTCGACCAGGGCCTGGATGCCGGGCGCGAAGTGGCGCAGGCAAAGCTCTACGCCTCCGAGATGCTCGGCCGCGTGACGGACAACGCCGTACAGATCTTCGGCGGTATGGGCCTGATGGACGAGCTGCCCATCGAGCGGCTGTGGCGCGATGCCCGAGTCGAGCGCATCTGGGACGGCACCAGCGAAATCCAGCGCCACATCATCTCGCGCGATCTCCTGCGGCCCCTGGGCGCCTGAGGCGATGGCAGCGCAAGGCAAACAGCCCGCACGGGATACCGGGCGGCTGCTGCGACCGCGCTCGATCGCCGTCATCGGCGGCGAGGCGGCGGCCGAGGTCGTGCGCCAGTGCCGACGGATGGGGTACGAGGGGCGCATCCTGCCGGTCCATCCGCGGCGCGAAGCAATCGAGGGAATCGCCTGTTACCCGGATGTCGCCTCCCTGCCGGAGGCCCCGGATGCTGCCTTCGTCGGCGTCAATCGCCATGCTTCGGTCGAGGTGGTGCGCGCGCTGGCCGAACGCGGCGCCGGCGGTGCCGTCTGCTTCGCCTCGGGCTTTCGCGAGAGCGGCGGCGACGGCGCGGCCCTGCAGGACGAACTGGTCGCTGCCGCCGGCGACATGCCGATCCTGGGGCCGAACACTTACGGGCTGATCAATTATCTCGACGGCGCGCTGCTGTGGCCCGATCAGCATGGCGGCGAACGCCGCGAGCGCGGCGTCGCGCTGCTGACGCAGAGCAGCAACATCGCCATCAACCTCACCATGAACCGGCGCGCGGTGCCGATCTCCTACGTTGTGACCCTGGGCAACCAGGCGCAAACGGGCATGTCGGCGATGATCCCGGCGCTGGCCGCCGACGACCGCGTGACCGCCATCGGGCTGCTGGTCGAGGGCTTCGATGACATGGCGGCCTTCGCCGCGGCCGTGCGCGCGGCGCAGGCACGGGGCGTGCCGGTGGTCGTGCTCAAGGCCGGCACGTCGGCCGGGGGGGCGGAACTGGCGCTCAGCCATACCGCCTCGCTGGGCGGCAGCGCCACGCGGGTGGCCGCTGTGCTGGAGCGCCTCGGGGTGGGGCAGGTGCATTCCCTGACGGCCTTTCTCGAGACCCTCAAGCTGCTGCATACCGGCGGTCCGCTGGCCGGCACGGATCTGGTGTCGTTGAGCTGTTCCGGCGGCGAGGCCATTCTCATGGCCGATGCAGGTGCTCGTCATGCGGTCCGCTTCCCGGCGTTCACGCCGGCTCAGCGCGAGCGTGTCGAAGAAACCGTCTCCGAACTGGTCACGGTGAGCAACCCGTTCGACTACCACATGTTCATGTGGGGCGATCGTCCGGCGATGGCGCGGACCTTTTCGGCCGTGCTGGAATCCCGCTTCGATCTCGCCTGCCTGGTGCTCGACCTGCCACGCGGGGATCGCTGCGACGATCGCCTCTGGCGGCCGTCGATGGAAGCGCTGATCGATGCCCATCAGGCCACCGGTGCGCGCGCGGCGATGGTGACGACGATGGCCGAGGGCCTGCCGGAAGACGTGGCGGAGCAGTGCGTCGCCGCCGGCGTGCCGGCCCTGATCGGTCTCGATGACGCCATGACGGCCGTCAAGACGGCCGCCGTCACCGGCCGTCCGGCCGCCCGTGACGACTGGTTGCCGCAGGTGGTGGCCCGACAGCCGGGCGAGGCAATGACGCTGACCGAGCCGGCCGCCAAGCAGGCGCTGGCCGAATTCGGAGTGCCTGTGCCGGCGGGTAGGGAGGTATTGGCAACCAGCCCCGACGAGGGCGTTGCCGTGGCCGAGCGCAGCGGCTGGCCGGTGGTGGCCAAGGCCGTGTCCGCCGAGCTGGCGCACAAGAGCGAGGCTGGTGCGGTGATGCTGGGTCTCGCGGATGCGGCCGCGCTGACGGCCGCGATGGAACATCTCGGCCGGCTCGGCGAGCGCGTCCTGGTCGAACAGATGGTGGGCGATGGCGTCGCCGAAGTCCTGGTCGGCTATCAGCACGACGAGGCACTGGGCGGCTTTCTCACGCTCGCCTCCGGTGGCGTGCTGGTCGAACTGGTCGGCGACAGCCGTGTTCTCCCCCTGCCGGCCGGCGAGGAGGAAATCCGCGCGGCCATCACCAGCCTGCGTGTGAACCGCCTGCTCGCCGGTTACCGGGGCCAGCCCGCCGGCGATCTCGATGCCCTGGTGGCCGCCGTACGCGCCATTGCCCGTTACTGTGAGGCGCACGTCGGCTACCTGGTCGAACTCGACATCAATCCGCTCATCGTGCGGCCGGAGGGCCACGGCGTGGTTGCAGCCGACGCCCTGATCCGCACGCTGCCCGAGGTGAATCCCGGGCGGCCTTCGGCGAGTGGAATCCCGCAAACCAAGGAGTCGCAATCATGAGTGCAGACGAAGCTGTCCGGACCGAACGCCGCGGCAAGGTGCTGGAAGTCACCCTCGACCGCCCCAAGGCGAATGCCATCGACGCGGCAACGAGCAAGCGCATGGGCGAGATATTCGCCGAGTTCCGCGATGATCCGGAACTGCGCGTGGCCATCATCACCGGTGGTGGCGATCGCTTCTTCAGCGCTGGCTGGGATCTGAAGGCCGCCGCCGAGGATGATGTCCGCCCCGATGACGACTACGGCGTGGGCGGATTCGGCGGGCTGCAGGAGCTGCCCGACCTGAACAAGCCGGTAATCGCCGCGGTCAACGGCATGGCCGTTGGTGGCGGCTTCGAGGTGGTGCTGTCGACCGACCTCATCATTGCCGCCGAGAGCGCGCGTTTCTCGCTGCCCGAAATCAACTCCGGCACCGTCGCCGACGCCGCCAGCATCAAGCTGCCCAAGCGCCTGCCGTACCACCTGGCGATGGAGATGCTGATGACCGGCCGCTGGATGGAGGCCGAGGAGGCGAAGCGCTGGGGCCTGGTCAGCGAGATCGCCCCCGACGCCGATCTCATGACCCGGGCGCGCGCCTGGGCCGATCACCTGGCCGACGGCCCGCCGCTGGTCTTCGCCGCCATCAAGGAGGTCACGCGCGTGGCCGAGGGCAAGCCGTTTCAGGAAGTCCTGGACATGATCAACAACCGTGAACTGCCAACGGTCGCCAGACTCTACGACAGCGAGGACCAGCTCGAGGGTGCCCGCGCGTTCGCCGAGAAGCGCGAGCCTGTGTGGAAGGGTCGCTGATTCTTCGGGCGTTGGAATGTCTCTCGCCAGCACGCGAAGCGCGCCAGGAAGGAATAATCTCGCAGAGGCGCGGAGCGCGCGGAGAAGGCGAATGATCGCTGCCGCCGAGGAGTGTCTTCGGCTGGCGTCATGCAGTGACTTCGGTAGCACGCCAGTGGCTGACAGAATTCTCCCTCCGCGCACTCCGCGCCTCTGCGAGATTCATCGTTTTCCGACCCTGGAATTCCTTTTCACCTTGGCGAGGGCTGCAGTCCACCCACACAGAAGACGCTCACCGCGAAGC
>CAZJGZ010000071.1:0-11402 GCA_964545695.1 uncultured Ectothiorhodospiraceae bacterium | reverse complement strand
TGCACTCCTCAGCCAAACGCGCTGCGCGCGTTCAGGCGTGCGCGTTGCGGACCCCGTCGATGGGCCAGCTGCACAGGGTGCGGGACTCTAGCCGACCGGCGCGGGAGTGTAAACCGGTCCGCGCCGGTGCGGGTTCCGGATGTGGTGCTCAGCCGAGGGCTTTGAGGACCGCCTGTGCGGTTGCGCGGCTGGAGGCGGGGTTCTGGCCCGTGATGAGCCGGTCGTCGGTGACGACGTTTTCCGCCCAAGGCTCGGCCACCACGAATTGTGCACCGCATTCCCGCAACCGGCTCTCGAGCAGGAAGGGCATCAGGCCGGCCAGTCCGGTCTGTTCTTCCTCGGCATCGAGAAAGGACGTCACGCGGCGGCCATCGACCAGGGATTTGCCATTGCCCAGTGTGACGTCGGTAAACGCAGCTGGTCCGTGGCAGACCGCCGCCACTACCTTGCCGCTGTCAGCCAGCGTGGCGATCAGCTTCCGGCAGATATCGTCATTGGCCAGGTCGTACATGGGCCCGTGTCCGCCCGGAAAGAACACCGCGTCGTAGTCTGCGGGATTGATGTTGGCGAGTGTCGCGGTGTCCAGCAGCGCCTGGATGGCCTGGCCGTGGGCGCTGGCATCGATGGCCGGCAGGCTGCGCGGCTCGATCGGGGCGTCGCCACCCGCCGGGCTGGCCACGGTGATCTCGACGCCTGCGTCGCGGAAGACTTCGTAGGGGCTGGTGAACTCCTCCAGCCACACGCCCGTGCGCTTGCCGGGGCCCATGTTGTCGTGGCTGGTGGTAACGATGAGGATGGCGTGGGCCATATGGCGGCTCCCATGTATTGGTTGGAATACGTCGTACCGCCCCGCAAAACGCGAGCGTGCAGTGAGCGGAAGGTTGCGGCGAGTGACCGCAGATTCAAGCGGGAGGCCCGAATGGATTCGGGCCGGTAGTCATCGCGTGGGGATCGCGCCTAGCGCTGCGTCCGGCTGCGGATATCGCTGCTGGTACGACGGCTGCGCTGCGCATCGTCGGCGGAACGGGTGCGAGCAGGCTCCACGTCTTCGGATGCCGCCTGATCCATTTCGGCCCACGGTGGTGGGCCCTGCGGCCGCCACTCGGCGATGCGTTCGACCATGGCTGCCGGTCCGCCCGTCAACACATTCCCGGAGGTGTCATCGACCTGCGGCGTGTTCACGGCCAGGAACACTGCCGTAGCCAGCATCAACGCGGTCATCCCGACGCGCGGATCGCTGGTGGGCTGAATCTGGTTGCGCAAGGCCTGCACTGGGTTCACGGCGTACACTCGCTGCGTGGGCGGACACGCCAATGATACACCTTTCCCCCGCTATTGGAACAATCCTTCACCGAGCTTGGTCGGCGGCCACGGTGATACCGTGCCGAAATTTCCCAGCCGACCGCACACTACAGGTAAGGCGGATTAGATATATTTTTTAACCACTTGTTTTTACTAGTTTTATGCAAAACGATCACACTTGTTCACGTTCGACAAACTCGTCCCAGGTCTTCGCGAATACACGGGTGCCATCCTCGTACGCGTCCAGCGCAGCCTGAATGCGGAAGTGGGTCGGCGTTGACGTAATCACGGTGCGGGTCTCCGCGGCCACGGACCATCCCGGATGCTCGAAGGTGCGTCGATTCCAGACTTCGGCACGCACGCTGCCGTAGTCATCATTGGCGCTGGCGAACTGCTCACGGACCTGGTGACCGATGGTGGTCTCGAGATCCTCGACGCGATAGGCTTCATCGAAATCGACGACATCGAGCACGGCTTCATTGGTCGACAGGTTGAAGTGAACATTCCACTCGCGCCGCGGCGGTTCGGTAACGGTAATCAGCGGTGCGGTGGCCTGCCGCGGTTCGCCAAGGTCATGCAGCCTCTCATCCAGCTCCAGCCGCGGCCGCTCGGGCAATAGCAGCCGACTGTTGGCGGTGTACACCGTCATCTGCACCGGTTCGGGAGAAGGCCACGCCAGCGGCCAGTACGAGGTCGACAGCGACAGCCGGATGCGGTGACCGGCGGCAAAGCGCTGGCCGATCTGGTTGAGTCGCACTTGCACACGATAGCGCTTGCCCGGCTCCAGCGGCTCCGGGTGCTCGTGGCTGTCGCGATGGGTCAGATTGAGCAAACCGTAGGTGACCAGCGTGGCCTTGCCGTCGGGCGCGACGTCGGAGATGCGCGCGCAGATCATTGCTTGCGGCTGGTCAACGCTGATCTCGAGTTCGGCGACGGCTTCGCCGAGGATCTCGACCTGCTGCTTGAGGATGGCACTGTCGAAATTGAGCGAGCCGCCATCCTCCAGGCGCTGGTCGGTGGGCAGGTCGGTGCTTTCGGAGTAGCTGCACCATTTGCCGGCGAACAGCCCCACAGTCAGCGGGCTCTGGATGATCAGTGCCTCGTCGGGCACATCCTTCGTCGTACGCCGCAACCGGCCCACGGCCAGGGTCCAGGTCTTCGCCTCGATGGCCGGACCGGGCCAGGCCGGCTCACCGACCCAGCGCCCGGGGCGATCGTCACTGTGCGGGGAAACGCTGTCCTGCAGCCACGCACGAATCACCGGCTCCTGGTCGACACCATTGTCGACATCCTTCAGCCACCGATCCCACCAGCGCAGGCATTCGCCGAGAAAGTCGATCGCCGGCCCCGGACCGCCCATGTGCGGGTATTTGTGATTCCAGGGCCCGACCAGCCCCTTGCGCGGCACATCGAGTTTCTCCATCAACCGGAACACGGTATTGGAATACCCGTCCGCCCAGCCGCTGACGGCGAAGACCGGGCAACGAATGGCGCTGTAGTCTTCACACACGGAGGCGTGCTGCCAGAAGTCATCCCGGCGCTGGTGGCGAAGCCAGTTGTGAATCCACAGCCCGCTTTCCCGCAGGCGGTGGAACCACATGTCGCGCCAGCCCTCGCCCACGATCCGGGGGTCGGGCGGGCAGGCATTGTAGGAGAACATGATCGACGCCCAGGACAGATTGTCCGTCAAGGCACAACCGCCCATGTAGTGGACGTCATCCGCATACCGATCATCCGATGAGCACACGGTGACCACCGCATCCAGGCCGGCCGGCTGCAGCGCGGCCAGCTGCAGCCCGTTGAACCCGCCCCAGGACAGGCCGAACATGCCCACGCGGCCCGTGCACCAGGGCTGCTCACGCAGCCAGGCAATGATGTCACAGCCATCATCAAGTTCGGTCTGCAGGTACTCGTCGTAGAGCACGCCATCGGAGTCGCCGCTGCCGCGGATGTCCACGCGGACGCCGGCATAGCCATGCTGGGCGAACCAGCCGTGAATACGATTGTCGCGAACATACTTGCAGTCGCGCTTGCGATACGGGATATATTCGAGAATGGCGGGCACCGGGCGCTCGCGGGCATCCGCCGGCAGAAAAATGCGTGCGGCCAGGCGCGTTCCATCCCGCGTCGGGATCCAGCAGTGCTCGATGATCTCGACGCCGGACAGGGTGCTGGATTCGGTCATGCTGCTACTCCCGGGCTTGCTGTCGTCACAACCGACAATAATGCCTGATGCTGCGTCATCATGGGCAAGACGGCTGCACGGTCAGCCCGCCTGTTGCGTACACTGGTCGGCCTCGAAGGCCGGCTCACGGAGAACTCTCGATGAAGGTTGTGGAAGCGTTCCCCCGGCAGGTCCGGGTGATCGAGAATGAATGGGTGACCATGAGCGACGGCTGTCGCCTGGCCCTGCGGATCTGGCTGCCGGAGGATGCGGAGGCCAACCCGGTACCCGCCGTCCTCGAATGCATGCCCTACCGCAAGCGCGATTTCACGCGCATGCGCGACGAGCCGCTGCACCATTATTTCGCCGGCCACGGTTACGCTTCGATCCGCCTGGATCTGCGCGGCAGCGGTGACTCTGATGGCCTGCTGGAGGACGAATACCTGCAGCAGGAACAGGATGACGCGCTCGAAGTGCTCGACTGGATCGCCGCCCAGCCCTGGTGCACGGGTCGAATCGGCATGATGGGCATCTCCTGGGGCGGCTTCAACGCGCTGCAGGTTGCCGCCCGTCGACCTGCATCGCTGCACGCGATCATCACCATGTGCTCCACCGATGACCGCTACGCCGATGATGCGCATTATCAGGGTGGCGCGCTGCTCAACGAAAACCTGACCTGGGGGTCGGTGTTCTTCTCCTGTGCCGCCTGCCCGCCCGACCCGGAGATTGTCGGACCGGAGTGGCGCGAGCAGTGGCGCCATCGCCTGGAAAACGCCGTGCCCTACCCGGGCATCTGGATGCGCCATCCGCACCGGGATGCGTACTGGAAGCACGGCTCGGTGTGCGAGGATTTCGCGGCCATTGAATGCGCGGTCTACGCCATCGGCGGCTGGGCCGATGGCTATCCCAATGCCATCCCGCGGCTGATGGAACATCTGGAAGCTCCGCGCAAGGCACTGATCGGTCCGTGGTCCCACGCGCTGCCGCACAATGCGATGCCCGGTCCGGCCATCGGCTTCTTTCAGGAGGCACTGCGTTGGTGGGACTACTGGCTGAAGGATATCGATACGGGGATCATGGCCGAGCCGCCCTTCCGCGTCTGGCTGGAAGAGTACACGCCGCCGGCGCCGTATCACGAGCAAGTGCCGGGCCGCTGGGTGGCAGAGGACCAATGGCCCTCGCCGCGAATCACGAACGAGACCTGGCACCTCAACGTGCTCTCCCTCGACCGGGCGCCGGCTGCTCCCGACCGTGTGCGCGTGATGTCCCCACAAACGACGGGGCTTGGTGCCGGCGACTGGTACGGCTTTGGTGCCGAAGGCGAATCACCGATCGACCAGCGCGAGGACGACGGCAAATCACTGACCTTTGACAGCGATCCCGTGAGCGACCGTATCGAGATCCTCGGCGCACCCGTGGTCCATCTCGACTTCAGCGTCGACCAGCCCGTTGCCCTCGCCGTAGTCCGGCTGAACGACGTCGCGCCCGACGGCGCTTCCTCGCGTGTGAGCTGGGGTGTGCTCAACCTCACCCACCGCGACAGCCACGAGCATCCACAGGCACTGGAACCCGGTCAGCGTTACCAGGTTGCCGTGCAGCTCAACGACGTCGCGTACGCGTTCGCGCCCGGCCATACGCTGCGCGTCGCCATTTCCACGAGCTACTGGCCAGTGGTCTGGCCGAGCCCGCGGCCCGTGCGCCTGACGGTGCACACCGGCAGCAGTGAATTGCACCTGCCCGTTCGGCCGCAGCGCATCGAGGACGCCGCTCTGCCGGCGTTCGAGGCGCCGGAGCGCGGCCCCGTTCCGGACCACACCGCGCTCGACAAGGCGTCCATGCAGCGCGCGGTCACGCGTGACCTGACCACCAACGTCACCGAATACAACGTCTACAGCGATGGCGGGGACTTCGGTGACGCATCCCTGGCACGCATCGACGACATCGACCTGACGGTAAGCTACTCGATCTGGAAGCAGTACCGCATCCCGGAGTACGACCCAACCGACGCGCAGGCCCGCATCGACCAGGTCACCACGCACAGCCGCGGCGACTGGTCGACCCGCCTCGAGTGCTCATTGGTGCTCACCGCCACGCCCGAAGCATTCCGTCTGCGCACCACGCTGCGGACGTGGATCGGGGATGAGCCCTTCATCGATCGCGACTGGGACGAGTGGATTCCGCGCGATTTGCTGTGAGTGGGTCGGGCCTGCGAGCGGACGATCGGAGGCCGGGTTGCACCTCCCGTTCGGCCACCGCGGAGCCGGCCGCCGCGAGGTAGTCTTCGAGCAGCGCCGTGCGCATCGGGCGCGCCATGTCCGCGAGCACCTCGACCGCGGCATGGAAGCGGCCCCAGTCCTGGTCTTCCCGGCGGTACAGCTCGGCGAACGCATCCATCCAGTGGCGGTACAGTGCAACCCGGGCCAGACGGGCGTTGGTAACCGGCTCGTCGAACCATGAGGCGAAGCGTTCCATCGCCGGCTCGTCATCCACCAGCTCACGCTCGAATCGCACCCGCATGCCGGCCAGAATCTCGTCCTTGCGGGTACGCATCTCCGCCGGCGGCAGCTCGGTCGCGTAGAGGGATTCGAGGTGTTGGCGCGTGTCAGCCAGCAGTTCCGTGAACCGTTTGACGCGATATTGACGCGCCTGCCAGCGCGCCAGGGACTCGTGTTCGCCACGACTGCGCAACCACTGACGCAAACCTTCCTCACCGACGAAATTGGCGTAACTTTCGTTGAACATGGTATCGCCGCGCACATACACGCGTTGATGCGCCAGCTCGTGGAAGATCAATTCGGCCAGCGACTGCTCCTCCCGGCGCAACATCGGCGCCGTGACGGGGTCGGCGAAATACCCCAGGGTGGAATAGGCCGCAACGGGTCGTACCACCGCGGCATAACCGGCCGCCTCCAGCTGTTGACCCAGTGCGCGGGCCCGTTCCTCACTGAAGTAGCTGCGATAGCTCTGACAGCCGATCACCGGGTAGCACCACTGCTTCGGCGTCAGTGAAAACTCGGGCAGCGCGGTGACACTCCACAGCAGATGATCGCGCTCGAGATTGGCGTACTGCCGATAGCTGTCATTGTCCGGCAGTGCGAGCTGTTTCGTTGCAAACTGGCGAATCTCCTGCACGAGCAGCAACCGCTCGCGCACATGCTCACCGGTCGCGGGGCGGCGCACGATCTCATCGATCGGCGTGCGCGCCAGCATCAGCTGCATATGGCCGACGAACGCCTGCAGGTAGTAACGCCCCGCCGCCGACATCGCGAACAGACCACTGCCCACTACCGCGGCCAGGGCGAACACGATGATGCAGCGTCGGAGGGTAATGGCCGCGAGCACACGTCGGCCCGTGGTCATTGAAGGAACCGCGATCAATGGCGCTCTCCCGGCGATGTCGCCTGGTTGCAGCCCGGGACCACTTCCCGAGGCCAACTACCGGGGGACACTGAACCCGGTCAGACCATCGGTGTGGCCCTGCCCATCATCGGCAACGCGCTGTAGCGTTGGTTCCGCAGCAGCGAGCGTTCACGGCAGTTTGTCACGGAAGAAACTCTGCATAAATGAATAGTAATCAATATTTTAATACAAATTTTTAAAGTATATTCCCATATACGAGAGTCACGCTTTGCGCAGCCCGTAGCGCGCTACGGCAGCATCCAGGATCAGGCGCATCATGTCGCCGTAGTCGTGGCCGGCCCAACTCGCCATCATCGCCATCTTGCCGTCATGGAACCACGTCGGATTCGTGTTCGCGTCAATCAGCCGCGGCAGCCCGTCGGCACCGTTGCGGAAATCGATGCGGCAATAATCGCGAAAGCCCAGACGGCGGAACAGCTTGGCACCCGCGTCGACCAGTTGCCCGTAGGTCACATCGTCAATGTCCGCGCGCTTGAATGAGAGCTTGTTCCAATAGGGAGAGTCCGGGTCCGCCTTGGAGCCGTACGTCAGCACAGGCGGCAGCTCGGGATCGAGCTGGCTGTAATCCACCTCCAATGGCGGCAGTACGGTAAAGCCGGCTTGCGGATTGCCGATCATGCCGAGGGTGAATTCACTGCCGGTGAGGAAGTCCTGGATCACCGCTTCGGCCGGCACGAGGACCTCGGCAAGCCATTGCAGATAGGCCTCGGCTTCTGCAGCGTCATGGACCACGCAGGTCTCGGTGATGCCGAAGCTGCCGCCACTGTTGTTCGGCTTGATCAGTGCCGGATAGGTCGCCGGCAGCTCGAAGGGTTGCCGGGTCAGATCGACATAGGTCTCGTTCGGCACCGCGATGCCGAGCCGTTGCGCGGCCATGCTGACCAGTGCCTTGTCGGTACTGACACTGATGGCCATCGGATCCGCACCCGTGTAGGGAATATCGAGCATTTCCAGGAACGCCGGAATATCGCGTTCCAGTTCCCAATTGTTGCGGTACCCGGTATCGCAGAGATTGAGCACCAGATCCGGCGGGCGGCTGCGCAGATCGTCGATCAGGGTCGTATGGTCATCGAACCAGCTGAAACGATAGCCGGACAATTGTTTCAGAGCCTGCTCAAGCTGCCGCACACCCTCGTGTTCTTCTTCACCGAACACGCCGTCAACCGCATAGGGATAGGGTAGGCGCGGATCGCCCAGCAGTACGCCAACGTGAATCTCGGCTGCGGCCATGAATCCCTCCGGTAATGTCGATGCCGTTGGCCGATACTGTACGCCTTCCACAACCGTGATTGCAGCCACCGAAGCCGGGCATGGTCCCGGCCTCGCGGGTGACGTCCCGGCGTCGGTCAGTCGGGCGCCCGTTCTCCGCGACCAACCGGGCAGCACCGACGCAGGCAGCATTGCGCGCACGTCGGGCGCTTCTGGCACGCCTCCTTGGCGTGGATCACGATGAGGCCGTGATATTCCTTGTAACCGCGGACGTCGGGCCCGAGGGCACGCTCGAAGCCGGCACGCAGTTCCTCGTAGGGCTCCCGTCCGGAACACAGGCCGAGGCGGGAAAAGATGCGGCGGGTGTAGGCGTCGATGACGAACACGGGGCGGTGGAAGGCGTAGAGCACGATGTCGTCGGCGGTCTCCGGACCGATGCCGTTGATCGCGAGCAGGCGGTCGCGCAGCGCGGTCGTCTCCCACTGCGCCAGTCCATCCACGCCCCCGGCCTCGAGCACGAAATGACACAGCGCCTGCAGGCGGGTCGCCTTCATGTTGAAGTAGCCACTGGGGCGGATCAGCTCGCCCAGGCGAGCGTGCGACAACGCCGCGATCGCCTCCGGCGAGACGGCGTCGGCCGCGCGCAGGTGGGCGAGTGCATACTCGACATTGGTCCACGCCGTGTTCTGCGTCAGCACGGCGCCGACCATGATCTCGAACCGGTCGTCCGCGGGCCACCAGCCGGTCTCGCCATAGGCCGCCGCCAGTCGCGACTGCATCTCGCGCACTCGCCGCGGGGGTCCGGGGACTGTCCGGCTCATGAGCGCCGCCGGCGGGGGCTGGCCGCCTTCTTCGCACGGCCGCTGGTTTGATCGGGCGCACCCTGCCCCGTACGGGCCTTGCCCGCGGCCTTTTTCTTGCGGGCGCTGGATTTGCCGCGCGCCGCGGCCTTTTTCTTCGCGGCGGGCGGCGTGCGCCGCCCCTGCCAGGGTTCCAGCCGCAGTTCCTCGCCATGGCCCGGCTTGCGCTCGGCGGGCAGTAGATCGACCAGCGCGCGGACGTCCTCCGCCGGCAGGTCTTCGAACTTGTCGCGTTGCAGGCTGCGCGGCAGCGTCACCGGCCCGAACCGCACGCGCGTCAGCCGCGCGACCTGGCAGCCGACCGCTTCCCACAACCGCCGCACCTCGTTGCGCCGCCCCTCGTGCAGCACCACGTGATACCAGTGATTGGTGCCCTCGCCGCCGCCATCAACGATGCGGGCAAAGCGCGCCGGGCCGTCATCCAGCTCCACACCATCGAGCAGACGCTGCAGAGTGTCGTCGCTGACCGGGCCGTGTACCCGCACGGCGTACTCCCGCTCGATCTCGGCGGAGGGATGCGTGAGCGCGTTGGCCAGATCACCATCGTCGGTGAACAACATCAGGCCGGTGGTGGTGACATCGAGCCGGCCCAGGGACACCCAACGCCCGCGCCCCTCGCGCAATCTGGGCAGGGCATCGAAGACCGTGGGGCGGCCTTCGGGATCATCACGCGTACTCACCCGCCCGACCGGCTTGTGGTAGCGCAACCAGCGCGCCGGGCGGCGCTTCTGCCCCACGACGCGATAGCGGCGACCGTCGACGGTAACGTGATCATCCGCCGCAATCGGCTGGCCGGCCTCCACCCGCTGGCCGTTGACGCGGATTCGGCCCTCCGCGATCCACTGCTCGACGCTGCGCCGTGAACCGAGGCCGGCGCGTGCCAGCACTTTCTGGATTCTTTCGCCCACGAGCGTCTCCCGAAAAAACCCGGATGCTACCAGAGGCAGGCGCCCGGCAGTTCCCTGTCACCCCTGCAGGCTCTACCATGGCGCCATGAGCGACGCCGACATCAACGAAGAAGAATTCTGCGATCTGCTGCACGCCCGGCGCGATGAGCTGCAGCACATGCAGGCCATACGCACCGAGGCCGGCAAGACGGTCGAACTCGATCAGCAGCGCACGGGCCGCCTGTCGCGCATGGATGCCCTGCAGGGCCAGGCGATGGCGAAGGCGGGGCAGGAGCGCGTCGAGCAGGAGCTCCAACGCATCGAACAGGCGCTGGCCCGCATGGCACGCGGTGATTACGGCCTGTGCCTCGATTGCGACGAGCCCATTGCGGTCGGGCGCCTGCGCGCCGATCCATCCGTCACGCGCTGCATCCAGTGTGCGAGCAAGCGCGACTGACCCTGAACGCGAAACCATCCACGAACCACGAACCACGGAACCTTCACCCCATGGCTGAGCACTTCGAGCCCTTGCAGATCGCCGTCCTGACCGTGTCGGACAGTCGCACGGTGACCACCGACAAGTCGGGCCGCCTGCTCGAGGAGCGCCTGCTCGCGTCCGGGCACGAGCTCGCCGAGCGCGCACAGGTACCGGATGATCGCTATGCCATCCGCGCCATCGTCTCGCGCTGGATCGCCGAGGAATCCGTGGCGGCCATCATCACCACGGGCGGCACCGGCCTGACCGGCCGCGACGGCACGCCCGAGGCGATCTCGCCCCTGCTCGACCGCACCATCGACGGCTTCGGCGAGACCTTCCGCATGCTGTCGTTCGAGGAGATCGGACCGTCAACCCTGCAATCCCGCGCACTGGCCGGCGTGGCGAATGCGACGGTCGTCTTCGTCCTGCCCGGCTCCCCGGGCGCTTGTCGTACCGCCTGGGATCGGATCATCCAGCATCAGCTCGACGCACGAACCAAACCCTGCAACCTGGTCGAGCTGCGGCCGCGCATGCGCGAAACGTAGCCACCATTGCTCCGGTACCTGCGAGTGCCGGATGGGTCACGGCCAAACCCGGCAAGCTGGAAGCGCCGCGGAGTGCGCCGTTCAATCGCCTCGTCCCGGGAGCCGCCATGTCCACTGCCCTCGTCTGGTTCCGGCGCGATCTGCGCCTGACCGATCAGCCCGCTCTGCGCGCCGCCTGCGAACACCATGAACACGTGCTCGGTGTTTACGTCCACGCGCCGGACGAAGAGAACGAATGGACGCCGGGCGGCGCCCAGCGTTGGTGGCTGCATCACTCCCTGACCGCGCTGGGGGCTGCGCTGGAGCAGGCGGGGTCACAGCTGGTGATCCGCCACGGTCCGACCGACGCGGCGCTCACCGAGCTGATCGCCGAAACGGATGCGAGCGCGATCTACTGGAATCGGCTCTACGAGCCGGCACTCATTGAACGTGATCGCGCCCTGAAGGCCCGCCTGCGCGACGACCACGGCGTAACCGCGACCAGCTTCAACGGCGGACTGCTGACCGAGCCGGCGCGCATTGCCACCGGGGGTGGCC
>CAZJGZ010000070.1:0-11512 GCA_964545695.1 uncultured Ectothiorhodospiraceae bacterium | reverse complement strand
AACCCCCGACATTCGCCTTGTAAGGGCGACGCTCTCCCAACTGAGCTAAGCACCCGGCTCGCGCAGCTGACTAGTTTACCGCATCCTTCAGGGCCTTGCCAGCCTTGAAGCTTGGTACGCGCGAAGCCTTGATCTGAATGGTCTGGCCGGTCCGCGGATTCCGACCCTGGCGAGCTTCACGCTGCCGAGTCAGGAACGTGCCAAAGCCCACCAGCGTCACCTGGTCACCCTTGCTCAAGGTGTCGCCAATTACGTCCACCATGGCGTCAACAGCCTTGCCGGCAGCCGCCTTGGAGATGTCGGCTTTGTCCGCGACCGCGTCTACGAGTTCGGATTTATTCATGCAGTTGTCCCTCAGATGTTTTTCTGGTGGTAGTCCGGCCCCGGCTGCCAGGAAGGACCTGTTGCCGGGAACTACGCCAACCGGACAAGAAGCGAAGCGACCCAGCGATGCTGAGGGCCCCGCCGACCTGACCGGACATGCGCTGGGACCGAATCAACGATTTCCAGCCGCACAACCCGAGCAGGTTATAGCAAGCGCCTTTCCCGACTGTCAACGCGCCGGGACAGGCCTCTCGACAAATCTGATGGGCGCCAGTATACGGCTGCCGACCCACCCGTGAAAAGCGATAGCTGCATTGGAATTACCACGCCCCCGCCAGGCCCCGGATCCAGATGCTGATCGCAGCTCACCCACGCGCTCCCGGGTGGGGGCATCGCTTCCCGCCAACCCGTACACTGCGCCGCGCCCGGCCCGTGCCGGTTGCTGTCAGTGATGTCGCACTGTTCCCGACTGCTCCGGTCCACCACCACCGCCGGGGTGCGCTCGCGAAGCAGCCGCCGCTGCTTCGCGTTCGGCTTCCGCCAGCTCGTCCGCGGTCAATGGTGTCGGTGCTCGCTGCAAGGCGATTTCGAACACCTCGTCGATCCAGCGCACTGGGCGTATATCAAGGTTGCCACGCACGTTGTCGGGGATGTCCGCCAGATCCTTCTCGTTCTCACTCGGGATCACGATCGTGGTCAGACCGCCCCGATGCGCCGCCAGCAGTTTCTCCTTGAGTCCACCGATCGGCAGAACCTCGCCCCGCAGCGTGATCTCCCCCGTCATGCCGACATCCGCCCGCACCGGGATCTGCGTCAACGCCGAGATCAGGGCAGTGCACATGCCGATGCCGGCGCTTGGTCCGTCCTTCGGCGTAGCGCCCTCCGGGACGTGAATATGGATATCCATCGTTTCATGAAATCCGGGCTTCAATCCAAGCTGCGGTGCCCGGCTGCGGATTACCGTCATGGCCGCCTTGATCGATTCCTGCATGACCTCGCCAAGGTGACCGGTGAAGTACTGCCGCCCCTTGCCGAAGGGCATTACGGCGGATTCGATGGTCAGCAACTCACCACCAGTTTCGGTCCAGGCCAGCCCGGTAACGTGGCCGGTGCGATCGTTCTCCTCGGCCCGACCGTAGCGGAACCGGCGCACACCCAGATAGTCATGCAGATTATCGACATCCACATGAATCGGTTTTTCCTCGGCGCCACTCTGCAGTTGCTTGACGACCTTGCGACAGACCTTGGCAACTTCACGTTCGAGGTTGCGCACACCCGCCTCACGCGTGTACGTCCGGACCACCTCGCGGATGGTGGCCTCATCAATGACAAGTTCGCCATCACGCAAGCCGTTGTTCTTCATCTGCTTGGGTACCAGATACTTCTCCGCGATGGCCGTCTTTTCGTCCTCCGTGTAGCCCGGAAGACGTATTACTTCCATTCGGTCCAGCAACGGTTCCGGGATGTGCGTCGTATTCGCGGTCGCCACGAACATCGTCTGCGACAGATCGAAGTCCACCTCGAGATAGTGATCCTGGAAGGTGTGGTTCTGTTCCGGATCAAGCACTTCAAGCAGCGCCGATGCCGGATCACCACGGAAATCCATCGACATCTTGTCGATTTCGTCGAGCAGGAACAGTGGATTGCGCACACCAACCCGAGACAGGGTCTGCATGATCTTGCCCGGCATCGATCCGATATACGTTCGACGATGTCCGCGGATTTCGGCTTCGTCACGCACACCGCCCAATGACATGCGGCCGAACTTGCGGTTCGTCGCCCGCGCGATGGAGCGGCCGATGGATGTCTTGCCGACACCCGGGGGACCGACCAGGCACAGGATCGGGCCCTTCATCTTGCGCACGCGCTGCTGCACGGCGAGATATTCCAGGATGCGCTCCTTGACCTTCTCCAGACCGTAGTGATCCTCGTCGAGGATGCGCTCGGCGCGCGCCAGGTCATGGCGGACACGTGAGCGCTTTTTCCACGGTACGGCCAGCAGCGTATCGATGTAGTTGCGCACAACGGAGGCCTCGGCCGACATCGGCGACATCATGCGCAACTTGCCAAGCTCATTCTCCGCCTTCTCCTGCGCCTCCTTGGTCATGCCGCTCGTGCGGATCTTCTCCGCCAATTCGTCGAGCTCGTTGCCGCCATCCTCGAGATCACCCATCTCCTTCTGGATGGCCTTCATCTGCTCATTGAGGTAATACTCGCGCTGACTCTTCTCCATCTGCTGTTTGACGCGCCCACGCAGGCGTTTCTCGATCTGCAGCAGATCCAGCTCACCCTCGATCAGCGCCATCAGTCGTTCCAGGCGCGCGCGCACGTCCGCAGTTTCCAGCAGGTTCTGTTTTTCTTCGATTCCCAGCGCCATGTGGGCGGCGATCGTATCCGCCAGACGCGACGGGTCACCAATGCCGTGCAGCGAGTTGAGCACTTCCTGCGGCACTTTCTTGTTCAGCTTGACGTACTGTTCGAAGACGTTGATGAGTGAGCGAATCAGAACCTGCTGCTCGCGTTCATCGTCAATCTCCGGCTCGTCGATCACCTGCGACCGGGCCACGAAATAATCATCCTCAGCCGTGGCCAGGTCCGCCAGGCGGACGCGGCTGGCACCCTCGACGAGCACCTTGATGGTGCCATCGGGCAATTTCAGCAGCTGCAGGATGGTTGCCAGCGTCCCGATCTCGTGGATATCACCCGTGTCCGGGTCATCGGTCTCGGCGCTCTTTTGCGCGACCACGAGGATCTGTTTGCCACCGGCCATGCCCGCATCCAGGGCGCGAATGGACTTTTCCCGGCCCACGAAGAGCGGAATGACCATGTGTGGATAGACCACCACATCGCGCAATGGCAGCACGGGCAATGTCTGGTTTTCACTCGGGGGCTGGCTCTGATCGTTGGAATCCACGTGTGCTCCTGCTCGATTCAATATTCAGGGTACTGGCGTATATGGGGGATATGCGGCGCGTAGCCGGGTTTTTCAAGGTATGGGGCGGCTTCCTCCCGAGGTCCACGGGCGGATTACCGCAGTGGGCGGGCGCCGAGCATGTGACCAGCCTGCGAGGTGTGCAGGCCCGGCCCGTCAGCACCCACACCTCCGGATCACTGCGGCCAGGACCACGCTACGAAGCGGGGCTGGGCGGGACGGCCGACCCGGCCACTCACTCGTCCGAAGCGGCCCGTCGATAGGTCGGTGGTTCTGCCTCCTGCAGTCGCGCCGCCTCCTCGACCCGAACCGGCTCGCTCTCCTGGCCCTCGAGTAACAGATACGGCGATGCCTCGCCGCGCACAACAGCGTCGTCGACGATGACTCGTTTCACGCCCGACATCGACGGCAATTCGTACATCGTATCGAGAAGCACGCCCTCGATGATCGTGCGCAGACCACGCGCGCCCGTATTGCGCGCCATGGCCTTGTGCGCAATCTCGTAAAGCGCCGAATCCCGCATTTCGAATTCGCAGCCTTCCATCTCGAACAGTTTGCCGTACTGTTTGATGATGGCGTTTTTCGGCTCGGTCAGAATGCGCACCAGCGCGTCCGCATCCAGCTCCTCGAGCGTCGCCACCACGGGCAGGCGCCCGACGAACTCGGGTATGAGGCCGTAACTGATCAGGTCTTCCGGCTCCACGCCCCGCAACACCTGGCCCACGTTCGGGCGTTCATCCCGGGTCATGACCTCGGCCCCGAAACCGACACCGCCATGCTCGGAGCGATTGCGGATGATGCGGTCCAGGCCGGCGAAGGCACCACCGACAATGAACAGCATGTTCGACGTGTCGACCTGGAGGAATTCCTGCTGTGGGTGCTTGCGACCCCCCTGCGGCGGCACCGAGGCGACGGTGCCTTCCATCAGTTTGAGCAGAGCCTGCTGCACGCCTTCACCCGAGACGTCGCGCGTGATCGACGGGTTGTCCGACTTGCGCGAGATCTTGTCGATCTCGTCAATGTAGACGATGCCGTTCTGCGCCTTCTCGACATCGTAATCACATTTCTGCAACAGCTTCTGGATGATGTTTTCCACGTCCTCGCCCACATACCCCGCTTCGGTCAGCGTGGTCGCGTCGGCAATCGTGAAGGGCACATTCAGCAGCCGCGCAAGCGTCTCGGCAAGAAGCGTCTTGCCCGATCCGGTCGGGCCAATGAGCAGGATATTGCTCTTGGCCAACTCGATCTCGTCCTTGCCCTGGCGGAACTCCAGCCGCTTGTAGTGGTTGTAGACCGCTACGGACAGGATCTTCTTGGCCGGTTCCTGACCGATCACGTAGTCATCGAGGGTCTCGTTGATCTCGCTGGGTCGGGGCAGACGGGTCGTCGACGCCCGCGAGGCATCCTGCATTTCCTCGCGAATGATATCGTTGCACAGGTCCACGCACTCGTCGCAGATGAATACGGAGGGGCCTGCGATAAGCTTGCGGACTTCGTGCTGACTCTTGCCGCAGAAGGAGCAATACAGAAGCTTGCCGCCATCCTGCCTGTCGTCGGTCTGATCGGTCATGTATGGGTTGCCCCAAGGCGTCGGGTGACAGCCTTCACAATGCCGCTTCGGGGGGGCATTTGCAAGGCCAACAGCGGCGGAGCCCGCCTCTCACGGTACGCCACGCAAGGCGCCAAAACCGCCTTGTCATGGCCCGTGCCGGGTCAGCTCCGGCTGGAAATCACGGCATCGGCGAGGCCGTATTCCACGGCCCGATCGGCGCTCATGAAATTGTCCCGTTCCGTGTCCTCCCGCACCTGATCCAGCGACTGGCCGGTGTGGTGGGCGAGGATCTGGTTCAGGCGATCCCGGGTCTGGAGTATCTCGCGGGCATGGATGTCGATATCCGTCGCCTGCCCCTGGAACCCGCCGAGCGGCTGGTGGATCATCATCCGCGAGTGCGGAAGCACGTGGCGCTTGCCGGCCGCGCCACTGGCGAGCAGCAACGCCCCCATGCTCGCCGCCTGGCCGACGCAGAGCGTGTTCACGTCGGGCTTGATGAACTGCATGGTGTCGTAGATCGACAGCCCCGCCGTCACCGACCCGCCCGGCGAGTTGATGTAGATCGAAATGTCCTTGTCCGGGTTTTCCGATTCCAGGTAGAGCAGCTGGGCGACCACGAGGTTCGCCATCTGGTCCTCGACCGGCCCCACCAGAAATATGACCCGCTCCTTGAGGAGGCGGGAGAATATGTCGTACGAACGCTCCCCGCGCGGGGTCTGCTCGACAACGATCGGAACAAGATTCATGCGGTATATCCTCAGCCTGTGGTCCGCTGCATGACGGTGTCGAAATCGCTCGGCTGCTCGGAAACCTCGGCCTCCGCAAGCAGGTGATCGACAGCCTGGTCCTCGACCACCATGGCTTCGACACCCGACCGCGCTTCGCGATTTTCGCTGTAGTACTGGATGACCTGCGCCGGATCCTCGTACGACGACGCCAGTTCCTCGATCTGCGCCTGTACGCGATCAGGGTCGGCGCGCAGCTCCCCGCGGCGGATCACTTCCGCCAGCAGGAGGCCGAGTTTCACGCGCCGCTCGGCCTCGGTGCGGAACATGTCATCACCCAGACGATCATCCGGAACCTGCCCGCCGAGCCGCTGTTTCATCTCTTCCCGCATGCGGCCGATTTCCTCGTTCACCATCGGCGTCGGCACCGCGATGTCATTGTTCTCGAGCAGCGCGTTGAGCACCTTCTCCTTGACCCGGGTACGCAGGGTCTGCTTCAACTCGCGTTCCATGTTCTGCCGGAGACTGGCACGCAATTCGTCGATGTCGCCGCTCTGGATGCCGAAGCCATGGACGAATTCCTCGTCGACGGCCGGCAACTGCGGCTCCTGCACGGCCTTGGCGGTCACTTCGAACTGGGCGGTCTTGCCGGCGAGTTCAGCGGCCTGGTAGTCCTCGGGAAAGGTGACGTCGATCGTGCGCGTATCCCCGGCGGTCATGCCCTCCATGCCCTCTTCCAGGCCATCGATCATCCGTCCGGCACCGAGCTCTACCGGCGTATCCTCCCCGGAGCCACCCTCGAACGCCTCGCCATCGATGCGACCCACATAGTCGATGACGATCTGGTCGCCCTGGGCCGCGGGCCGCTCGACGTCGTTGAAGGTCTGGCGTTGCTTGCGCAGCGTCTCGACCATGTTGTCAACGTCGGCGTCGGTGACCTCGGCAACCGGCTTCTCGATCTCGACGCCGCCGAGTCCGGTCACCTCGATTTCCGGCACGACCTCGAAGGTCGCGCGCACCGTGACCCCGCCATCATCGTTGTCGTTGGCCTCCACCGACGGCGCCCCCGCCGGGCGCAGTTCCTGCTGCCCGATGGCTTCCTGAAGGCTGGACTGCATGATCTCGCTCACCACTTCCTGGCGCACTTCGCCACCGAAGCGATTCCGTACCACGCGGAGCGGCACTTTGCCCGGCCGGAATCCGTCCAGGCGCACATTGCGCGCGAGCTGGTTGAGCTTGTCGTTGACCGCGCTGTCGATCCGGTCGGCCGGAATGTCCACCCGCAGGGTGCGTTCCAGACCTTCCTCCCGTTCCAGAGAAACCTGCATGGGGTTGCCTACTCCTGGTTACTGGCCCATCTCACGTATACCGCTCTCCCGCCGAGCAGGCCACGTGGCATCTGGTGCCTGAGTCGTGGTGCGAAAGGAGAGACTCGAACTCTCACGGGGTTGCCCCCACTGGCACCTAAAGCCAGCGCGTCTACCGATTCCGCCACTTTCGCGTTGCCAACCGGGCATTATACAACCCTGTTCTGGCCGATGCAGCGGATCGCGCGAGAGCGCGGACTCTACCACACGACCCGAGTCCCGTAACAGGCACACGGCGCCACCGGCTCCGTGGCCGCGCGGCGCGCCACCGACGCTCAGCGCAGCCGCCAGGACCGGCGCATGGTCAGGCCGTAGAGCAGCGGAATCACGAACAGCGTCAGCACCGTCGACACCAGCAGCCCCCAGACAATGGCGGTTGCCACCGGCCCCCACAGCAGTGACTTCCCGCCGAGGCCCGTGGCGAGCGAAAACAGGCCGGCGATGGTCGTCATCGAAGTGATCAGGATCGGTATCACGCGTCGGCGCGCCGCCAGCAGCGTCGCGTGGACCAGCGACATGCCCTCGGCCAGGCGCGCATTCGCCGCGGAGACCATGACGATCGCCGCGTTCACGGCCAGCCCGGCAAGGGCGATCATGCCGTACAGGGTGAACAGGGAGATGGGGTTGCCAGTCACGACCAGACCCGCAATCACACCGGTGAACGCCATCGGCACCGTCACCAGGATCAGCAGGGGCTGGAAGTAACTGCGGAATTGCGTGCCGAGGATCAGGTAAATCAGGCCCAGGCCGAGCAGCCCAAGCACCAGCATCGCTTCCAGGCTTTCCTCGATGTCCTCGAGCATGCCGGTGAAATCGACGGTTACATCGGGGTGATCGGCGCGCATGTCCCGCCACTGCTCCCGAACCCAGTTGTTGGCCGCCACGGCGTCCGTCTCCTCCCGTACGATATCCGCCTCGACGGTGATCGCGCGCCGGAAGTTGTGGTGGCGGATATTCGCCATGCCCGGGCCGCGCTCCAGCGTGACCAGCTCGGACAGTGCCACCGGCTCGCCATCACCGCCCGGCAGTGACAGATTGAGGACCTCATCGATGGCTTGAATATCGTTGCGCCCGGCGAGAACGCGTACATCCCGCTCCTCGCCCGCATCCTGGAAACTCGTGACGATCTCGCCGTCCACCAGCAGACGGACGGTGTTGGCAATCTCGTTCGGGACAATGCCCGCGCGATGCGCCGCCGCCGCGTCAACCCGCACGTCGAGCTGCATCATGCCAACCTCGTCGTCATCGACGACATCGCGTATGTGCGGATGCGTGCTCATGCGCTCGCGCAGGTCCGCAGCCGCGGCCCGCAGGTCCGTGAAATCGTCACCGCGCACCTTGACGCTGACCGGGCGGGTTGCCGGTGGGCCGCCGGATAGCTGCAACAGCGAGACATCGGCCCCGGCGATGTCGTCAAACTGCTCGCGCAACGCCGCCACAATGGCATCCGTGGTCCGGACATCTCCGGTGCGGGGATTGAGGGCGACCAGCACCTGCCCATACTGGTTGCCGCGACGGATCTCCGCATCGGTGTACATCTGACCCGCGTAGGGCACCACCGACCGCGCCTCGCCCTCGCGCAGGAGTTCACGCGTCCGCGCCTCGACTTCCTCGACCTTTGCCAGCGTGCCCTCGACCGGTGTGCCCGCCGGCATCTCCACGTTGACGTAGAACAGCGGCAGCGGATCAAACGCAAAAAAGTCCCAACGCACCCCGCGCTCGGTCACCACGGCCACAACCGCGACCAGGAACAGCGTCAGCGCCCCCGCCAGGATCCGCTTCGGCCGACGCATGGCGCCCGCCAGCAACAGGGTGTAGCGGCTGCGGATGCGCCGCAGCATCCGGGTACGCAGCCGTTGCGTCCGCCGCGGCGCGGTCACGCGCGGGCGCAGTGCCATGATATGCGCCGGCAGCATCCAGTACGCCTCGACCAGGCTCGCCAGCAGCGCCATGCTGACCACGAACGGCACGACATACATGAACTGGCCGAGCACGCCCGGCATCAGCATCAAAGGCAGGAACGCGGCAATGGTCGTGGCAACCGACGCGGTCACCGGCGAAAACACCTCGCGGACGCCCTCGATCGCCGCCCTCGCCCGCTCCACACCCCGCTCCAGGCGATAATAGATCGACTCCACGACAACGACCGTGGCATCCACGATCATCCCGAGCGCGATCACCACCCCGAGCAGCACGGTGACATTCAGCGTTTCGCCCGCCCCCCAGAGCAGCCAGAACGTACCGGCAAGGATGAACGGAATGGCAATTCCAAGAAGAAAGGAAATCCCGCTACCCAGGAACAGCCACGCCACCACCATCACCAGCACCAGGCCGATGAGCATGTTGCGCTGCATCACGCCCAGAGCGTTGCGCGTAACCTCCGTCTGGTCATCGGCGAGAACAAGGCGGAATCCCGATTGATCGGCCAATTCGTTGCGTTCGTCGATGAACCCCTGCAGGCGATCGACCAGATCAAGGGTGTTGGCATCGGCCTGCTTGGTCACGCCGAGCACGACCGCCGGATCACCGCGATACCGTGCCAGCGAGGATGGCTCGCTCTGACCGAGCCCGACGTCGGCAACGACATCGAGCGGAATCTCTCCGGCGGCCGAGCTGATCGGTACCCGACCGAGGTCCGCCGGATCATTGCTCGTGCCCTCCACGCGCACGAGCCACGCCTGGTCACCAATATTCTCCTGCCCTGCGGCCAGATCACGGAAATAGCCACGCACGGTGCTGGCAAGGTCCGACGGACGCAGACCGAATCCCTCGATCGCCAGGGGATCAAAACGGACATGCAGCTCCGGGTCCTGCAGACCGATCGGTAGCACGTCGTCAACGCCGGCGAGCTGCTCGATCTCGCGTTCCATGAGGGCGGCTTGCCGGCGGAGGTGTTCACCACCACCGGGCGCGGTTACCAGAATGGTGGCGGCCGGGAAGGCGTTGGCCGTTGTGATCTCCAGCACCTCCGGATCCTCGGCCGCGTCCGGCAATTCCGACTCGGCCGACTGAATTTCGCGGCGAAGATCCATGACTCGCTCGCGAAACGTGCTGTCGGCGATATCCTCGAACCGGACCAGGATGCGCGACACACTCTCGCTGCTCGAGCTGGACACGAAGCGGATATCGTCCACCTTGCGTACAGCGCGTTCGAGCGGGTCGGTGACGCGTCGCTCCATGTCCGCCGGCGCCGCCCCCGGCAGCGCGGTAACGATCTCGATCCAGTTGAAATTGACCGTGGGATCCTGCTGTCGCGGCATCAGCGAATAGGCAGTAATGCCCATCACCAGCACGAGCACGAACGTGACATTGGCCAGCACATGATTGCTCAGGAAACGCTGATAAATCATGGGCTGCAATCACCCGGGGTCATCGGCCGCCCCGACTGGCGAAAAACCACGCGCGGTCAGCTGCCATCACCATCACCCGCGGCGCGCTTCACTGGCTGACCGGAACGCACTCCCTCGCGCCCTTCGATGATCAGTTCGGCATCCGCCGGCAGCCCGGGTGCCGGAGCAGGTCGTCCGCTGATTGCATCCGCCAGGCCATGGAACCGCGCAACGCCGTCCTCGACCAGCATCACGCCGAGCACCCCGTCGCGCTGAACCAGGAGATTCGCCGGTACGGCGGATTCATGCCGCTGCCAGTGCAGCCGGCCGGGTGTACCGACCGTCGGCGGTGCATCCGCGAAACCCAGGCGCACCTCGCGCATTCGCCCTGCGGGCTCGACATCGGCCACGACCTTGCGCAGTTCAACCGCGTGCTCGACCCCGTCGGCGCGGAATCTGGCCGAGCCGAAGGATTCGTCGGCGGGTATCTCGCGATACGGTACTCGCGCGCGGACTTCCACCCGAGCCGGATCCAGCAGCCGCAGCAACACGCCCCCCGCTGCGACCCATTCGCCGGCGCTCACCGGGCGTTCGGTCACGAATCCCGCGAACGGGGCGCGCACGTCACAGCGGCCCACATCGCGCTCCGCCTCACGCACAGTACCGCGCTGTGCTCGCGCGGACGCCGCGAGCGAATCCACTTCCGATACCGCCTCGTCGAGCGCATCTGCGGACACCGCGCCCTGTTCACGCAATCGCTGCAGGCGATCCCTGCGTGCCAGCGCAAACGTTCGCCGCGCCTCGAGCTCCTGCAGACGCCCCTCCGCCTGTTCGAGACGGTCGGTGAAATCCGCACAATCGAGGCGCACCAGCACATCCCCGGCATCCACTCGGTCGCCAACCTCGACAAGAAACGCCTCAACCGGGGCGTTGATACGCGCGGGAAGCCGGCTTGATGCGAGCGCGTGCACCTCGGCCGGGGCCGATGCATCCACCGAGACACGAACATCCGCGAATGCTCGGGTGGACACGGCCAGCGCATCATCCGCCACGGCCGGCAAAGGTGCGTACGCCAGCAGCAAACCGAGCGTCAGCCACAAACCCGTGGCCTGCGGATTGCCCTGTAAGACCGACATTGGTTTCCCCAGCGAGTGTGTGCCCAGCGCGGAAGCTCGCACCGGACGTGCACCAACGCACACAAGCATCTGTGCGCCACAACCGCCAAACCTGACCGGAAAGCGCGTGATCGTCAACCTGATTCGGCCGCAGCGCGATAGGCGGCA
>CAZJGZ010000069.1:0-11964 GCA_964545695.1 uncultured Ectothiorhodospiraceae bacterium | reverse complement strand
CTTTCTTCGCGTGCTTCGCGCCTTCGCGAGAGGTAATGCCGACGCCGGATCAACCAGCTCGGCATCCGCCTGACCAGGATGATCAGGGATCGCCCGGCTGCCAGATGCCCGACTTTTCACCGGTGCCGGCGTCGGTTGCCGTAGCGGCGGGCTGAGCCTGCTGCATCTGGTTCTGCGCTTCGACATCGTCGACCACGCTGGCGGCAAACTCCTGCAACTGACGCAGGAATTCCTTCTTCTTGTCCGTTTCGGCATTGATGTTGCCGAGCAGGAATCCGCTGATCGCCGCCATGTACTGCGCGGCCACGCCGGGATCGGCGCAGCGCTCGTCCGACTGCTTCAGGCGTTCCTGGATGTCGCGCACCATCTCCACGGATAGCTGCAGTTCCTGCTGGTCCTCGTTTTCCTCACTCATCGATCGGCTCCGGTTGCTGGGGGCGCCACAGGGTAGCACCCGTGTCATCCATGTCGACGGGTCGACCCGCGATCATCAGTAGAAACGCGGGCCAGTCGCGGTCGACAACGTTGCGGAAATGCTCGAACTCCATCGCCCGGTCGAAGTCATCGGGATCGTAGCTTACGCCCCACAACGGCCGCGCCCGATGTGGCGGCGACACATAGCGTGCATCACCGATCACCTGCAGGGACTGCGGATCCCGGATCAGCCAGTCGTCGGCGAACCAGCGGAAGCGCTCGAGATCGCGGGCGACCCGCGAGTCGGCCGGGATGCCCGGCTCGTGGTCCAGGCGGAACGCGCGCGGACGGTCGCCCGGATACACACGGGTCGTACCGGTCGGGCCGAGGTACAGCGCATCGAGCTGGTAGTGACCATCGGCGGTCTCGTAGCGACTGCCCCAGAGCCACAGGTTGCCGAGGGAGGGCTGTACCAGCATGCGTTCGATGCGCTCGCCGCGCTCCTGTGCCAGATCCACGACCGCGGATTTGGCGCGTTCGTATTGCAGCGCCGCAACGGCGAGCCAGGCGCAGGCGAAGACCAGGCCGAAACGGGCTGCACGCGGGCGATTGACGTAGAACGCGACACCGGCGGCGATCAGCAACCCGGTGGTGAACACGATCTCCACCACCGGCATGATCGGCCACGCCACGCGTAGATCGCTGAACGGCCAGAGCAGGGTGGTGCCGTAGGCGTTCAACGCATCCAGCGGCGCGTGCACGACGATGCCGAGCAGTGACCACAGGTACACCCGGCCAAAGCCGGTGGAACGGCGCAGCAGCAGCCACACGAGACCGGCGGCGATGAGCGCGCCGAGCGGCATGAACACGATCGAATGACTGAAATTGCGATGCAGCAGCAGCGCCGACAGCGAGTCGCCGCCCGTGGGGATGAACATGTCGAGATCGGGGATGACCGCCGCCACGCCGCCCGCAAGCGCTGCCGCGCGTGCCTCGCCGTTACGGGCCGCGGCTTGCGCGGTGGTGCCGCCCAGCAGAACGTGGGTGATGGGGTCCATGATCAGCGTCCGCTTGCCTGCTCGACAGCTTCACTCGTGAGGGTTGTAAGGGCTGTGGGCGCCGGGTAGTCTCCGCCGCGTATTTCTTCGCATCCAACTGCACAATCCGGGACACCATGTCCAGCACTGCCTCGACCGCCCGCGCCACCACCCGGCAAGACAGCCTCGACGTGCTGCGCGGATTCGCGATCCTGGGCATCCTCGTGATCAACATCCAGATGTTCTCCATGGTCAGCCTGGCCTACGTCAATCCGACGCTGGCCGGGCCGATGAATGGCCTGGATTACTGGATCTGGTTGCTCAGTCATGTCGCCTTCCAGGAGAAGTTCCTCACCATCTTCTCCGCCCTGTTCGGTGCCGGTATCGTCCTGCTCTCCGAGCGCATGGCCGTGGCCAGCGGTCGCGCGTGGTATCTCCATCTCCGCCGCATGTTCGTCCTGGGGGTGATCGGCGCCGCCCATGCCTATTTCATCTGGTACGGCGACATCCTCCTGATCTATGCGGTGATCGGCGTGGTCGCTTTCGCCTTTCGCAACTGCCGGCCGCGCAGGCTGTTGATCATTGCCGGGGCCTTGTACCTGGTGCCGGTCATGATCTCGATCTTCCTCACCATTGTCTTCTACAACCTGCCGGCGGCGTATTACGATTTCGTAGTGCAGCACTACTGGCAACCCACCAGCCCCGAGATCATCGCGCAGACGCAGGGTTATCGCGGCGGCTGGACGGAACAGATGGCCGCGCGCGTCAACGATGCACGCATCTACCATCTGTGGCGCCTGCCGACCAACCACGGCTGGCACGTGCTCGCGGCCATGCTCGCCGGCATGGCCGCCTACCGTTCGGGCCTGCTCTCCGGCAGCTGGTCGAGCCGCGAATATCGCCGCTGGGGGCTTGCCGGCCTCGCCATCGGCCTGCCGATCATCCTTCTCGGTGTCTGGTTCAATCAGGCCACCGGCTGGGAGATGCTGACCTCGCTGTTCCTGGGCGCCGAGTTCAACCACTTGGGCACGCCGTTCCTGACGCTTGCCTGGATCTGCGGCCTGCTGCTGGTCTGGCGCGCCGGCTGGTTCCCCAGACTGCTGGCGGGTCTGCGTGCGGTCGGTCGGACCGCGCTGAGCGCCTATCTCCTCACCAGCGTCATCTGCACCACGATCTTCTATGGTCACGGCTTCGGACTGTTCGGTCAGGTAACACGCCTCGAACAGCTGTTCGTGGTCGTTGGCGTCTGGGTCGTGCTGATCGCCGCCGCCACGGCCTGGCTGCAGCATTTCCGCATGGGCCCGGTCGAATGGCTGTGGCGCTGGGCGGCTACCGGCTCGCGCGCGCCGCTGTTGCGCGCCGCCTGACCACCGCGCGCCGAGTACGACTCAGCTCGTACGACTCAACTCGCTTGCGCGTCGGCGGCCTCGGTGGACACTTCGTGGCCGAGGAAGTGCAGCATCCAGGCGACGGCGATATCCCCCTGGATGGTCGAGTGCAGCGAGGCCATGCCCTCGTGGTAGGTCGACTCCCCGATCTGCTCACGGCGCAGTTCCATCAGCGCCCGCGAGTAGCCCGGCTCGAACTCGGGATGCCCCTGGAAGGTCAGGATGTGGTCGCCGAGCTGCATCATGTCGTTCGGGCAGAACGCATGACCGGCCAGCACGCGTGCCGACTCCGGTACGCGTGTCACCTGGTCCTGGTGGCTGACCAGCAGTGACAGCGTCGGCAGCGCGGGCTGCATCCAGGTCGGTTGTTCATGGATGCGCGCCGTGTGCACGCCCACGCCCCAGGCGCCGGCGGGCTGCACTTCGCCGCCGAGCGCGCTCGCGACCAGCTGATGGCCGAAGCAGATCCCCAGGATGGGCCGGCGTGCGGCGTGCAGTTCGCGCACCAGGTCGTGCGCCCCGGCGATCCAGTCATCGTCGTCGTACACGCTCCACTTGCTGCCGGTGATCAGCCATGCGTCCGCCGCGTCGATGGAATCCGGACGCTCGCCCGCCGGCAGGTTCCACTTGCTGAAGGTCAGATCGGGGGCAAGCGCGCGGAATCGGCGCTCGAACATGTCCGGGTAATCGCCGAACGTATCGCGCAGTTCGGGACGAACACTATCGCTTTGCAGAATGCCGAGATGCATCGACCGGGCTCCAGGGGCGGTTGGGTGCGGGACTTGCCGTCAGGATACTGACAGACGCGTCGCGGGTACATGCCACGCGCGTCAACGCACAGGAATCACTCTTTCGTCGGGCGCTCCGCGGTGGAGTCGGTGTCGCCACTCGTGGGCGCCTCCGCCTCCACCGCCGGGCTTGGTTCGGGCGCGGCCTGGCCGGCGTGCGGCGTCGGGCTCAGCGTCGTCCGGTTCACCGCCCAGGTGGCGGCGATCACGATGGCCCCGCCGATCAGCGTCTGCAGCGACGGGATCTCGGTGAAGATCACCAGTGTCAGCGCGATGCCGAACACCGGCATGAGGACGTAGTAGGGGATGACATGGGCAACCGGGTAGTGCCGGTAGAGCGAGAACATCCATACATGCCCGAGCAGCGAGATGATCAGCGCCGAGTGCAGCAGCACCACCCATTCCGTGGCGCCTGCCGTGGCGACGGCGTGCCACTGGTCCTGCTCGAAGATGACCGACAGCAGCCCCAGCAGTGGGACCGCCGTGAGGGCCATCCAGCCGTTCATGGTGAACACCGGCATGTCCCGCAGCGAGCGCGCGAACAGCGTGGACAGGGCGTAGAGCAGGGCGCTGATGGCAATCATCAGCAACGCCGGAATGTCGTCGAGCAATGCCGGTTCAAACGCGATCAGCACGATCCCGCCGAACGCGGCCAGGATCGCCGCCCAGGTCACCAGGCGCACGCCCTCGCCCAGGAACAGCCGGCCGAGGATCACCGCGAAGGGGACGCTGAGTTGCGTACCGATGACGATCGGCGACACGGTCTCGGCCATGTGCAGCGCGACATACATGAAGGCGTAGACCCCGGTCCCCATGCACAGGCAGAACCCGGCCAGCGGCAGCAGGCTGTCGCGCGCGGGGCGGTGCAGTCGCCACAGCGGCAACAGGGCGACCACCAGGATCACGCTGCGCATGGCGGCGAACTGGAACGGCGGGAAGTGCTCCACCCCGAGCTTGCCGACCGGGTAGGCACTGCCGAACAGTGCCATGATGAAGACTACCGAGAGGAGATGGATCGGGCGCATGACCGCGCGACGGTAGCACGCTGCACGATGACCGACCAGCCGGTCAGGCCAGCGTGGCGATCGCCATGTGCACGGCGGTGACGGCGAGGATGACGGCGATCGACGGCGACAGGTCGAACATCAGCAAGCGGCGCATCAGCGTGGATTCCTTGCCGCCGTCGCGCAGCTCCCAGGGATCGTTGATGACTTCCACGAGATTGCCCAGCAGATCGCCGAGCGACCACGCGGCAAGCACGAACAGCGGGGGCAGCACCATCGCCGGCTCGGCGGTCGACTGATTGACCAGCAGCACGGCCAGCACGCAGGCCGCACCGGCGGCATACTCGCGCGGCAGCACGGCAGGGCGCCCCCGAACGAAGCGGCGAAACGCGGCGGGGGAAGCATCGGCAGCGGCAGCACCGCCGCTGGCCCGTTCATAAGCCACCGCCGCCTCGGCACGGCGCAGCGAGCGGCCCTGCTGGCGCACACCATCCACATAGGCACGCACATCCGCATCGCGGGTGTCGGCAAACAGCGTGTCGACGCGTGACCACGGCACCGGATCGATATCGATGCGGCGCGCGATGGCGCGGGCGTCGACGGCATCGCGCATGCGGGTAAGGCAGTGGGCACCGGCAATCACCAGCACGACGCAACTGACCACGAACAGCAGTGCCCCCGTACTGTCGGCAACATTGGCGTACGCCCGACCCATGTCGGTCAGCGTCTTGGCGATGCCGGCGAGCAGCACTGTCGCCACACCGAAATGCCGCATCGCGGCCACCTCGCGTGAGCGCTGGTAGAGCTTCAGGCGGCCGTCGATCTCCGGCTGCGTCGGCGTCGGCTGATCCAGGCACAGCGCATGGAACTGACGCCAGGTGGCGTGGGCGAGGACGAACCGCTCGTCATCCGGCGGAACCTCGGGGGTGACGTCAGTCATGCGCGCAGCCTGTGCGACACGGTCCGTCGTTGGCAGGCGCGTGCAGTGTCCACTACCGCTGCGGCTTGCCCGCAGGCTCGTCTTCGTAGAAGTCGTCCGGCAGATCGACCAGCGGCTCCCGGCGGCCATCCGATGTCATGTCACGATGCCGGGTCGCCGGGTCGTGGTCTTCCGCGTCGGCCGGCTCGGGTCGCGGCGTGACGGGTTCCTCGGCCCCGGATTTTCCTGCTCCGGATTCCCCTGCCGCGGATTCCGGCGCGGATGGCCGCGGCGTGGGGGCATCCGATGGCGAGGGTTGGGATGCCGGAGGGGCCGATGCCGGGGGGTTGGAAGCCGATGGCTTTGGCGTAGGTGGCTCGGACGCCGACGAGTCACGGGCCGAGCCTGCGGCGGCTGACGCTGTCGCGGCCGCCTGCCCTGTCCGGGTGGAGGCCTTCGTGGACCGCGCGTTCGCCAGTTCCGCGATTTTCGCGCGCAGCGCGGACGCATCGATGCCCGCGAACTCATCCTCATCGAGCTGCAGCACCGGCAAACCCGCATCGGCACAGAGCCGTTCCAGCCAGCGCGCACGCCGGCGCTGCCGGCGATGCGAGAGCCGTGAGTCGGCAACCGCCACCACCAGCAAGGGCCGTGTATCCTTCGGGGCGCAGATCACGAAATCCAGATACTCGCCGATCAGGTCCTCCATCACCCGCCGGCGTCGCCCACGCCACAGCCCCGGGGCCGGGGCGAGCACATCCGTGGCCCGTGCTCTCGCGAACACCAGCACGTCGCGACCCACCGCGGACTGCAGCCGGGCGTAGGCGTCGTTCTCGGCCGGTGTCAGCAGGGCGGGTGCGGGCTGGTACTTGCGCTGGCGTCGCAGGCGCCAGGCCAACAGCGCAAGCAGTATCATCACGGTGACGACAACCGCGAGCGCGATGGTCAGGGGCAGGGCAAATTCGCTGGGCATCCGTGTTCCGGTCCGTGGTCGCGACAATGGCGTTACGATACCACTGCTGGCGCATGCATCGGATCGTTCGCGTCCACCCGATTGATCAGCAGGGAGAGGTTTCTGGAATTTCGCAACGAACCCATTGATGTCACCGCCCTGCCGGCCTGGCAATCCGTGCCACTGGAGCCGGTGTCACCACGCTATGCGCCGTGCCGGATGGTGGCGATCCTGCTCGTCGGCACGTTCGCGGCGCTGGTTGTCGGACTGATGCCCGAGCTCGAGGACGTGCCGCCCGCCGGCGATTGGCGCGTTGCCACCGGCGCGTTCGCGCTCACGCTGATCGCCAGCGGCCTCGCCTGGCTGGAAGCGCGCCGGCGGGCCTGGGGGCTGCGTGAGCACGATCTGATCCATCGCAGCGGCATCATCGTCCAGACCACGGCGGTCCTGCCGCTGGCGCGCATCCAGCATGTCGAGACGGCCAGTGGTCCGCTCGAGCGCGCCTTCGGTCTCGTGCGCCTGAGCTGTTACACCGCCGGCGGCCTGAGCACGGATCTCGTCGTCGCCGGCCTGACCGCCGATACCGCCGAGCGGGTCCGCCGGCATCTGCTGGAGCGCATCCGCGAACTCGACAGCAGTACGGCTGCCGCGTCCGCCACCGGCGAGCCAGCTCGCGTCGAGGCCGGCACCGAGTACGGGAACAGCCGCGATGAGTGAATCCGCGGCGGCGGACCGCGAGGCCCGTCTCGACCGCGGCGAATGGCTGCGCCTGTCGCCGTGGGCGGTCGGCTTCATCTTCATCCGCATCGTGGTCGACTTCGTGCGCAACAACATCCCCGCGCTGGCGGGCGCGGGTGCGGGTGTGGCGCTGGTCGAGCGCATCGGCTTGCGCGAGGTCGGGCTGGTCGGGCTGGTAGCACTGCTGGCCGTGGCGCTGGTTTGCCTCATCCACCATCGCCGTTTCGGCTTTCGCCTGGAGGGCGACACGCTGCTGGTGCGCAGCGGCATCATCGAGCGCACCGAGCTGCGGGTGAAGGCGGCGCGCATCCAGCACATGGCCATGGAGCAGCCACTCTATCTGCGGCTGTTCGGGCTGGTGCGGCTGAGCCTCGATACCCCGGGCGGTGCGGCCGCGCAGGTCGAACTGCCGGGCATTCCCGTGCCGCTGGCCGAGGCACTGCGCGACCGCCTCGCGGTGGGGGCGAGCGCGACACCCGGCGAATCCCGGAACCCAACCACGGACGCAGCCCCGGAATCCGCGACCGCCGAGCCGGCCGAGACCGAGCTCTACCGCATCACCCCGGGCGGGCTGATCCTCCACGGCATCGCCAGCAACTACGCCTACGTGCTCGCCGCGGCCGCCGCGCCCTTCCTGGGCCAGATCGAGACGCTGCTGCGCTGGCTGCTGGCGGATACCGCGTTCGCCGACCACCTGCAGGCGCTGGGTGAGCGGCCCTGGCTGACCGGGCCGGTGCTCGCGCTGGGGGTGCTGGTCGCACTCGTGACCATCTCCGTTGTCGTGGTCTGGCTGCGTTTCCACGGGTTCGTGCTGACGCGCGCGGATGGCCGCTTCCGCCAGCGCAGCGGGCTGCTCAACCGCCAGGAGCAGACGCTGTCGCGGGCACGCCTGCAGACCGTCGACCAGATCCAGACCGCGGTCGGCCGCCTGCTCGGGCGCAGCCATCTCGTCTGCCGTCAGATCGGCGCGGTGCTGCCGGGCCAGGACTCCGCGGCGCGCAGCTTCCTCGTGCCGGGACTGGCGCGGGGCGCGGCCGCCGATCTGATTGCCGTGCTGTGGCCGGGGATCGACAGCACGGCGCCGCTGCAGCGGGTCCGGCGCGAATACATCCGCGCCCTGGTCGCGCGCTGGAGCGTGGCCGCCAGTCTGCTGCTGATCGTCCTGGCGGCGCTGGGCGCCAGTTACTGGCCGCTGGCCGGGGTGGTCGCGGTGCCGCTGCTGGTGTGGCCGTTCGCCTGGTTGCGCTGGCGCGCCGTCGGCTACGCCTTCGATGGCGACTACCTGCGCATACGCCAGGGCCTGATTGGCCATCGAACCGTCCTGCTGCCGGTGGCCAACGTCCAGCGCCTGGCGATCAGTCAGAGTATCCTGCAGCGCTGGCGCGGCATCGCCACCGTAACCTTCACCCTCGCCAGTGGCCCGGTCAGCATCCCCTGGCTGTCACGGACGGAAGCCGATCGACTGGCGAATGTCACGCTCTACCGGGTGGAGAGCGCCGCCGCCGCAGAGGCGGCCGGGCCGCACGCGACACCGCATCCGGCATGAACGCTACGGTTTTTGACTTCGCGCAATGCATGGATTGCATGCTGCTGTAAAATCGGCGCTACTCGAATCCGGAGCCACACCATGGAACGACTCGAATCCATTCTGGTCGTCATCGAACGCGGAGCAGAGCAGTACCCCGAGATCGAGCGCGCGGTCGAGCTCGCCGAAGCCACCGGCGCCCGGGTGGTTCTGTTCGTGCGCGAATATCGCAGCGTTCTCTACTGGCACTATCTGTTCGGCAAGCGCGGCGACAAGATGTCGCAGGCCGCGTACGAACGCGAGGCCCAGGCGTGGGTCGACGAGCAGGTGGAGGCCCTGACCGATCAGGGCATCACCGCCGAGGGCGAGGCGGTGTGGGCGCGCAACATCTACAACGCCATCGCGGACAAGGTGCGGGAAGTCGAACCGGACCTGGTCATCAAGGGTGCGCACGACGATGCCATCCGCGGCGCGCGCTCGGTCTACAACACCACCGACTGGCAGCTCATGCGCCACTGCCCGGCGCCGGTGCTGCTGGTCAAGTACCAGAACCGCGCGCATCACGGCGCCATCCTCTGTGCCGTGCATCCCTCGCACCCCGACGCCGACCACCATCCGGTGGATACGGCGATCATGGGGGTGGGCCAGTTGCTGTCGGACGCGCTCGGGCGGCCGCTGCACATGTTCACCAGCTTCCAGTCACCGGGTGAGCATGTCGCACCACCGATCGCCATCGATGGCGCGGCCTATCAGAAGTACCTGGAGGAGTTCCGTGAGGAACACAACCGCGCTTTCAACGCCTTCGTCGCGCAGTACCAGCTGCCCGACGCCAACGTCCATCACGTCGAAGGCGACCCGGCCCAGGAACTGCCGAACCTGGCCGAACGTCTGCCGGCCACGCTCGTCGTCATGGGCGTCGTCTCACGCAGCGCGCTGCCCGAGCTGCTCGTCGGCCACACGGCCGAGCGCGTGCTCGACCGTCTGGAATGCGACATCCTGGCGGTGAAGGCGCAGCAGTAACGCCGCTGGCGGCGACCCGCTGTCGACGGCCTCTCAGCCGTGGCAGGTGCACCCGGCGTGGCCGCAGCCCTTGCCGTCGCCATGGCCGTCGGCGCACGCATCGGCGCAGAACAGCTTGCCATCACGCTCGATGGCCTTGTCGACCGGGACCACACAGACACAGTCGGTGCAGGCGCATTTGACCGCTTGTACGTCAGCCTTGCTCATTGTCGTCTCCTCGCTCTTCATCGACATGCGCGAGCATGTTGCCGAGCATGACGCGGACATGGTCATCGTTGAGCCGATAGCGCACATGCTGGCCTTCGCGCTCGCCCCGCAGCAGGCGGGTGCTGCGCAGCAGGCGCAGGTGGTGGCTCACCAGCGAGGGGGAAGCCCCCAGCTCCTGGGCCAGGTCGGCCACGTACCGCGGCCGCTCCATGCAGGCCAGCACCAGTCGCAGCCGGTTCGGTTCACTGAGCATGCGAAACATCTCGCCCAGTTCCTCGATCCGTGCTGCCGTCGGCTCATTCATGGAAGCAAACTAGCATATATGAACAGGTATTCAAATATTGTTGACTGGGTGTCGAGCCCGTGGCTGCGGTTGTCGGGTCGGTATCATCCCCCAAAGGATTGATTCCGCGGGCATTGACCCCGAGTGGATTCACCGGGGGGATTCACCGGGGCTGAGCAAGAGCCCCGGTCCGAAACGGAGCGCCACCGCATGAAACCGATGGTCGAACGCAGACTGCAGCGGGGCAGGGCGTCGCTGTTCTACCGGCTGTGGCCGGCCACCACGCCGGGCGCGCCCACGCTGGTCATGCTGCACGGCTTCGCCAGCAATTCCACGCGCTGGTCGAACTTCGCCGCGACGACCGGCCTGCGGCCGGACTGGAACATCCTCTGCCCGGATCTGCGTGGGCACGGCCACTCGCCCTGGCGCGGCCGCCTGACCGCTGAACACTGGCTGGACGACCTCGCCGCCGTACTCGACGCCGAAGGCATCGAGCGCGCCGCTATCGGCGGCCATTGTCTCGGCGCCAACACCGCGCTGCGCTTCGCCCGCGAGCACGCCGCCCGCACGCGCCGCCTCGTGCTGGTCGAGCCGCTGGACCCGACCGCGCTCAGCGGGCGGCTGGCACGCATGCGACGCCTGCGCGGCCTGCTGCCCGGGCTGGCGGCACCGGTGCGCCTGGCCAACGCCCTGGGCCTGTATCGGCGTGATCTGCCCGTGCTCGATCTCGCCGCGCTCGACCGCGAGACACAGGCCCGGCTGACCACCAGCGGCGACACCCGCGTGCTGACCCAACGCTACGGCAGCGTCCGCCACGATCTCCGCTACATGGCCCTCGCGGCCTACCTGCAGGCGCTCGCCGAAGTGGTGCGGCCGCTGCCCGCGCTCGGGGACGTGCAACAGCCCGCACTGGTCCTGCTATCCAGCGGCGGGTTGTTCGGCGACCCGGCGCACGCACGCGCAACCCTCGCGGCACTGCCGGCCGCGACCGTGGAAACCCTCGACGCCGAGCACTGGATCCCGACCGAACAACCCGAACGCATGGCCAGCCTCATCGACACCTGGTTGTCCATGCGCGAGAGCGCGCCATGCCGCTGATTCAGCAACAACATGGACAAATTGTCATTCGCCGTTCAGTACAGCGGTGCGGCATGGGTGGTTTCATTCGTCCCGTCGCGTCGCCGGGCAGTCAGGATCGCCGAGGTGGCCGCACATTCGTCTCAACCACAGGAGTTACCACTCATGAGTACCTTTATCCGCACGAAGCGCAATCTCATCCTGGCCACCCTGCTGGCCGCGCCGTTCATCTGGGCCCCGATGGCCGTCGCCGGCGACATGGAAGGCGACATGGACATGGGCGGCGAAGCACCCGAAGTCAACGTTTCCGATGAAGAGGTTGCCAACTTCGCGGCCGCCATGGTTGACGTGCAGGAGCTGGGTCAGCAGTGGACGCAGCGCATGCAGGAAACCGATGACCAGGAAGAGCTGAGCCAGATGCAGCAGGAAGCGCAGGAGGAAATGATCGGCGCCATTGAGGACCATGGCATGACCGTTGAAGAGTACAACGAGATCGCCACTGCTGCGCAGCAGGATCCGGAGCTTGCTCAGGAAATCGAGCAGGCCGCGCGGTAAACACCACGCGCAAGCAGTACCCAGAAAGGCCGGCTACACGCCGGCCTTTTTTATGCG
>CAZJGZ010000068.1:5918-12141 GCA_964545695.1 uncultured Ectothiorhodospiraceae bacterium | reverse complement strand
TAGATCGAGGCCAGCGCTGACAGATCCGCGAGCGAGATGCGCTCGTCGATCTGATGGATGGTTTCGTTGCGTGGGCCGAACTCGATCACTTCTGCACCAATGGGGGCGACAAACCGGCCATCCGAGGTGCCGCCGGCGGTCGACTCCTGCGGCGCGATCCCGGTCTGCTCGGCGATGATTTCGCGCAGCATGGATCGAAGCTCGCCGGGCGGGGTGCGGAAGGGCTCGCCGCCATGACGCCAGGTCAGCGTGTAGTCGAGGCCCTCGTCATCCAGCAGGGCGCGGACGCGTGACTGGAGCTCCCAGGCGGCCTGGCCGGCACCGTAGCGGAAGTTGAACAGGGCTCGCGCCTGCGCCGGAATGACATTGTCGGCGCCGGTGCCGGCTTCGAGATTGGAAATCTGCAGGCTCGTGGGTGGAAAGTCCGCATCGCCCGCGTCCCACTCCTGCGCAACCAGTTGTGCAAGCGCACGGGCCAGACCATGCACCGGATTGTCCGCGCGCTCGGGATAGGCGACATGCCCTTGAATCCCGTGGACGATCAGGTCGCCGGACAAGGTGCCGCGGCGACCGACCCGAACGGTATCGCCCAGGTGGTCCGTACATGATGGCTCACCCACGACGCAGTGGGTGATGCGCTCGTCGCGTTCCATGAGCCACGGCACCATGCGCCGTATGCCGTCAACCGCCGGCCCTTCCTCGTCGCTGGTCACGAGCAGTCCGACCGAGCCGGCATGCTCGGGGTGGTCGGCGACGAAGTGCTCCAGAGCGACCGTCATCGCCGCGACGCTGCCCTTCATGTCTGCGGCGCCACGGCCGTGGAGCTCGTCATTTTCTGTCATGGCGGTGAATGGCGGATGCCGCCAGCGGTCTTCGTCGCCGGCGGGGACGACATCCGTGTGGCCGAGGAAGACGAGCAGGGGGTCGCCATCGCCATGCCGCGCCCAGAGATTATCGACATCGCCGAAGCGCTGGTGCTCGATCCGGAATCCGGCGGCGGCCAGGCGCTCACCGAGCAGCTGTTGGCAACCGGCATCATCGGGTGTAACCGAGCGCCGGTTGATGAGATCCGTGGCGAGGGCCTCGACCTCCGCCGTCCACGCTGCAGACGGTTGTACTGCCAATTCATTTCTCCAGATGTCGCGCGATTTCTCGATGGACCGACTCGATCAGGTCCTCGTCGAGCGCCTGATTGTGCGCGTCGGTGACGAAGAACACATCATCCACGCGTTCGCCGACGGTGGCGATGCGCGCGTTGTGCACACGCACGCCCGCGTTCAGCATCGCCTGCGCGATCCGCGACAGCAGGCCCGGGTGGTCCGCGGCCGTGACCTCGATCGCCGTCAGGTTGCTGCCCGGCTGGCGCTCGGCCTCGACCCGCAACGGGATGTCGAAGTGACGCATGCGTCGCGGCGTGCGGCGGTTGGGTGCTACCGGCGTGCGCTCCGGGTAGGCCAGCGCCGACTCGAGCGCGCTTCGGATCTCGCGGACCCGGTAGTCGTCGGTAATGGGGTCGCCGGATGCCTCGAGCACGAGGAAGGTGTCGATGGCGCGCCCGGATCGCGCGGTCAGGATGCGGGCATCGACGACGGAAAGGCCGAGGCGGTCGAGTACGCTGGTCACCAGCGTGAACCGGTGCCGATGATCGGTGCTGGCAATGAATATCTCGGTGGAGCCGCGCTGTGTTTCCCGCCGCAGGCGGATCAGCGGCTCGACCTTGCCAGGGTGTTCGCTCAGCGCGCGTGTATGCCAGGCGATTTCATCGGCATTGTGGCGCAGGAAGTACATATCGCCGAGATCGGACCAGACAGTGATGATTTCGCTCTCCGCCATCCCGGCTTCCGCCAGCAGTGCGCGGGCATGCTTCTGCACCTCGGCAATCCGCTCATGCTTGTCGATGGGGTTGTCGAGCCCGCGCCGCAACGCCTGCGCCGTCTTCTGGTAGAGCTCGCGCAGCAGGTTTTCCTTCCACGAGTTCCACAGGCTTGGATTGGTGGCCCGGATATCCGCGACGGTCAGCAGATAAAGCCGGTCGAGATGTTCGATCGAGCTGACCTGGGCGGCAAATTCGTGGATGACGGCCGGGTCGCTCAAATCCCGTCGCTGCGCCGTAATCGACATCAGCAGGTGGTTCTGGATGAGCCAGGCCACAAGTCCGGTCTGGACGGAATTCAGCGCATGGTCACGGCAGAATGCCTCTGCCTCGCGCGCGCCGAGTTCGGAATGATCGCCGTCACGGCCCTTGGCGATATCGTGGAACAGGGCCGCGATATAGAGGAGTTCGGGCTCGTCGATGGCGGCCATGAGCTCGGAGCAATGGGCGAACTCGTCGCGGTCGACACCGATGCGGAAGCGGCGCAGGTTGCGGATCACGCGGAGCGTGTGCTCATCGACGGTATAGCTGTGGAACAGGTCGTACTGCATGCGCCCGACGATGCGGTCGAAGGCCGGCAGCCACGCACCCAGGACGCCGTGGCGGTTCATGCGCACCAGTTGTGACGTAACCCGCTGCGGTTGGCGCAGCAGCTCGAGAAAGATGCTGCGCGCGCACGGATCGGCGCGCACGCTGGCGTCGATGACGGTCAGGTCGTCGCGCACGCGGCGCAGGGTCTCGGCGCGAATGCCGCTGATTTCGGGATGGTGGGCAAGCAGCAGGAACATCTCCAGCAGGGCGCGCGGGCGTCGCCGGAAGGTATCCGGGCGCGCGACCTCCAGCGTGTCGCCCCGGACCCGGAAACGGGCGTTCAGGCGGCGTACCGGTTGGCCTTCCACTGGCTCGAGAATGGCCTCCCGGAAGAACTGCAGCAGGATCTCGTTGAGGCGCTGCAGTTCCATGACCGTGCGGTAGTAGCGCTGCATGAAGCGCTCTACCGCACGATTGGGGCCACCGGCACCGTCCGCATCGCCGAACGCGACCGCCAGTTCGTGCTGATGGTCGAACAGCAGGCGGTCCTCGCCGCGTCCGGTCAGTCGGTGCAGGTGCCAGCGAATGCGCCAGAGCAGGTTCTGGCCCTCGGTCAGGCGTGCGTGTTCGTCCGCAGTGAGGAAGCCATGGTCGACCAGCTCGGCCAGTGTCCGGGCGTCGAAGTGGCGCCGGGCGACCCACGAAACCATCTGGATATCGCGCAGCCCGCCGGGTCCCTCCTTGATGTTCGGCTCCAGGCGGTAGGCGGTATTGTCGTAGCGCGCGTGCCGGCTCACCTGTTCGTCGAGCTTGGCCTGGAAAAAGTTCGCGGCCGGCCACAGGCGGTCGGGGCCGGTGGCATTCACGAGCTCGTCGAACAGGGTCCGATCACCGTCGAGCAGGCGCGATTCCATCAGGTTGGTGGCGAAAGTCACATCGCCCTCGGCGTCCACCACGCACTGGTCGACCGTGCGCACACTGTGGCCGAGCTTCAGGCCGGCATCCCAGAGCAGGGTGACGAACTCTTCGAGAGGGGCGCGGGGATGCTGGTCCCAGTCGCCGGCCACCAGGATGAGCAGATCGACATCGGATCGCGGCAGCAGCTCCCGGCGCCCGTAGCCGCCGACGGCCACCAGGGCGACGCCATTGGCCCTGTCGACCCCGAATACACGGCCCCAGGCGTGGCGGAGCAGCTGGTCCATCGCCAGCGCGCGCTGGCCGACCACGTCGGCGGCACTCAGGCCACCCGTCAGTTCCTCGTGCAGCAATTGGTCCGTGTGCGCGAGCGCGTCGGCGTAGACACGGGCCGGCGCCGCCTCGCCCATTGCGGCATCGAGCCGCTCCGGCGTGAGGGCCGCAAGCGTGGCCGGCAGGGCAGACATTGTGGCCGGCTCGCTCAGAGGCTGCGGCCAGGGGGCAGCGTCAGGACTTCGCAGCCATCCGGGGTGACGAGAATGGTGTGCTCCCATTGGGCGGAGAGGCTGTGGTCCTTGGTCACCACCGTCCAGCGATCCGCCAGCACCTTCACGTGGCGCCGGCCGGCATTGATCATGGGCTCGATGGTGAAGATCATGCCGGGTTCGAGTGCGATGCCGGTGCCGGCCTTGCCGAAATGCAGGACCTGGGGCTCTTCGTGGAAGCCGCGGCCAATGCCGTGGCCGCAGTACTCGCGCACCACGCTGCAGCGCTCACGCTCGGCATAGTCCTGGATCACCCGTCCGATATCGCCCAGGTGAGCCCCCGGGCGTACCGCACCGATGCCGCGAACCAGGGCCTGATAGGCGACGTCACAAACGCGGCGGGCGACCCGGGATGGTTCGCCGGCCATGAACATGCGGCTGGTGTCACCGTGGAAGCCGTCCTTGATCACGGTGATATCGATGTTGAGGATGTCGCCTTTCTTGAGCACTCGCGGCCCGGGGATGCCGTGGCATACCTGCTGGTTGACCGAGGTGCAGATCGACTTGGGAAATCCGCGGTAGTTCAGCGGCGCAGGGGTGGCCCCGAGCTCGTCGACGATGTAGTCATGACACAGGCGGTCCAGGGCCTCGGTGGTCACCCCGGGCTCGACATGCGGCTCGATCATGTCGAGGACACTGGCCGCGGCCTGGCCGGCCGCGCGCATGGCGGTGATCTCCTCTTCGGTCTTGATCGGTACGCCGTGCGGGGCGCGGGCGGACAGGTTCATGCGGACTCCAGACTCGTGCGATGCGGGGCGCGCATTGTACCCGAAGCGTGGGTAATGCTCACGGACAGCTTTGAGTGCAGGCCGCAATGTGGTATAAAGCGCGCCGCTCCGTGCCCTTCGTGGCCGACGGGCAGGACCGGATCCCGCAAGCCGGGTTTTCGTGTTTCTGAAGCCGTTCGCCGCCAATCGCGGAGTAAATTCACACACGTCCGACGAGGTCGTTCACGGTGTGCGCAGTCAGTGACCACGGTCGCCGACTGGTCGCCGCGACAGACTTCAACGATCATCCGGTCGGGTGCCGATACGCTGGTATCGGTTGGCCGGTTGCGGACGTGGAGGCTCAACCCGGACAACGAGGAACCGACCATGGCCCGCATATCGATGCGCCAGATGTTAGAGGCTGGCGTCCACTTCGGGCACCAGACCCGTTATTGGTGCCCGCGCATGTCGCCGTACATCTTCGGCGAGCGCAACAAGATCCACATCTTCAATCTCGAACATACCGTGCCGCTCATGGAAGAGGCACGAAACTTCCTGTCGAGCCTCGCGTCGCGCAACGGCATTGTGCTGTTCGTGGGCACGAAACGCGCGGCCCGCGATGCCGTGCGCGACTCCGCGAACGCGTGTGGCATGCCGTACGTCAATCGTCGCTGGCTCGGCGGCATGATGACCAACTTCAAGACCGTGCGGCAGTCGATTGCGCGACTGAAGGATCTCGAGCAGATGTTCGAGGACGGGTCGCTGGCCAAGCTCAACAAGAAGGAGCGGCTGGATCGAGATCGTGAGCGTGATCGCCTGGAGCGGAGCCTCGGCGGCATCAAGAACATGGACCGACTGCCCGACGCCCTGTTCATCATCGACGTCGGCGAGGAGGACATCGCCGTGGCCGAGGCGCGCAAGCTCGGCATCCCGGTGGTGGGTATCGTCGACAGCAACAACTCGCCGGCCGGTGTCGACTACGTGATTCCGGGCAATGACGACGCCCTGCGGGCGATCCAGCTCTATACCCAGGCGGTTGCCGAAGCCGTCCAGAGTGGCAAGAGCCTGGCTTCGGAAGCCGGTGGCAAGGACGATTTCGTCGAGCTCGACGCGAGTGGGCGTCCGGCCCAGCCGGCTGCGCGCAAGAAATCGGCGAGCGTGAAGGGTACGGCGAAGGCGGCGTCGGACGAGACCGCGTCTGCTGCCACCGAGGCGAAGCCGGCCACCGAGCCCGCTGCCGAGGAAGCGACCGCCGACGACGCGGCCAGCGCGGAAACAACGGCGGAAGGTGACACGGCTGCGGCGAGCGACGAACCCGCGGAAGCGGCGAGCAAGACGGCCGCGAAGAAGACTGCCACCAAGAAGGCGGCAGCCAAGAAGAGTTCCGCGAAGAAGGCCGCGACCAAGAAAACTGCCGCCAAGAAGACCGCTGCCAAGAAGACGGCCAGCAAGAAGGCGGCGAGCAAGAAGAAGACCTCTGCTGCCAGTGGCGGGGATGACGAGTGACATTTCTCCCGGGGCTGCGACAGCACCCCGGGGTTGAACCGAATACGAGGTAGTGAGCAATGGCAATTACGGCCGCAATGGTCAAGGAACTCCGCGAACGTACCGGCGCGGGGATGATGGAGTGCAAGAAGGCCCTGACGGAGGCC
>CAZJGZ010000068.1:0-5818 GCA_964545695.1 uncultured Ectothiorhodospiraceae bacterium | reverse complement strand
GAGAATATCGAGGTGCGCCGTTTCGCCGTTCGGCATGCCGAGCAGGGGCGCCTCGCCAGTTATCTCCATGGCCAGCGCATCGGCGTGCTCGTCGAGTTCAGTGGCGACGATGCGGTCGGCCGGGATCTGGCCATGCACATTGCTGCCAGCAGTCCGGCCGCGGTGCGTGCCGAGGAAATCCCCGCTGATCAGCTCGATGCCGAGCGCAAGGTTCTGGAAGCGCAGGCACGCGAGAGCGGCAAGCCCGAGGAAATCGTGCAGAAGATGGTCGATGGCCGCATGCGCAAGCATCTTGGTGAGATCACACTGCTGGGTCAGCCCTTCGTCAAGGATCCCGATCAGACGGTCGAGGAGATGCTCAAGGCCGCCGGTGCGGACGTGGTGTACTTCGAGCGCTTCGCGGTGGGTGAGGGCAAGGAGAAAAAGGAAGAGAATTTCGCTGATGAGGTAATGGCGCAGGTCAAGGGCGCCTGAGTGGAGGCGGCCAGACGGGCCGCGTCCGCACCGATCAGCCCTGGGGCCGGATTTTCCGGCCCCTTGCATATGGAGCGATGCGGGACCAACCGGGTGCACCGAACCGGGTGGTCCACTACAATGGCGCGCCAGCCAAGCCGTGGTTGGACCCATGGGATGACTGGGAGATTGGCCTGCCGATGACCGAAATGCGTCCCGTGTACCGCCGCATTGTCCTCAAGCTCAGTGGTGAAGCGCTGCTGGGCAAGGAGGATTACGGGCTCGATCCGGAGGTCCTGCACCGGGTCGCGGATGAGGTCGCCCAGATCAGTCGAGCCGGCGTCGAAGTCGCGATGGTGGTCGGCGGAGGCAATATCTTCCGTGGGGCCGGGCTCGCCGATGGCGGCATGGATCGGGTTACCGGCGACCACATGGGCATGCTCGCCACCATCATCAATGCACTGGCGTTGCAGGACGCGATCGAGCGGGCGGGCATGTTCTGCCGCGTGATGTCGGCGCTCAAGGTCAACCAGGTCTGCGAAGATTACATCCGCCGCCGCGCCGTGCGCCATCTGGAGAAGGGGCGCATCGTCGTGTTTGCGGCCGGGACCGGCAATCCCTTCTTCACGACGGATTCGGCAGCGAGCCTGCGCGCCATCGAGGTTGGGGCCGACATCATGCTCAAGGCCACCAAGGTGGACGGCGTATTCGATGCCGACCCCATGGTGCACCCCGAAGCGCGGCGCTATAACCGGGTGACGTTTGAGGAGGTGTTCACGCGCGGCCTGGCGGTTATGGACACCACGGCTGTTGTCATGTGCCGGGACAACAATATTCCGCTGCAGGTTTTCAACATGAATCATGAAGGTGACCTCATTCGTGCCGTATGCGGCGAGAATGTGGGCACACTGGTGGAAAGAGGCGACGCATGATCGAGGAACTGAAAAAGGATGCACGCGACCGCATGAAAAAGAGCGTGGCGGCGCTGGGGCAGGAGTTCTCTGCTGTCCGCACCGGGCGCGCGCACGTGGGTCTGCTGGACCAGGTGACGGTCGACTACTATGGCGCAGAGGTGCCGCTGAATCAGACGGCGAATGTTCACGTCGAGGATGGTCGGACGCTGGCGGTGCAGCCGTTCGAGAAGTCGATGGTGCCCAAGGTCGAGAAAGCCATTCTCAATTCGGGTCTGGGCCTCAATCCGACCAGTGCCGGTACCGTGATTCGCATACCGCTGCCGTCACTCACCGAGGAACGGCGCCGCGAACTGGTCAAGGTGGTCAGACAGGAGGCCGAGAATGGGCGCGTGGCGGTGCGCAACATCCGCCGTGATGTCAACGCCGACCTGAAGTCCCTGCAGAAGGAAAAGGAAATCACCGAGGACGACCAGCGGCGCGCGGAGGAGGAGATCCAGAAGATCACGGACGAGGCGGTCGCGGAAATCGACGCCATGCTGGACCAGAAGGAAAAGGACCTGATGGAAATCTGAACCGCCGCGGGTGGTTTGGCTCCGAAGCCGATACCCGCCCCGCAGCCATGATCCGGCGGGTCATTCGCGGGCGGACAGGAAATCGAAAGCTGCAGGCGACGAGCCGGCTGCGCCGGCCGCGCGCGGGAGACCCGTATGACCACGCCCTCACCACCTGCTCACGTTGCCATCATCATGGATGGCAACGGTCGTTGGGCCGGCCAGCGGCGGGCACCACGCGTCGAGGGACACCGCGCGGGCGTGCGCGCCACACGCGAGATCATCGAGGCCTGTGGCGAACAGCGCATTCGTGCGCTCACCCTGTTCGCATTCTCCAGCGAAAACTGGCGCCGTCCGCAGGCGGAGGTCGGAACCCTGCTCGATCTGTTCCGGCGTACCTTGCGCGCGGAGTCGCGGCGTCTGGCGGAGAACGACGTGTGCGTGCGTTTCGTGGGTGATCGTGCACGCTTTCCGGCCGACCTGCGCGCGGAGATGGAGCGTGCCGAGAGCCTGACGGCGGAATGCACCGGTCTGCAACTCGCCATTGCGGTGAACTACGGCGGGCGCTGGGATATCGCCCAGGCCGCACGCAGCATCGCGGAGGCGGTGCGTCGTGGCGAGATCGATCCGGAGGAGGTCGACGAGCAGGCCGTGGCGCAGCGCATGATGCTGGCGGATTTGCCCGAGCCCGATTTGTTCATCCGCACTGGTGGTGAACGCCGCATCAGCAATTATCTGCTCTGGCAGCTGGCGTATACCGAGCTTTGGTTCACCGACTGTCTGTGGCCCGATTTCGATCGGGCGGCACTGGCCGAGGCCATACGCTTCTATCAGAGCCGGGAACGACGTTTCGGGCGCACGTCGGAGCAGGCCGCGACCATGCAACATGCTTAAGACACGCCTCCTGACCAGCGGTTTTGCCGGCCTCGGTGTCATCGGCGCGATCCTCTGGCTGCCGGCGCTGTTCATCGTCGCGCTGTTCACCCTCGCACTCCTCTTTGTCGCCTGGGAATGGGCGCGTCTGGCCGGTCTCGCGAATCGGACCGAGGCCGGTCTGTACGCGCTCGCCTGCGCGCTTTTGTCGCTGATACCGGCAGGCGTACTGGCGCCTGGGCTCGGCCTGGCGCTGCCGTGGTTCGCGCTCGTCGCATGTACCTGGCTGGTCGTGACACTGTGGTTGTTGCTGGGTGCACAACCGCGTACGAGTGCGCATGGCCGTCGCTGGGGCTGGTTGCTTCTCGGCCTGCTGCTGGTGCCGGCGCTGACGGGCTCGCTCTGCTGGCTGGTATTCGCGGCGGATTTCCCGCGGGGCATCGTCCTCTACGCCATCGCACTGGTGTGGGCGGCGGACAGCGGCGCGTACTTTGTCGGTCGTGCCTGCGGACGGCACAAGCTGGCGCCCGGCATCAGTGCCGGCAAGACCTGGGAGGGGGTCGCCGGCGGTCTCGCGGGTGTGGCCGTGTTCGCCTCGATCGGCGGAATCCTGATCGGCCTTCCGCCCACGCTGCTGGTTCTGTGGGTGGCTCTCGCTGTCGTGGCGGGTGCGCTGTCGATTGTCGGTGACCTGCTTGAGAGTGTTCTCAAGCGGGAAGCCGGAGTGAAGGATAGCGGCAACCTTCTGCCCGGCCATGGCGGCCTGCTCGATCGCACGGACAGCGTCATGGCCGCCTTGCCGATCATGGCCCTGGGACTGGCTTGGTTTCCCGGAGTGGGAACCTGATGCGTGCGGGATGGTCGGACGATGAGCGCGTCGGTGTTGCGGTCCTCGGATCGACCGGATCGATTGGACAGAGCACGCTGGATGTCATTCGGCGCAACGGCGAACGCTATCGGGTCGCGGCGGTCGCCGCGCGCAGCCAGGTCGAGTCGATCTGGCCGCAGGTAGAGGCGTTCGAGCCGGCACTGGCAGCGCTTGCGGAGCCCGAAGCGGCGGCCGAACTGGCGCGACGGGTCAAGGCCGCGGGGCTTGCCACCGAGGTGCTCGCGGGCGATGACGCCATCTGCGATATCGTGCGGGCTCCCGGTGTGGATGCCGTCATGGCGGCCATCGTGGGTGCCGCCGGTCTGCGCTCGACGCTGGCGGCGGCAGAGGCTGGGCGACGGGTGCTGCTGGCGAACAAGGAAGCCCTGGTCATGGCCGGTGGCCTGGTGCAGGCAGCGGCGCGCAGAGGTGGGGCGACCCTGCTGCCGATTGACAGTGAACACAATGCGATCTTCCAGTGTCTTCCGCCGGCGCGGGACCAGGACATCGTCTCGCTGGGCGTCGAACGCCTGCTCCTGACCGCATCGGGCGGTCCGTTCCTGCGCAGCGCGCCGGGCGAACTGGAGCGAGTCGGACCGGATGAGGCCTGTGCTCACCCGCAGTGGTCGATGGGCCGGAAGATTTCGGTGGATTCGGCCACCATGATGAACAAGGGTCTGGAGGTGATCGAAGCATGCTGGCTATTCGGGATCGACGCGGACCGCATCGATGTGGTGATCCATCCGCAGAGTGTGGTGCACTCGCTGGTGCGTTACGTCGATGGTTCGACGCTGGCCGAACTCGGCCATGCCGACATGCGAACGCCGATTGCGCATGCGCTTGCGTGGCCGGAGCGCATCGATGCCGGGGTGGAAGCGCTCGACCTGTTCCAACTGTCCGCACTCGAGTTCGAGCGTCCCGATACCGAACGCTTTCCCGCGCTGGCGCTCGCGCTGACGGCGGCTCGACAGGATGCGATCGCAAGCGTGCGGTTGAACGCGGCCAACGAGGTCGCCGTGGATGCTTTCCTCGAAGGGCGACTCGCCTTTCCTGCCATCAGCCAGGTGGTCGCTGACGTGCTCGCGCTGACGCCCGCTGATGGTGACACCGACTCCGTGGCCGGTGTGCTCGCCGCGGACTCGGTGGCCCGCGCTGAGGCGGCTACACAGATCGCGAGCCGATCGCGGAACACCAGCCGATGATGGATATCATCACCAGCCTGCTGGCATTCATCGTCGCGATCGGCGTCATGGTCACCGTCCATGAATTCGGTCACTACTGGGTGGCGCGTCGCTTCGATGTGCGGGTGCTGCGTTTCTCCGTGGGTTTCGGCAAACCACTGCTGCGCCGACACTTTGGCGCGGATCGGACCGAGTTCGTCATTGCCGCCATCCCGCTGGGCGGCTATGTGAAGATGCTTGACGAGCGTGAGGCCGAGGTCTCTGCGGACGAGCGTCATCGTGCATTCAACACCCAGACGGTTGGCGCTCGATCGGCGATTGTGGCAGCCGGCCCGGCCATCAACTTCGTGCTTGCCCTGGTCGCTTACTGGGCGATGTTCATGGTTGGCGTGTCCGGGCTTACGCCGCTGGTCGGTGGCGTGCAGGAGGGCTCGCCGGCCGCGGTTGCGGGTTTCGAGCGCGGTGAGGAGATTGTCGCGGTCGGCAGTCGCCGGACGCCCAGCTGGTCGGATGCGCGGATCGCGTTCATCGATGTCGGCCTCGCCGATGACGCACGACCCGTGAATGTCCGGGTCGCGACGGCGGATGGCGAGCGTGAACGCACGCTGGAAGTGGCCTCGGTATCGCTGCGCGAAGGCGAGGAAGACCCGGTCCGCAAGCTGGGATTCGAGTACTGGCTGCCGGATTTGCCCGCCCGGATCAGCGATGTTGTTGCCGACTCGGCGGCCGAGGCTGCCGGTCTGAGGTCCGGTGACCGGGTTCTGCGTGCCAATGGTGAACGTATTGCGGACTGGCATGACTGGGTGACCTTCGTGCGCGAGCGACCGGAGCAGGAAATCCGCATCGAGATCGAACGTGACGGCAGCCGGCAGGAACTCGCGATCACGCCCGCGGCAACCGAGGATGGCACGGGACGCATCGGTGCCTATGGCCCGGTGCCGGACGAGGCCGAGCGCGAGCGCATGTTCACGACCGTGC
>CAZJGZ010000067.1:0-12242 GCA_964545695.1 uncultured Ectothiorhodospiraceae bacterium | reverse complement strand
TACTCGATATCCTCTTCCTCGCCACGCCGATTGACCCCGTCTCCGACGGCCTTGGGTCGGTTGCGCATGACCGCCGGACGATCCATCTCGCCGTAGTCGACCTGTCCGTCCGCGGTCCGGGCCACCGGCCGCGGCTTCGGCGCCTGCACCTGTGCTGCGCCCAGACCCGTGGCAACCACGGTAACACGCAGCTCATCCTCAAGCTCCGGATCGATGACCGTGCCGACGACCACGCAGGCATCCTCGGAGGCGAACTGCTTGACCGTCGTGCCGACCTCCTCGAACTCGCCGATGGCGAGATTCATGCCGGCGGTGACGTTGACCAGGATCCCGCGCGCACCGGAGAGGTTGATGTCCTCCAGCAGCGGACTGTTGATGGCGGCCTCGGCCGCCTCGCGGGCACGGTCATCGCCGGTACCGGTTCCCGAACCCATCATGGCCATGCCCATCTCCGACATCACCGTCTTGACGTCGGCAAAGTCGACATTGATCAGGCCCTGCCGGGTGATCAGCTCCGCGATCCCCTGGACGGCACCCTGCAACACTTCGTTGGCCGACTTGAAGGCATCGAGCAGGGTCATGTTCTTGCCCAGCACCGTCAGCAGCTTCTCGTTGGGGATCGTGATCAGCGAATCAACGTGCTGACCGAGCTCGGCGATCCCGTCGGTCGCCACCTTCATCCGCTTCTTGCCTTCGAAGGGGAACGGCTTGGTGATGACGGCCACGGTGAGGATGCCCATTTCGCGCGCGAGCTGCGCCACGACCGGGGCCGCCCCGGTACCGGTGCCACCACCCATGCCGGCGGTAATGAACAGCATGTCGGTGCCGGCGATCACCTCCTGAATGCGCTCCCGATCCTCCAGTGCGGCCTGGCGGCCGATATCGGGGTTGGCACCGGCGCCCAGCCCCTTGGTCATGTTGGCGCCCAGCTGCAGTGTGGTCCGGGACTGCACACTGTTGAGGGCCTGCGCATCCGTGTTGGCGGTGATGAAATCAACGCCTTCGATACCCGTACGCACCATGTGGTCGACGGCATTGCCACCGCCACCGCCCACGCCCATCAGCTTGATCACCGCGTTCTGATTGTAGGAATCCATTAGTTCGAACATCGCTCTGCCTCCCAACCCGGCACTCAGCGCCGGCGTTTTTCATTGAAATGTGGACTGCTGTTGCTGCGTTCCCGTGTACCTTCCGAGGGCAGTGAAGCGGCCTTCCCGCGCACTGCCCACGGCCATTGCATTCAGAATTGCCCGTTGAACCATGCCTTCATGCGCACCCAGAGGCTGACACCACCATCGCTCCCCGACGCCACGCCGATACCGCTCGGGCCCGACAGGTGACCGAACTGAAGCAAGCCCACGCCGGTCGCGTGGATCGGATTGCGCACGACATCGGCCAGTCCCGACATCCCCTGCGGCATGCCGATGCGCACCGGCATGTGGAAGACTTCCTCGGCCAGCTCGGCGACGCCCTCCATCTTCGAACTGCCACCCGTGAGCACGATGCCGGCGGCGACCATATCCTCGAAGCCGGTGCGCCGGAGCTCCGCCTGGATCAGGCCGAGCAGCTCCTCATAGCGCGGCTCGACCACCTCGGCGAGGGTCTGCCGGGCCAGGCGCCGCGGCTCGCGATCGCCCACCCCGGGCACCTCGATCGTCTCCTCGGCGTTGGTGAGGTTGCGCAGCGCGCAGGCGTACTTGACCTTGATGTCCTCGGCGTTCTGCGTCGGTGTGCGCAGCGCCACGGCGATGTCGTTGGTGACCTGATCACCGGCGATGGGAATCACCGCCGTGTGACGGATGGAGCCCTCGCAGAACACCGCGATGTCCGTGGTACCACCGCCGATATCGACCAGGCAGACACCGAGTTCACGCTCGTCCTCGGTCAGCACGGAGTGGCTCGACGCGAGCTGCTCGAGGATGATGTCGTCGACTTCCAGGCCGCAGCGACGCACACACTTGATGATGTTCTGCGCCGCGCTCACGGCCCCGGTGACCAGATGAACCTTGGCCTCGAGGCGCACGCCGGACATGCCGATCGGCTCCTTGATGCCTTCCTGGTCATCGATGATGTATTCCTGCGGCAGGACGTGGAGAATGCGTTGGTCCGCCGGGATGGCGACCGCCTTGGCCGCCTCGATCACCCGATCGACATCACCCTGCCCGACCTCGCGGTCGTTGATGGCGACAATGCCGTGGGAATTGAGGCTGCGCACATGACTGCCGGCGATGCCGGCATACACCGACTGGATCTGGCAGCCGGCCATCAACTCGGCCTCCTCCACCGCCCGCTGAATCGACTGGACCGTCGATTCGATATTCACCACGACACCCTTTTTCATGCCGCGGGAACGGTGCGAACCGATACCGATAATGTCGACATCGCCGCTGGGACCGACTTCGCCGACGATCGCGACCACCTTGGACGTACCCACGTCCAGGCCGACGATCATCCGCTTGTCCGCTTTCTTCGACATCACGCTCCCCCTTCTGCGGGTTTCCCGGCGTCATCACGCCAGGCAATGGCAAATCCGTTCGGATAGCGCAGATCGACCCGGCGGATCGTCTCGCGCTTTCCGGCAATCGCTATCGGCCACACGGCGATGAACCGATCGAGGCGCGCATCGATCTGCTCGCGCCCGAGGATCAACACCAGGCCGTCATCGAGTTCCAGCGCCCAGCTGCGCCGCGCGTCCTGCTCGATCGCGACCAGCTCCAGGTCCAGGTCGGCAAGCCGCGGCCGGAACGCAAGGTAGCGCTCGAGCATGGTTTCGGCCTGCCCGACCGGGCCACGCAGCACCGGCAGGCCGTCGCGCGTGAATGCGTCCGGCCGGAACACCACGCCGCGCGTGCTGACCAGTGCGTCTTCATTCCACACCGCCGCCGCCGTGTGCTCGCGCACATCGACGTCCAGCCGGTCGGGCCAGACCCGCCGGAGCGAGGCATCGCGCACCCACGGCATGGCGACGAGATCGCGGCGCAGCGCGGACAGATCGGTACCGAAGAAGCCGTCGCGCACATGGTGCGAGACGATCCGCTGCAGCGCGGCGCGATCGCTGTGGCGCGTTTCGCCCTCGATGTGGACGACGTCCACCGGCCATTCGAGACTGCGCAGGCCCAGCACGCCCGCCGCGGCGCCAACGGCCAGCGCCAGCGCGACGGCCACCGCGAGCAGCGGCCGCCGCCCGGTGAGCGGTTCAGCCGATGTCGTTGTCTTCGGGTCCGTACTCATGCCGTCCCCTCCGCTGCGGATTCCAGCGTCTGGGCGAGAATCCGCACCACCAGTTCGTCAAAGCCGATACCGGCATGCGCCGCGGCCTTGGGCACCAGGCTGTGGTCGGTCATGCCCGGCACGGTGTTCGCCTCGATCAGCCAGGGCTGGCCGACGGCATCGAGCATCAGGTCGACCCGCCCCCAGCCGGCACAACCGAGTGCGGCGTAGGCAGTGCGCGACAATTCGCAGCAGCGCCGCTCGTCCATCTCCGCCAATCCACTCGGCAGGTGGTACTGCGTGGTACCCGCCTCGTACTTGGCGGCGAAGTCGTAGAAGGTGCGCGGCGTCTCCAGCCGGATGGCCGGCAACGCCTCGTCGCCCAGCAGCCCGACCGTGACCTCCTCGCCGTCGATGAATCGCTCGGCAATGACCGGGCCGAACGCGGCCGCCTGCTCCCAGGCCGGCACCAGCTCCTCGCGCGCCATGACCTTGGTCATGCCGATGCTCGATCCCTCCAGCGTGGGCTTGATCATCAGCGGCAGACCGATGGTGTCGGCCGCGGACTCGGCATCGGCCGCGGTGTCGAGGATCTTCCACTTCGGTGTCGGCAGGCCGGCACCGGCCCAGAACTGTTTGGTTCGCAGCTTGTCCATCGCCAGCGCGGAACCGAGCACACCACTGCCGGTGTAGGGCAGGCCGATGACATCGAGGCCGCCCTGGATGCAGCCGTCCTCGCCGCCGCGACCGTGGAGCACGAGGAAGACCCGGTCGTAACCGCCATCGACGAGCACGCGCAGGATGTCGCGACCGGCATCGATGCCATGGGCGTCGACGCCGGCGCGCTGCAGGCCGGCGAGCACTGCGGCACCGCTCTTCAGCGACACGTCGCGCTCGGCCGACCAGCCGCCGTAGACCACGGCCACGCGACCGAACGCTGCGGGCTGCCCTTCGCCGATCATGCCGGCTCTCCCACGATGCGAACCTCGGGCTCCAGGCGCACGCCGGTCTCGCGCTCGACGCAGTCCTGCACCTGCTGCATCAGCGCCTCGACATCGGCGGCGGTGGCACTGCCTTCGTTGACGATGAAATTGGCGTGCTTGACCGATACCCGGGCGCCACCGACGACCGTGCCCTTGAGACCACAGGCCTCGATCAGGCGCGCGGCGTGATCGCCGGGTGGATTGCGGAACACGGAACCGCAGGTCTTGGCACTGGTCGGCTGGGTGGCACTGCGCTCGGCCAGGTACTGGCGCAGGCGCTGGCGCGACTGCTCGCAATCGCCATCGGCAAAGTGCAGGCGGGCCGCGGTGAACCATTCGCCGGTCGGGCCGGTCACGGTGCGATAGCCGTGGCTGAAGTCATCGGCAAAGCGTTCGCGGCGGACACCCGCACGATCGATGGTCTCCACGCTCTCGACGTGGGCCCAGGTCTCGCCACCCCAGGCACCGGCGTTCATGGCCAGGGCGCCGCCGAGCGTGCCGGGAATGCCGATGAAGAATTCCGCGTCGGCGCACTCGTGATCGCTGCAGAAGCGTGCCAGCCGGGCGCACGCGACCCCCGCGCCGGCGGACACGCGGCCGCGGCCCTCGTACGACAGACCGGTCAGCGCGTTGCGGGTCGCGATCACGGTGCCGCGAATGCCGCCGTCACGGATCAGCAGATTACTGCCGAGCCCGAGCCAGAACAGCGGCTCGTCGGCCGGCAGCAGGCCGAGCAGTGCCGCGAGATCATCGACGTCCGCCGGCTGGTACAGCCGTTCGGCCGGCCCGCCGATGCGCCATGACGTCCACGCCGCCAGCGGGGCCTCTGTGCGCCACTCGCCGCGCAGGGATGGATCGCGCATCGCGTCGTTCATGATGCCTCCCCCGCCAGTCGCGCCGGCAGCTCACGCGCGACGGCGCCGATGTTGCCGGCACCCAGGGTCAGGACGATGTCACCGTCGTTGATCAACGTACGCAGCGCGCCGGCCAGTTCGTGCACATCCGGCACGAGCACCGGATCCACCCGGCCACGTGCACGGATGGCCCGGCACAGCGCACGCGCATCCGCCCCGGCGATCGGTGCCTCGCCCGCGGAATAGACCTCTGCCATGAGCAGCACATCGGCATCCGCCAGCACGCGGGCGAAGTCGTCGAACAGATCCTGCGTGCGCGTGAAACGATGCGGCTGGAAGGCAATCACCAGGCGGTGCCCGGGCCAGCCTGCGCGCACGGCCTCGCAGGTGGCGGCGATCTCGGTCGGGTGATGGCCATAGTCGTCGATGATGCGCACGCGGCCGGTCGGCGTATCCACCTCGCCCAGGGCCTGCATGCGGCGGCCGATGCCCTGGAAGCCCGACAGCGCCCGCTGCATCGCTTCCGGTTCGACGCCCAGCTCCCACGCCACGGTGATCGCCGCGAGCGCGTTGCGCACGTTATGGCGACCCGGCAGGTTGAGTTCGATCTCGGTGAGCACGCGCTGGTCCGGCAGCGTGACATCGAACCGGGTGCGACCAGCCTGCGCCTGCAGCCCGGTGGCCGTGACATCAGCCGGCTGTTCCAGGCCGTAGGTCAGGATCGGTCGGTTGATCGAGTCCATCAGCGCCCGCACGTGCGCGTCATCGGCGCACAGCACGGCCAGGCCATAGAACGGCAGGTGATGCAGGAACTCGCCGAAGGTTTCCAGCAGCCGGCCGAAGTTGCCGTCATAGGTCGGCAGATGGTCGGCATCGATATTGGTGACGATCGCCATGATCGGCTGCAGATAGAGGAACGAGGCGTCGCTCTCGTCAGCCTCGGCGACCAGATACTCACTGGTGCCCAGCCGGGCATTGCTCGCCGAGCTGGTCAGCTGACCGCCGATTACGTACGTCGGATCAAGCCCGCCCTCGGCGAGAATGCTGGCCACCAGGCTGGTGGTCGTGGTCTTGCCATGCGTGCCGGCAACGGCAATACCCTGGCGGAAACGCATCAACTCGGCCAGCATCTCCGCGCGCGGGATCACCGGGATGCGCGCTGCATGCGCGGCCATCAATTCGGGATTGTCGACCGGCACGGCGGCCGAGGTGACGACGACATCGGCGTCGGCGACCGACTGGCCGTCATGGCTGTGGGCGATACGCACGCCGAGCCCGCTCAGGCGATCGGTCAGGGCATTGCGCTGCAGATCGGAACCGGAAACCTCGTAACCAAGGTTGTGCAGCACCTCGGCGATCCCGCCCATGCCGACACCACCGATGCCGACGAAATGGATCCGGCGGGTACGCCGCATACCGGATTGCATGGTGCGTTCGCGCGTCATCGCGCCACCTCCAGCACCGCATCGGCGACCGCTTCGGCCGCATCGGGACGGGCCAGCGCACGGGCGCTGTTGGCCCGCCGCAAGAGTTCATCGCGATCGGTCAGCAGATGCCCCAGCTCCGCGCGCAGCCGCTCGGCGTCCAGCTCGCGTTCCTGCACGACCACCGCTGCCCCCGCATCGGCGAGCCAGCGGGCGTTCCGCGTCTGGTGGTCATCGACGGCATGCGGGAAGGGCACCAGCAGTGCGCCGACACCAACCGCTGCCAGCTCGGCCACGGTCATGGCACCGGCACGCGCAACGACGGCGTCGGCCTGCGCCAGTTCGGTTGCCATATCGTCGATATAGGGTTCGACCCGGGCGTCGACGCCGGCCTCGTGATACGCCGCCCGCGCCGCGTCCACGTTGCGCGGGCCGGCGACATGAACAATCTCGGGACGCTGCCCGCTTGCAAGCTCACGCACGGCCTGCGGCAAACGCTCGTTGAGCCAGCGCGCGCCCTGACTGCCACCGAGCACGAGCAGCCGCAGCGGACCGGTGCGGTCGGCAAAGCGCACATCGGGCGGCGCCACGGCGGCGATCTCCGCGCGCACCGGATTGCCGGTCGCCCGCGCCCGCCGGCCGGCCGGGAAGGTTCCCGGCACCGCTTCCAGCACACACCGGGCGATACGCGCGAGTACGCGATTGGTCAGGCCAGCCGCCGCATTCTGTTCATGCACCACCAGCGGGCAGCCGACGACCCGCGCCATCAGGCCACCCGGGCCGGCGACGAATCCGCCCATGCCGAGCAGTGCGCGGGGCCGGCGGCGCCGCAGGATGGCCACAGCCTGCAGGCAGGCGCGGGTGAGTACGAAGGGCGCGGCCAGGCGCGTGCGCCAGCCCTTGCCGCGCAGACCGCCCACGCTGAGCCATTCGACCGGGATGTCGGCGGCGGGGACTACGCGTGCCTCCAGGCCCGCATGCGTGCCCATCCACACCACCGGCACATCGCGTGCCTGCAGTGCACGGGCCACGGCCAGTGCCGGGTAGACATGCCCGCCGGTGCCGCCGGCGGCGATCAGCACGGGCGCCGTCATCGGGCACCTCCCCGGCGGCTGGCCTGGCGCGACGAGGCGTTGATTTCGTAGGCCACACGCAGCAACAGCCCGATCGCCACGCAAGTCATCAGTGTGCTGGAACCGCCGTAGCTCATCAGCGGCAGCGTCAGACCCTTGGTCGGAAGGAGCCCCATGTTCACACCGATGTTGATCACGGTCTGGAGGGCGATCCACAACCCCAGTCCGGCGGCGACGTAGGTGGCGAACGGAGCGTCGGCGCGGTCGGCGCGCGTGGACAGCTGGAAGATCCGTCCGACCAGGATCACATAGAGCGCGAGCACCAGCAGGACACCGATCAAGCCGGCTTCCTCGGCGAAAATGGCGAACAGGAAATCGGTATGCGCCTCGGGCAGATAGAACAGTTTCTGCACACTCCCGCCGAGACCGACGCCACTCCAGCCGCCGCTGCCAATGGCCATCAATGACTGCGTGAGCTGGAAGCCGCTGTCGAACGGATCCGCCCAGGGATCGAGGAAGGCAGTGATGCGCTGCAGCCGATAGGGCGTGGTGACTGCCAACAGCGCCATTCCCGCGATGGCGACGACACCGAGCGCACAGAAGCGCATCAGCGGCACCCCGCCGAGGAACAGCATCGCCAGCGCCACGGCGATCAGTACCACGGCCGCACCGAAGTCGGGCTGGAGCAGCAGCAGAAAGCTCGCTACTGCAACCAGCGCCAGCGGTCGCAGGAATCCGCTCCAGCGCGCAAGCAGCTCCTCGCGCCGGCGGATCAGATAATCGGCGATGTAGACCACCAGGGTGAACTTCACCAGTTCCGCGACCTGAAAGCCGAAGATGCCGAGGTCGAGCCAGCGGGTACTGCCCTTGACCGTGCGCCCGAAGCCCGGCATCAGCACCAGTGCCAGCAGGACGATCGACACGAGCATCATCGGCAGCGCCAGCTGACGCCAGCGCACCAGCGGCACCTGGACGCACAGCCAGGCAAGCGCGATCCCCATGCCGGCGTAGATCGCCTGGCGATGGACGTAGTACCACGGCGCATCGAAGCTGCGCGCGGCCACGGACATGGACGCCGAGGCAACCATGACCAGGCCCAGCGCCAGCAACGCCAGCGCACAGCCCGTCAGCACGGGGTCCAGATCGCGCAGGTACACCGGTCCCCGCCACACGGCGCGGGCACCGGGCGCGCGTTCGCTCACCGCGGCCGTCATGCGACCTGCTCCCGCACGGCGGCCACGAAGGCCTCACCGCGCTCCCGATAATCGCTGAACTGGTCGAAGCTGGCACAGGCGGGTGACAGCACCACACTGTCGCCGGATCGGGCATGCTCCGCCGCGCGCGCCACGGCGGCGGCGAGGTCGTCGACCCGGTCGATGGGGGCGGCGTCACCCAATGCCGCGGCAATGACGCCGGCATCGCGACCGAAGAGCACGACCGCACGGGCACGCGCGGCCACGAGCTCGGCCAGCGGCGAGAAGTCGGCGCCCTTGCCATCGCCGCCCGCGATCAGCACGACCGGGCCATCGAGGCCGGTGAGCGCGGCGGCCGTGGCGCCGACGTTGGTCCCCTTGGAATCGTTGTACCAGCGGACCCCATCGTGCTCGATCACCAGCTGCATGCGATGCGGCAGACCGGTGAAGGTCGTCAGTGCCGGCGCGGCCACCGCAGGGTCGACGCCGAAGGCGGTCACCAGCGCCAGCGCCGCAAGGGCATTGGCGAGATTGTGCCGGCCGGCGAGCGCGATATCCGCGCACGGCAATAGCGGCCGATCGCCATGCACCAGCCAGTCACGGCCGTCGATGCGGCGCACACCGAAGTCGCCGACCACCGGCTCCCCGAGCGTGAAACCGATCACTTCACCGGCCTGGCGCAACAGATTGGCGGCGGCCGGATCGTCGCGATTGACGACGGCCACGCGTGCACCGGCATAGATGCGCGCCTTGGCCTCCCCGTACGCCGCCATGTCGCGGTAACGATCGAGGTGGTCCGCACTCAGATTGAGTACGACGGCAGCGTCCGGCTTCAGACTGTCCGTGACTTCCAGCTGAAAACTGGAGAGTTCCAGCACGTAACAGTCGGGCGCGCTGCTCGAACCGCTCAGCAGATCCAGTGCCGGCGGCCCGAGGTTGCCGCCGGTACGTGCCTCCACGCCGACCGCGGCGAGCAGCGCCCCGACGAGTTCGGTCACCGTGCTCTTGCCATTCGATCCGGTAATGGCGATCACCGGGGCATCGGCCGTGCGCGCGAACAGTTCGATATCGCCGACGCATTCGGCGCCGGCCGCCTGCGCCGCGACCAGTGCCGGATCGCTCATGGCGACGCCCGGGCTGACGACGATGCGGCGCGCGCGGCGGAACCGACGGCGATCGAACGGACCAAGGGCGACGCGCACGTCGGGCCATTCACGGCGCACGGCCTCCAGCCCCGGCGGGTGGGTGCGGCTGTCGACGAACTCGAACGGTTCACCCTGGCGCGCGAGGAAGCGGGCCAGGGACAGACCGGTCTCGCCCAGACCCACGATCAGGGTCGGTGAGGTTGCTGTCTGTGGGGCCGCGGTATTCATCGCAGTTTCAGTGTCGCCAGGCCGATGAGGACGAGGATCACGGTGATGATCCAGAAGCGGACGATGACCCGCGGTTCGGGCCAGCCCTTGAGTTCGAAGTGGTGATGCAGCGGTGCCATGCGAAACAGCCGCCGCCCGGTCAGCTTGAACGACGCCACCTGGAGAATGACCGACAACGTCTCGATGACGAACACACCGCCCATGATCACCAGCACCAGTTCATGGCGACCGGCGATCGCGAGCAGGCCGAGCGCGGCGCCCAGCGCCAGCGCGCCGACATCCCCCATGAACACCTGCGCCGGATAGGTGTTGAACCAGAGGAAACCAAGCCCCGCCCCCATGATCGCGCTGGCGAACACCACCAGCTCACCGACGCCCGGGATGAACGGGATGTGCAGATAACCGGCGAACTCGCTGTGCCCGATGGCGTAGACAATGACGCCGAGCGCACCGGCCACCATGACGGTCGGCAGAATCGCGAGACCATCCAGACCGTCGGTCAGATTGACCGCGTTGCTGGAACCGACGATCACCAGATAGGCAAAGGGAATGAACCAGAGACCGAGCGGAATGGCGATTTCCTTGAAGAAGGGCACGATGAGCTCGGTCTCGGCCGGGACTTCGGCCGTAACGTAGAGCACCGTCGCGGCACCGAGCGCGATCGCCGACTGCCCGAAAAACTTGGTCGCCGCCGAGATGCCCCGCGAGTTGCCGTAGCGCAACTTGAACCAGTCATCGATGCCGCCGACCAGGCCGAAGCCGAGCGTCGTCAGCAGCACCACCCAGACATAGCGATTGCCCAGGTCACTCCACAGCAGGGTACTGACCCCGATGGCGACCAGGATGAGCACCCCGCCCATCGTCGGCGTACCGCTCTTGTCCAGGTGGCTCTGCGGCCCATCGTCGCGCACGAACTGACCGACACGAGCAGCCGTGAGACGGCGGATGACCACCGGACCGACCAGCAGTGCCATGGCCAGGGCCGTCAACACCCCGAGGATCGCCCGCATGGTCAGGAACTGGAACACGCGGAATCCATCGTGGAACTGCATCAGCCACTCTGTCAGTGCCAGCAGCATGGGCTACCCCTCTTCCTCATGGATCAAGCGCTCGACCAGGCGCTCAAGCGCATTACTGCGCGAACCCTTGATCAGCAGCGTGACCGTACTGTCGAGCGCCGCGCGCAGCTCCGCCGCCAGCGCGTCGAGATCCTCGGCGACCACCGCACCCTCGCCGAAACCGGCACAGGTGCGCTCCGCGCTCGGCCCGATGGCCCAGAGACGGGTGACCCCGGCGGCACGCGCCTGCTCGCCGAGTTGCGTGTGGGCCGCCGCGGTATCCGTGCCGAGTTCGGCCATCTCGCCGACCACGGTCCACTTCGGTCCATCGGCCTCGCCGAGCACGGCGAGCGCGGCGACAAAGGAGCCGGGATTGGCGTTGTAGGAATCATCCAGCAGGCGACTGCCCTGCGGGCCGCGGCGGGTCACCAGGCGCCCGGGCACCGGCGCGACGTCGGCCAGGCCGGCGGCGATCGTCGCCAGTGGATAGCCGGCTGCCCAGGCCGCGGCGGCAGCGGCCGCGGCATTGCGCCGGTTGTGCGCTCCGGGCAGCGGGAATTCGACCGGCATGCTGTCGGTACCAATATGCAGGGTGAGGGCACCATCGGCCGCCGCGGTGACGTACACATCGGCGCCCTCGTCCTCGCCGAACGTGACCTGTGCCCGCGCCCCGGCCAGTTCGCGCCAGGTCGGGGTCCATTCCGAGTCCGCCGCATAGACGGCGTGACCGGTCATGGCCAGGCCGGCCAGCAGTTCGCCCTTGGCCCGGGCCACGCCGGCCACCGAACCGAAGCCCTCCAGATGCGCCGCCGCCGCATTGGTGATGGTGCCTACATCCGGATCGACGAGGCGCGTGAGGGTGGCGATCTCGCCCGGATGATTGGCGCCGAGTTCCAATACGGCGGCGGCATGCTCGTCGCCAAGCTCACTCAGCATCAGCGGCACGCCGATGTCGTTGTTCAGATTGCCGCGCGTGGCGAGGGTGTTCCCCGCGCGTCGCAGAATGGCGGCGAGGCATTCCTTGACCGTGGTCTTGCCATTGCTGCCGGTCACCGCAAGCACCGGGATGTGGAA
>CAZJGZ010000066.1:0-12365 GCA_964545695.1 uncultured Ectothiorhodospiraceae bacterium | reverse complement strand
CAGCAGATGGCCCAGGGCGTAGTGCACTTCGGCGCCCGATTTGCTCGCACTGACAAGGATCACGTCGCGCGCCGCGTCTTCCAGCGCGCGCAGTCGCGCTGCGAGGTGGGCCGCATTTTCCTCCACCGTCCCGTCCTGTGGTGTCGGCAGCAGTTCGTGGGGGATTCCCGCTTCATCGAGGGCGCTGCGGGTACGCGCAAAATCCGCCTCGGTCGTGGCCTGGTCCTCATGGAGCCAGCCGGGGACCAGCAGGATGTGCCAGTCGCCGCGCACCTTTTCGAGCTCGGCTTCGGGATCGTCGCGTTCGATGCGCCGTGTCATTGCGGCGAGGCAATCGGCAAACTCGCGATTGCGCTCGTGCGAGTGGATCTGGCGGATGAACAGCAGGGCGGCGAGATCAATCGAGCCGTGATCCGTGACCACCGCCTCCAGGACCTCACGTTCGGGGAACTGCTGATCGAGCCGCGACTCCAGTTCGGCCAGGGTGTGATGCCAGCCCTCGGGGTGAGCCTGGGGGTAGTCCTGCAGATAGTACTGGGCGATCTCCGCATCGAGGTCGGCAGCGATGACCTGCCCGGCTACCGCGCCGGCGGCGCCATGCTCGCCATTCGCCGGCCCCGATGCGCACGCAGTGGCGGTGACGGCCAGCATCAGCGCGGTGCTGAACGTTCGCAGCGCCGTCGATCTGTGCCTGTTGCCTGGCCCTTTGCTGCCGCTGTCGTCCATGCCCGATCTCGCCGTGTGCGTATCAGAAGTGGGGGATATCAGTAATGTACGCGACCGGGCGGATACCGTGGAAGCGTGGGTGTGCGCGATATGAGGAGCCCCTGTGGCGCCGGAACTTGGTATGCTCTCGGAGCGAGCGGTCTGGCTGCAAGCGCCGATCCGTGCGCACGGATCGGCGCCATGATCTGTGAGGCGAATGCACATGCTGCAACCCGAAAGCTACTACACCGGGCGCACGCTGCTGCTTACGGGGGGAACCGGCCTCGTCGGCCGTGCTGTGCTGGAAACGCTGCTCCGGCTGCTGCCCGATGTCCGCCGCGTCCATGTGCTGATTCGGCCGCGCAACGATGATGCCGGTACGCCGGTGGCGCCGGCGCAGACCCTGTGGTCGGAAGTGCTGGGCAATCGTGCATTCGACGCGCTGCGTATGCGTCATGGTGCGGCGTTCGACGAGTTTGTCGGTGACCGCGTCGAGGCCGTGGCCGGTGATATCAGCCAGCCGGGGTTGGGACTCGCGGAGGCCGACCGTCGCCGTCTTGCAGCGGACGTCGACGTGATCATCAACTGTGCCGCGCTGGCCGTGTTCGACGCACCCCTGGACCAGGCCCTGCAGTCCAATGTCCGCGGCCCGGCCCACGTGCTCGAGTTTGCCCGTTCGGCGCCGTCACCGCCCTTCGTGGCCCATGTATCGACGTGTTACGTGAACAACCTCGCCGGCCCCGTTTTCGAGGCCTGGCCGCGACCGGACGCGGATGATGAGCGCGACCCCGCGGGTCGTTTCGACGTCGACGCGGAAGTCGCGGCGCTCGCCGCCGCAGTCGCCGAGGTCGAGGCTGCTACCAAGGGGGATCCCGAACGGCGTCGCCAGCGTCTCGTCGAGACCGGTCTCACCCATGCCCGCAGGCGTGGCTGGAACGACACCTACACCTTTTCCAAGGCCCTCGGCGAACAGGTGTTCGCGCGCCATCGCGGCGACACGCCAGGGCTCATCCTGCGCCCGGCGATCATCGAGAGTGCCTTGCGCAATCCGGCCCCGGGCTGGATCGACGGCTTTCGCATGGTCGATCCGCTCATCGTTGGGTTCGCCCGCGGCCAGATCTTCGAGTTTCCCGGCCACCCGGACAGCGTGCTCGACGTGATTCCGGTGGACCGCGTGGTCAATGCGCTGCTGATGGCGATTCCCTGGTGTCATCGCGACGGCGGGCCCGAGGTCTACCAGGTGGCATCGGGCATGGACCGACCGCTGCGCCTGGCTGAATTGCGCGATCATCTGATCGCCTACTTCGAGCGCAACCCACTGCGCCGTCGGCGCAACGGCACTCGGGGCCCGAGCCTGCCGCGTCTCGGCTTTCCGCCCACTGCGCCGTTTCTGCGTCAGCTCCAGCGGCGCTATCTGCGCCCGTTGCGTGGGCTCGCGCGCCTGTATGCGCCGCTGCGGTCGACGGCCTGGGGACGGCAGCGCCATGCCACCGTCGTCGGGCGCCACGGCCGGCTTCAGCGGCTGTATGACATGGCGGCCATCTACGGCCCGTACGCCGAAAGCCGGGTGCGCTACATGACCTGCAACACGCGAGCCCTGGAGCAGGCCCTGTCGCCGGCGGAGCGGGAAAACTTTCCCTGTACCACCCACGACCTTGACTGGACCGACTACATCCAGGGCGTGCATATCCCCGGCATCGAGCGCTACCTGCTGCGCATGAAGCGCGCACCCGCCGCCGTCGCCGAAGCGGAGTCGGCGTCGGAACCGGGGTTCCCGGCAGCGGTCGACGCGCCGGGCGCGCCCGTCGATCCCCGGCGCTGGCACAAGAGCAGCCAGGTGATCGCAGCCACGCGTCCGTCGACCGCCCACGCCGGCGCGGCCTGGACCCGGCCGGGCCGGCGCTGGGGCCTGCGCCGCCTGACGCGCGGCGCGTTGGGTGCGATCTGTCGTTCTTATCTCCGTCTTGTGGTCGCGGGTCGTGCGCAGATGCCGGAGCGCGGCCCCTGCATCATCGTGGCCAATCACTGCAGCCATGCCGATACCGCGGTGCTGCTGGCGGCGCTGGGCCGGCATGGCGATCATGTGCACCCAACGGCGGCCGCTGACTACTGGTTTCGCAGCCGTGTCCTCGGCTGGCTGTTGCATGCGAGTCTGAGCGCCGTGCCCTTCGACCGCCACAGCAAGAGCGTGCCGCGCGCGCTCGCCGTGCCGGCCGAGGTGCTCCGCGCCGGTGATTCCTTGATCTTCTATGCCGAGGGCACGCGCAGTGTCGACGGCCGACTGCAACGCTTTCGCAGCACTCTGGGGCTGCTGGCGCTGGCGGCGGCGGTGCCGGTCGTGCCGGTGGCCATCACGGGTACAATTGACGCCATGCCCAAAGGCCGTTTCTTCCCGAGGCCGGGCAGGGTGTGCGTGCGGTTTGGCGAAGCCATTCGTCCGGATGCCTACCTCGGCCGACTGAGCAGCGACAGCCTCGCCGATGTGGCGCGTGATCTTGCCGGCGATGCACAGGCCGCCGTGGCCGCGCTGGCCCACCAGTCGGCGGACGCCGCTGCCGAGTCGGTCGCTACCGAGCAGCCGGCGGCGACGGCGGACCGGGTCAAGTCGCGGGAGAAGGCATGATGTCGTGGATTCTGCTCGGGCTCGGAGTTGCGGTCGGGGTCGCGGTCGCGGTCCTGCTCTGGTCGTGGCGGCGGGTTGAGCCACCGGATTCGGCCTGGCAGGCCGAAGCGGGTGAGCGCAACCGGCTGTTCTGGGGCTATCGCGATACGGCCTTCGAGTTCTGTGGCCCGCGCACGGTACGGCTCACGGGCGCGCGTTATCCGCTGGCGGGCAAGCCGCTCCCGGATTTCGTGCCTTATGTCGAGCGCATGCTTGGACTTGCCCTCGATCCGGCCGATCTGCGGGAACCAACACCACCCGTCAGACTGCCCGTGCCCGTATGGAACGAGGCTTTCGTTGCGGCACTGGTGGCCGAGGACGATGCCCCCGAGCTCGGCAGTGACGATGACGACCGGCTGACGCACAGCCATGGTCAGGTGAGTGTCGACGAGGTCTACCGCATCGCCAGCGGGCACACGCCGGCGCGAACGGTCGATGCAGTGGTTCGGCCGCAAAGTCAGTCGCAGGTCGAGGCGCTGATCCGGCATGCCCGCGCCCATGATGTCGTCCTGATCCCGTATGGCGGTGGCACGAACGTTTCGGGGGCGCTCACCTGTCCGGCCGCGGAAGCGCGCATGATCGTATCGGTCGACATGAGCGCAATGGACCGTGTACTCGAGATCGACCGGGACAATGATCTCGCCGTGGTCGAGGCCGGCATTACCGGGCGCGCGCTGGAGCAGCAGCTCGCCGCCGCCGGTTATACCGCCGGCCATGTCCCGGACAGCATCGAGTTCTCCACGCTGGGTGGCTGGATCGCCACCAACGCCAGCGGCATGAAGAAAAACCGCTACGGCAATATCGAGGACATTGTGCGCGAGGCCGTGCTGCTCACGCCCACCGGCGAGGTTCACTCGCAGCCCGTGACCCCACGGAATTCGACCGGCATCCAGCCGCGCGGCCTGCTGTTCGGCCACGAGGGCGGATTGGGCATCATCACGCGCGCCGTGCTCCAGATCCAGCGGCTGCCCGCCTGTCGCCAGTACGCCTCGTTCGTCTTCCCGGACTTCGCGACCGGGCTCGACTATCTGCATCGAGTACAGCGTGCCGACGTTCGACCGGCGAGCATCCGCCTCGCCAACAACACCGAGTTCCGCCTGGGGCGGGCGCTGGCACCGCACGCGGGGCTTCGCCATGCGCTGCTGTCACGGTTGAAGACGTTCTACGTACTGCGCGTGCGCCGTTTCGATCCGGATCGCATGGTGGCGAGCACGCTGGTGATGGAAGGATCGGCGGCCGATGTCCGGCGTCAGTGGCAGGCGCTGCGGGCACTGGCACGTCCCGGCGGCGGGTTGTCGGGCGGCAGTGATGGCGGCCGCCGGGGGTATCAGGCCACTTTCGCAATCGCCTATATCCGGGACTTTCTCAACCGCTTCGGTATCCTCGGCGAGACCTTCGAGACCTCCGCCCCGTGGAGTCGCGTCGAGGCCATCGTCGCGGCCGTGGAGCAAGAACTGCATGCGCAGTGCGCGGCCCATGGCGTGTGCGGACGGCCCTACCTGTCCTGGCGTGTGTCCCAGAGCTATCCGGCCGGCGTCTGCATCTACTTCACCATGGGTTTTTCGGGGCGTGGACTGGACGATCCGGCAGCCACCTATCAGGTCATCGAGCAGCGGCTGCGGAGCACGATCCTCGAGCAGGGCGGCTCGCTGTCCCATCACCACGGAGTGGGCAAGGTGCGCCAGGGATGGATCGATCAGGTCCATACACCCGCGGCCATCGCTGCCCTGCGCGGGATGAAGGCCGCCGTGGATCCGGACGACATCTTTGCCGTCGGCAATCACGCATTCGCGGTGACGTCCGCGCAGCCGGCCCCGAAAACCGATTGCGCCACCGACCGGCAGACGGAGTCGCGATGACGGGCGGGGCGCGGGCATCGCTGGCCGGTCGTGTCATCCTCGTCACCGGCGCGTCCTCGGGGCTTGGCCGGGAACTGGCGTTGATGCTGGCCGGTGACGGCGCCCGACTGGTTCTCGCTGCGCGTGATGCCAGCGCCCTCACCGAAGTCGCCGAGCGCTGCCGTCAGGCTGGCGCGGAGGCGATCGCCGTGCCCACCGATGTCACCAGTGAAGCCGCCTGCGCACAGCTGATCGCGGCCACGTGCGACACATACGGTCGCATCGACCGGGTCATCGCCGCAGCCGGGCTCGGCAGCTGGGCACGGTTCGGCGAGGTGACCGACCTCGAGGTCATGCACCGGCTGATGGCGGTCAACTACTGGGGCGTGGTCAACCTGCTCTGGCATGCGCTGCCCCATCTGCGTGCGAGCAGCGGTCAGGTGGTCGCGATCTCGTCCGTGCAGGGGTTCGTGGGGGTTCCCTGGCACAGCGGCTACGCCGCGGCCAAGCATGCCGTCGAAGGCTTCTGCGCCAGCCTGCGCCTGGAAGAGGGTCCGCGGGTTGGGGTCATGACGGTACGCGCCCACTGGCTGCGTGGCACGGATCTGCGGGCTCGCGCCCTGATGGCGGATGGTACGGACCAGGGTGGCCAGGCACGCATGCACGGCCGCGATGCCGTGCCGGTGGCGGATGCTGCGCGGACAATCATCGCGGCGATGCGGGAACGCCGCCGGACCGTGTGGATTCCGCGCCGTATACGCGCCCTGAATGTGCTGGCGATACTGGCGCCGCGACTGGTCGATCGCCTCATACTGGCGCGCATGGCGCGCGAGGATGCACGGACCGCGCCGGCAGCAGGGGAGTGACGTCAACCCCCCGCTGCCGGCCGTCAGTGAGGTTTTGCGTACGCGTGCAGGCGCGAGCGTGTATAATGGTCGGGCATCAGAAAACTGCATGACATTCCTCCTGCCCTGCGCGACCTGCCCATCAATTCCGGAGCCTTCCGATTCGACAGCCGCGGTCGCATGACGAACATGAGTCGCAGCCGCAGGGATTGTTACCGTGAGCCCAATCCACTTCCATTCCCGAAAACAACGCCGTCAAGACGGTAAATGAGCATCCATGAACAAGGAAATTCCCGAAACCACGGGTTACCTCGTCGCCATCGGCGGCGCTGAAGACAAGACGTCCGATCTCGCGATCCTGCGGCGCGTCATCGAACTTGCCCCTTCCGACAATCCGGAAGTGGCGGTCATTGTCACAGCCAGTGGTGTGCCCGAGGCGGTGTTTCCGGAATACGAAGCCGCCTTCGAACGGCTCGGCGCCGCCGAAGTCCACGCCCTGGATTTCCGCGATCGCCGTCAGGCCATGGAGGAGCCGCAGCTCGATATCATCGAACGCTGCGATGTGATCTTCTTCTCCGGCGGCGATCAGATGCGCCTGACCAATATCCTGGGCGGATCGCCCGTGCTCGAGGCCATTCGCGAGCGCTATTTCGCCGGCGGCGTCGTGGCCGGAACGAGCGCCGGCGCGGTGGCGCTGGCATCGACCATGATCTACGGCGACGGCAGCGTGGATGCACTGCACAAGGGCGCGGTCAGCATGGGCTCGGGTCTTGGTTTCGTGGAAGGTCTGTTCATCGACAGCCACTTCCTGGAGCGAGGCCGCATCACGCGTTTGATGGAAGCCGGTGCGACCAACCCGGAGCATCTGGGTGTCGGGCTCGGCGAGGATGCCGGTGTGATCATCTACCCGGATCGCATTCTCGAGGCGATCGGGCCCGGGCATGTGATTCTCGTCGATTCCCGCAGCCTCGTCAGTTCGAACGTCGCCGATGCGTCCAACGGAGATCCCGTGGCGATCGAACACGTCGTCATGCACGCCCTGATCAGCGGATACGGTTTTGATATTGATCAGCGTGTCTATCTGGACCCGGACGCGATCAATAACCACCAAGGAGATTGATCATGAAGATCCTTGAACAGCGCGCGCTGCGCGGACCCAATTACTACAGCCGCTACCTGACCATATTCATGCGCCTCGACCTCGAGGAGCTCGAGGATCGTCCGAGTGACGAGGTCGACGACATTGCCGAGCATCTCCAGCGCATCATTCCATCGATCCATGAGCACCGCTGCACGATCGGTACCGAGGGCGGATTCCTCGAGCGAGTCCGTCGCGGCACGTGGGCCGGACACATGGTCGAGCATGTGGCCATTGAACTGCAGAATCTGATCGGTTTTTCGGTCGGCTATGGCAAGACGCTCGATACCGATGACCGTGGCGTCTACAACGTGCTGTATCGCTATCGCGATGAGGCCTGTGGACTGGCTGCCGGCGTCGAGTCGGTCGGTATCGTTGATAACCTGTACAACCGCCGCGAGGTCGACATGGACGCGGTGCTCGCGCGGCTCAAGGCCGTGCGCGACGCGCACATGCTGGGCCCGAGTACCGCGGCGATTGTCAACGAGGCCAAGCGGCGGGGGATCCCGTGGCAGCGCCTGAGCGAGGACACCAGCTATGTGCAGCTCGGCCACGGGCATCGCCAGCGCCGGATCCAGGCCACGGTGACCGATCAGACCGGCCTCATCGGTTACGGCATCGCCGATGACAAGGACTGGACCAAGCAGATCCTTGGCGACGCCGGCATCCCCGTGCCGCGCGGCTGGGCCTGCTATTCCTGGGAAGAGGCCGAAAGTGCGGCCCATTCGATCGGCTACCCGGTAACGGTGAAACCGCTGGTCGGTAATCACGGCCGCGGCGTGAGTACGGACATCAACGACGACGAGTCGCTGCGCACGGCCTATGATGCGGCCTACTATCGCCACTCCACGGTCGTGGTCGAACAGAACATCAGCGGCGAGGATCATCGCTTGCTGGTGATCAACGGCAAGCTGGTTGCCGCGGCGCGACGCCGGCCGGCGCATGTGATCGGCGACGGCAAGTCGACCCTGCAACAACTGGTGGATCGAGAGAATGCCGATCCGCGTCGCGGCGTTGGCCATGAAAACCTGCTGACGCAGATCCATCTGGACGAACAGTCGCATCGACTGATCGAGCAGCAGGAGCTGACGCTGGACAGCGTGATCCCCGAGGACCAGGTGGTGTACCTGAAGTCCACGGCCAATCTGAGTACCGGTGGCACAGCGACCGACGTCACCGACGATGTGCATCCCGAGGTCCGTGTCGCTGCCGAACGCTGTGGTCGTCTGATCGGCCTCGACATCATCGGCATCGATCTGCTGGCGGAGACCCTCTCACGGCCGCTGGAGGAGCAGTCGGCGGGTGTGGTCGAGGTCAATGCCGGCCCCGGCTTTCGCATGCACACGTCACCGACCCATGGTCAGGGGCGCGATGTCGGGGGCGCGGTCATGGACATGCTCTATCCCGATCCGGCCGACGATGCGCGCATACCCATCACGGCCGTCACCGGCACCAATGGCAAGACCACCACCGTACGCCTGATTTCGCATCTGCTGCGGCAGTCCGGTCGGCAGGTGGGTACGGCCTGCACAGGCACGATCGAGATCGACAACCATGTGATCGCCCGCGGCGACTACAGCGGCCCGCACGCGGCGCAGGTGGTATTGCGCGAGCCCACCGTCGAGCATGCCGTGCTCGAGGTCGCCCGCGGCGGCATCATGCGCCGTGGCTGCGGCTTCGATGAATGCGAAGTCGGCGTGCTGCTCAATGTCGACAGCGATCACCTGGGCGAGCGCGATATCCACACGCTGGATGAACTCGCCCGCTGCAAGAGCGTGATCATCGACGCGGTGCGCAAGGGCGGTACCTCGGTGCTGAACGCGGATGATCCGCGTGTATTCGAGGCCCAGGAATGGGCGCGTGGTGACATCATCTTCTTCACGCTCGACCCCGATTCACGGCCGGTACGATCGCATGTGCGTGAGCACGGCGTGGCGTTCACCGTCGATGATGGCAGCATTGTCATGCGCCAGGGACACGTCCAGGCGGAAGTGATACCGGTTGCCGATGCACCCATCACGTTCGATGGTCATGCCCGGTTCAATGTGGCCAATGCCCTGGCGGCCGCGGCTGCGGGACATGCGCTCGGCCTGTCGCTGGCCGATATCCAGCGCGGGCTGCAGACGTTCCATCCGACTCGCGGTCAGAACCCGGGGCGCACAAACCTCATCGAGGCCGACGGCGTCAAGGTGCTGATCGACTACGGTCATAACGTGCCGGCGCTCAAGGCACTGGATCAGCTGGTGTCGAACCTCGCGGCGAAACGCCGGATCAGTGTCGCCAGTGCGCCGGGCAATCGGCGCGACGAGGACTTGCGTGACGTCGGCGCTCAGCTCGCGCAAATGCATGACCTGCTGTTCATTTGCGAGACCGATCCGCGCGGACGTACCGTCGGCGAGGCGGCCAGTCTGATGCGTGCGGGGGCCGAATCCGGCGATGGGATCTGCAACGTGGAAGTGGTCATGGACGAGCACGAGGCCGTGGCCAAGGCACTGGATGCCGCCGCCGAGGGCGATTTGCTGGTGCTGCTGGTCGACTACATCGATGAAGCCGTCAAACAGGTCAAGGGCAGGAGTTTCCGTCCGACAACAGCGGTGGATGTAACCTGATCCGTGGTGACGCCGTCGACAAGTTCTGATGCCGACGTGAGCGCGGCGAGCGGCATGCTCAAGCTGCTCCGCGTCGCGCGGGTGTTGGGCCCCGAACCGCTGGCGGGTAACGAACTGTTGATCGCCGACGGTCGCATCGCGGCGATCGGGAGTGAGTTGGCCGTGCCGTCGAACTGGCCGGTCGAGGTGGTCGATGCCCGCGATCGGGTCGCCGTGCCCGCATTCATCGACCAGCATGTGCACGTTACCGGCGGCGGTGGCGAAGGCGGGTTCGGTACGCGCTGTCCGCCGATCACGGTCGAGGCCATCGCCGCGCAGGGTATCGGCACCGTGGTCGGCGTGCTCGGCACGGATTGCGTGAGTCGCAGCCCGGCCGACCTGCTGGCCGCTGTGCGTGGCCTGCGCGCGGGTGGGGTGGCCGCGTACATGTATACCGGTGCCTACCGCGTGCCGACGCCGACGTTGACCGGCGATATCCAGCGGGACCTGGCGTGGATTCCGGAGGTGATCGGCGTGGGCGAGATCGCGCTTGCCGACCATCGCTCCGGCCAGCCGACGCTGGCCGAGATCGCGCGCCTGGTGGCGGACGCTCGCGTGGGCGGAATGCTGGCCGGAAAGCGCGGGATTTGCCATTTCCATATCGGCGATGGTGAACGCGGCTTGAGCCAGTTGCGCGAACTGCTCGACACGACCGAAATCCCGCCGGACCAGGTCATTCCCACGCACGTCAATCGCCGCCATGAACTGCTGGCCGAGGCAGCCGACTTCGCGCGGAACCATGGCGGCAATATTGACGTGACCGCGTTCGATGACGCCCCTGGTGACGACGAATTCTCTGCCTACAACGCGGTGCGCGTGCTGCTCGAGCGGGGCGTGCCGATCGAGCGCATCACCCTGAGCTCGGATTGCAACGGCAGCCTGCCCGTGTTCGACGCGCGCGGTGACTACGCCGGCATGCGGGTTGCCGGCAACACGACGCTGTTGAGTGATTGGCAGCGGTTGGTGCACGAGGGCGTGTTGCCGCTTGAAACGGCACTCTGTCTGCTGACCAGCAATGTCGCACGTGTGCTCGGTGTCCATGCGCACAAGGGGCGTCTGGCCCCCGGTTTCGATGCCGACATCACGCTGCTTGATGAACACCTCATGCCATGCCAGACATGGGTGGCGGGTCGGCGGATCCATGACGCAGGCTGATGGTGTTCCTGACGCCAACAGCAACCGACATTGGGAGCAGCCCATGACGCTCAAGGAATTCAGCCATTGCCGCATCGAGATCTCTGATGATGGCGTTGCGCGACTGACGCTCGATGTCGCGGATAGCACGACCAATGCGGTCTCGCTCGCGGTAATCGAGGATCTGGATGCGGCACTTGACGAGATCCAGAACACGGTGGGTCATGCAAAGCTGATCCTGGATTCGGCCAAGCCGATGGGATTCGCCGTCGGCTTGTCGGCGTCCGCCCTGGAACAGCTGACCGATGATGAGTATGCGCGCGAGCTGGTGCAGCGCGGGCAGGCACTGACCTATCGGCTTGCCGAATGGCCTGCGCCGACGGTGGCGGTTCTTCGCGGCACCTGTCAGGGCGGCGGTCTGGAAATCGCGCTGGCGGCCGACTACCGGGTGGCCGAAGGCCGGGCGACGACGCTTGGATTTCCCGAGATTCACCTGGGTGTGCATCCCTACTGGGGAGGCACGGCTCGGTTGGCGGACATCATCGGTGCGACCCCCGCGCTTGGATTGTTGCTGTCGGGGCGTACGGTCATGACGGATGAAGCCCGGGCCATGGGTCTGATCGATCAGGTGGTGGACGTCAATACGGATGCCGACGCACTCGATATGGCCGCGCGCGACATGCTGACGCAACGACCCCCGCAGAGTCGGGTCAGTGGCTGGCGCTGGCTGATATCCCTGGGCCCGGTTCGCTGGACGATCGAATTGATCCGCCGTGCCGACTATCGGGAACCCGTCATTCCGGCGAGTCACCCGGCAACGACAGCCCTGCACTGGCTCTATTGGCGCCACGGCAGTGAATCGCTCTACGGTCGTATATCGGCGGAGGGGAAATCGGTCCGTGAATTGTTCCGCGATCCGGCCACCCGCAGCCTCATCGGGATGTTTCTGAGTCAGGAACGCGTCCACCTTGCAGGGCGGTCCCAGCGTTATCCGATGCCGTCCCGCGTTCATCTGGTCGGCTGCGGCACGATCGGGACCGAGATCGCCGCCGCACTGGCCGTGCATGGCGCGGTCGTGTCGGTCGAAGATCGCTCGTCGGATGCGGTTGCGGCCCTCCGGATCCGTGCCGCCGCACTGTTCCGCGAACAACTCGGGAGCGATGCCGCGTGTGAGGCCGCCGCCGAGCGGATACAGGAGCACGGGGACGACGCTTCACTGACCGACGTGGATCTGGTGATCGAGGCGGTGCCCGAGGACGCAACGGCCAAGAAGGAGGTGCTTGCGCGCTTGAGTGAGCGAGTGCCGCAGCCTGGCGTGATTGCGACCACGACATCGACGCTGTCGATCGATGACCTGAGCGAGGTCGTGACCGCGCCGGAACGTTTTCTCGGTCT
>CAZJGZ010000065.1:6212-12366 GCA_964545695.1 uncultured Ectothiorhodospiraceae bacterium | reverse complement strand
CTCTGAACAAAGGCCATCCTGGCCTTGTTCAGCAACGGGCCATGAAAATGCGATTCCCATGGCCCTTCAGATCAACGACTTGCAGTCGCTGATCTGCCGGCACATCCATGTGCCGCGGGAAGGTCTGAATTGATCAGACCTTCCCTAGCTTTTCAGCGCCAGCCATTGTGGCCTATCGACCGGGAGGCACGTTGCTCGAGCGCGGCTGACAAGTGCCGACAGCGGGTGGGGCCGAGCCAGTCAGAAACGGCAATCGACGCCCGGTCGAGCAGTGGTCGGGCAAGCGCGCCCCGTGATCGATATCGACCCGGGACCAGTCAATGTCCGCGGGCCCGGAACTGCGCAGCGGCGCCGCCGGCAGCGGCTGCATCATATCGGCCCAGACAGGCAACGCGCCAGCGCTGCCCGTCAGCCCGGCCGGGGCGTTGTCATCACGCCCGATCCACACCACCCCGACATGGCGTCGATCGAAGCCGGCAAACCAGGAATCACGCAGCGCATTGGTCGTCCCCGTCTTGCCGGCGAAGCCGCGGTCGGGCATTGACTGTTCCAGGCTGCGGGCGGTGCCGCTGATCGCGGCCTCGCGCAACGCCTGATTGGTCAGGAATGCGGGACCGGCCGGGACTGCCTGGCGTACGCGCAGACTGTGACGACGCAGTGATTCACCACTGGCATCCTGCACCTCGGCAATCGCCGTCAACGGCGTGGAGAAACCGTCGGCGGCGAGCGTCTGGTACATCGCTGCCATTTCCAGCGGCGTGCGGGCGAAGGCGCCCAGCAGATCGGACGGATGCAGGCGATTCACGCGACTACCGCCGAGCGCCGCCAGGGCCTGACCGACGGTGTCCAGACCGAGGTCCGTGCCCAGGCGCGCGGTCGCCACATTGCGCGACTGCGCCAGCGCATCGATCAGCGGTATATCACCGACGAATTCGCCATCGAAGTTGCGTGGCTGCCAGGTGTTGCCGCCGCCGAGATCGATCTCGAGTGGCGAATCGTCGAGCCGCGTTGCCAGCGTGTACTGGCCGGGTTCATTCAGCGCGGCCAGGTAGACCGCCGGCTTCGCCAGCGAGCCGACCTGGCGGCGCGCGTCGAGGGCACGGTTGAAGCCCGCCGCGCGTGGGGAGCGGTCGCCGACCACGGCGGTCACCGCACCGCTGTTCACATCCGCCAGGATGGCCGCGCCCTGCAGCCCGCGGTCACCCCTGCCCGCCCCATCGATACGGTCGAGGCGATCGCTGATGGCCGCCTCGGCGGCCCGCTGGGCGCGCGGATCGAGATGCGTGTAAACCTGCAGACCCTCGCTGCGCAGGTCCTCCTCGTCGTAATAGGCGGCCAACTGACGCCGGACGAGATCGATATAGGCGGGATAGCTGGTCAGGCTCACCGCATCCCGCGCGACCACATCCAGCGGTTGCGCCATGGCCGCACGGGCGGCGTCCGCATCAACCGCACCGGCTCGCGCCATGGCCCGCAGTACCACGTCCCGCCGCTGGCGCGCGCGCTCGGGATGCTGGCGGGCATCGTAGTACGACGGGCCCCGGATCATGCCCACAAGCAGGGCGAACTGATGCAGATCCAGTTCCTCCAGTGGGCGGTTGAACCAGTAGCGTGCGCCCAGGCCGAAGCCGTTGATCGAGCGCGGACCGTCCTGACCGAGATAGACCTCATTGAGATAGGCCTCGAGGATCTCGTCCTTGCTGAAGCGCCACTCCAGCGAGAGCGCCATCAGCGCCTCGTCGAACTTGCGCGCCAGTGTCTGCCTGCTCGACAGGAAGAAATTCTTCGCCAGCTGCTGGGTCAAGGTGCTCCCGCCCTGGACAATCCGCCCGGCGCGCAGGTTGGCGATGGCGGCCCGCAGGATCGCCGTCGGCCGTACACCGTGATGCTGATAGAAGGTGTCGTCCTCGATCGCCAGCAGTGCCGTGATCAGCCGTTCGGGCACGTCGTCGAGCTGTACCAGCACCCGGTCCTCGGCGCGCCCCGGGAATACGCTGCCGATGCGCTCGGGCTCGATGCGGGCCAGCGTGGCGTTGCCATCACCATCGCGCACCGTGGACAGCCGCCCATTGGTGAAGGCAACACGCAGCTCGCCACCGGGCTCGCCGCCACCAGCCGCACGGAAGCCGCGTGCTTGAATGGCGAAACGGTTCCCCTCGCGGGCGTACTCGCCGGAGCGTCCGGGCGTGGCCACGGCGCGGTAGCCCACGGCCTGCAGATGCTCGGCAAGCACCTCGGGATCGAGCTCGCGGCCGCTGTAGAGCTCGAGCGGCTGGCTGTACACGTGCGCCGGTACCCGCCACTGGGTTTCGCCAAAACCGGCACGCACGCGGTGGTCGAGGATGAGGAATGCGGTGACAAGGTAGGCAGTGCACAGGCCCGCGCCGAGAAGCAACAGCGCGCGCACGATTCGCGCTGCCCAGCCTCGGCGCGACCGGCGTTGGCGCGGGCGGGCGGCGGTTTTCCTGGACGATGAGGTGCGCTTGGTCACGGCGCGGGGATGTTGCCACAGCCGGGAGGCCGTGGCGACTGCCGCGCCGCGGTTCGTGCATACGGGTCGCCGGTCGTGTGAGCCGCCAAGTGGCCTCCAGAAATGCAACTGCCGACAGCAACGGCCGTCCGCCAACTTGATTTCGCAGCGTGAATCATTACAATAATTGGCGTGATCAATGATGACATCAGCTTCAATCGGTCATAAGAATACACGCCCACACCACGTGCCCCGCGAGCAGCATCAAACCGCTGTCACCGCGAGCACAGGGTGCCCCCCGCACCCGGGCACTTACCGCATTCATCCGACAGGAGGTAACCCCGACCATGAAGGTCGAATCCGCAGCGCGTGAACCGTTCGTCCAACTGGCGCCCTCGCCGGTCCACGCCGGCGCGTCCGCAAGCCATGAAGGTGGCGGCACCGGTGACAACCCCGGTGGCGCAACCGGCAAGCAGTCCCACCGCAAACCGCGACGCGAGGTCGGTTACCAGTTCCGCCATCCGGAAGTGGATGACGGCACGGCCATCTGGGAGCTGGTCAAGGAGACGGGTGTCCTGGATATCAACTCGGCCTACAGCTACATCATGCTGGGCGAGTATTTCTCCGATACCTGCCTGATTGCCGAGCACAAGGGCATCATGGTGGGGTTCGTGTCCGGCTTCATCCCCCAGCAACAGCCCGACACGCTGTTCATCTGGCAGATCGCCGTTGCCGGCAGTGAACGGGGCCGTGGCCTTGCCAAGACGTTGCTGATGAAGATCCTGAGCCAGCCGAGCTGCACCGATCTGAACTACCTGGAGTGCACGGTCACGCCGTCGAACAAACCCTCCACACGGTTGTTCCGCGGAATTGCCCGCGAACTCGGCACAGAGCTGCGCGTCAAGGAAGGCTTCGAAGGGGAGCTCTTCCCCGAGGACGGTCATGAAGGCGAGCGCCTGTTCCAGATCGGGCCGTTCGATCTGCATGGCAATTCGAAGGATTCCCCGGACTGACTCGCGCCCCCTGCACCACCGGGTCGAGGCATGCCGACGACCCGGTGGCATGCAGGGTCCGCCCGTCCGCGGCCATGACCGCCCCTGACACGAACCGACCCACGGAGGTCCATCGATTCCATGTCGCGTCCAACGCTTGATTCCGCCACTGGCGACACGCCGCTCGAACGCGTGGTGAACCATTACCGGCAAACCTTCGACATCGATTTCGTGCACGCGCAGGGCAGCCGCCTGCAGGGTGGCGACGGCCGTGACTATGTCGATTTCTACACCGCTCGCGGACGGCTGAACTATGGTCACGATTACATCTCGGAGGCCGCTGAGGCACCCACACCGGAGAGTACCGATTTCCTGGCCCGGTTCCGCGAGACCATCCTGCAGCCCCGTGGCCTCGACTACCGCATTGCACATGCCGGCCGAACCGGTTCCGATTCGGTGCAGTCGGCCCTGGAGCTGGCACGGCGCATCACCGGCCGTGCCAATGTCATCCCGTTCACCAACGGCGAACAGGATGCTTCCCTGAGCACACTCGCCAACGCCGGCAATGACGCTGCGGATCGTGACGACGAGACCAAGCTGGATGACTCCGTCTTCATTCCCTTCAACCACTTCTACGGCGATGACGACCACTCGGTCGAGCAGTTGCAGACGATGATCGCGAGCAACGCCAGCGCGGTGGACCAGCCGGCGGCCGTCATTGTGGAAACCGTGCAGAGTGATGGCGGGCTCTACACGGCGGACGCCGAGTGGCTGCGCCAGATCGAGGAGATCTGCCGTGACAATGGCGTGCTGCTGGTCATCGATGAAGTCCAGACGGGCTGCGGTCGCACCGGCCCCTTCTTCAGTTTCGAACCGGCCGGGATCCAGCCCGACATCATCTGTCTCTCGCGGACCATCAGCGGCAGCGGCCTGCCGATCGCATTGACGCTCGTGCGCCCCGAACATCAGGAATCGGATGGCGACTTTGCCGATGCCGATCCGGCACTGGCGAGCGCCAGCGCCTCGCTGCGGTTCTGGGAGACCGACGAACTCGAGCGTGACACCGCCCGCAAGAGCGCAATCGTCCGCGAGGCGCTCGCTCACCTGGCGGAGACCTATCCCGCCCTGGCGGGGGAAGTGCGCGGCAGCGGGCTGATCATGGGCCTGGCGACCGGACCCGCGGGCCTGGCGGCGGCGATCTGCAAGCGTGCCCGGGAGGACGGCTTGCTGGTCGAGACCACCGGGCCGCGCGACGACGTCGTCAAACTCATGCCCCCATTGACCATTGCCGAGACGGATCTGCGCGCCGGCCTGTCGCGTCTCGACACGGCCATTCGTGAAACCCTGAAGACCTTCCAACCCAGCGAGGACGTGGCCTGAACAGCCCACCTCGCCTTTCCGGAGCTCCATCATGATTGTCAAACGCCTCGATGACCTGGTCGGTACAGACGCCGATGTCCGCGGACCGACCTTTGCCAGCCGCCGCTTTCTACTGCAGAAAGACGGCCTCGGCTTTTCGCTTCACGACACGGTCCTGTATGCCGGCGAGGAAACCTATATCTGGTACGCCAACCATCTGGAAGCGGTCTACGTGATCGAGGGCGAAGGCGAGATCCAGGATCTGGACAATGGCCAGACCCATGCTCTGACCCCGGGCACGATGTATGCCCTGAATGGCCATGAGAAGCACTACCTGCGCTCGTTCAAGGATCTGCGCTGCATCTGCGTCTTCACCCCGGCACTCACCGGTCAGGAAGTCCACGACGAGAACGGCACCTACCCCCTCCTCGGGACCGCTGGCTGAGGCCGGACCGGAGCCCCGCACGCCGCACACGGATGTGCCCGGCAGCGCTCTCCAATGTCAGGGACCGCAGACACTGTTAAGCTGATCCATTGCCTCGACGACGGAAACGGTCATGCGTCTGCTGGTCCTGCAACATCATGCTGCGGAACACCCCGGTATGTTCCGCGAATTCCTGGAGGCGGACGGCATCGATTGGGATGTCGTGCAGCTGCAGGATGGCGATCCGCTGCCACCACAGGCCGACCATGACGCCCTGTGGGTCATGGGCGGACCCATGGATGTCTGGCAGGAAACCCGATATCCGTGGCTGGCACCGGAAAAACGCTTCATCCGCGAGGCCGTCTTCACCCACGGCAAGCCGTTCCTCGGATGCTGCCTGGGACATCAGTTGCTGGCCGAGGTCGCCGGCGGTGAGTGCCGCGCCATGCTGCACCCGGAGATCGGCATCCATGCCGTCGAACTGACTGCGGCCGCGCAGCAGGATGCACTGCTCGCGGGCACACCGGAACACTTCGACACGCTGCAATGGCATGGGGTCGCCGTGACGCAGGTGCCCCCGGAGGTCACGATACTTGCACAGTCACCGGTTGCGCCCATCCAGGCGATCCGTGTCGGAGACCATGCCTGGGGCCTCCAGTTTCACATCGAAGCAGGCGCCGACACCGTTGATGAATGGGGGCAGATTCCGGAGTACGCCGATGCGCTGGCGCAGACGCTGGGCAAGGACGCGCTGGCGACGATCCGCTCGGACACCCGCGACCGGCTGGACGACCTGCGGGCCAACGCCCGCCGTGTGTACGACAACTTCATGGCTGCCGCGCGCTGACGCAACCGGCTCGCCGACCCCTCTCAGCCCAGACTGATCAATACGATCGCGACGGCCGCTAC
>CAZJGZ010000065.1:0-6112 GCA_964545695.1 uncultured Ectothiorhodospiraceae bacterium | reverse complement strand
CGACTCAGCGTGAGGAACATGACCGCGAGCAGTACGCCCGCGCCCAGTCCCTCCCACAGACCAGCCGCCCGGGGACGCGCGCCGTTGGCAGCGGGTGAGGCCGACCCACTCACCAGCCAGATCGCGGCGATACCGGCGATCAGGCCGGTGAGCACGACCCCCGACGGATCCTCACCCAGCGCGAGCCCGACCACCACCGGGATGCCGGCGGCGCCCACGGAACTGACCGGTGACACCACGCCGAAGCGTCCGACGCGAAAGCCACGCAGCAACAACAGCGCCGCACCGGCCGCGGCCAGCCCGGAAACAAACCCCCAGCCGAGATCGGCCGTCGTTGCATCGGCCTCGGGAAAGAACGGCAGCAACAGCACGATGAGAATCAGCCCGATGGCCGAGCCGAAGCCGAGGATGTCCAGCATGCTCAGACGCCGGCTGAACATGCCGGAGACATAGTCACACACGCCGAAGCAGACGGCGGCGCCGAGGGCGAGCAACAAGGATACGGTCATGGGTACTCCAGTGCCGCGGACCACACACTCATGGCCCGCCAGGCCGGATTCCCTGGCCGTTGCGGGTTTGCCGGGCGCGTCGCAGCCGACCCGTAACGGGTCAGCATACCGACATCAGGGCCGGAAGTTCACTCCCACTCGATGGTTGCCGGTGGCTTGCCGGACACATCGTAGACCACGCGCGAGATGCCCGGGATCTCGTTGATGACTCGGCGCGAGACATGGTCGAGAAAATCATAGGGCAAGCGCGCCCAGTGGGCGGTCATGAAATCGACCGTCTCCACGGCACGCAAGGCGATGACGTATTCATACGCTCGGCCATCGCCGACGACGCCGACCGAGCGCACGGGCAGGAACACGGCGAAGGCCTGGGAGACCTCGTCGTAGTGCCCCTGCTCGACCAGTTCCTCGATGAAGATCGCATCGGCCCGACGCAGCAGGTCGGCGTATTCCTTGCGCACCTCGCCGAGGATACGCACGCCGAGGCCGGGGCCCGGGAACGGGTGGCGATAGACCATGTCGGCCGGCAGACCGAGCTCGAGGCCGATGCGCCGCACTTCGTCCTTGAACAGCTCGCGCAGCGGCTCGACCAGTTCCAGCTTCATGTGCTCGGGCAGTCCACCCACGTTGTGATGCGACTTGATGACGTGGGCACCGCCCTTGCTGCCACCGGCGGATTCGATGACGTCGGGATAGATCGTGCCCTGGGCCAGGTAGCGGGCATCGTGGAACTTCACCGCTTCCTCGTCGAAGATGGCGATGAATTCATTGCCGATGATGCGCCGTTTCTCTTCCGGATCGTCCACGCCGGCCAGCTTGTCGAGGAACCGGTCTTCGGCCTCGATACGGAACACGCGGATGCCGAAATGGCTCGCGAAGGTCGCCATGACCTTGTCGCCCTCGCCCTGGCGCAGCAGGCCGTTGTCGACGAAGACACAGGCGAGCTGGTCGCCGATGGCCCTGTGCAGCAGCGCGGCAACCACCGAGGAATCGACGCCGCCCGACAGGCCAAGGATGACTTCGCCCGACCCGACCTGCTCGCGAATGCGGGCGACGGCGTCGTCGACGATATTGCCCGGCGTCCACAGGCCATCGCAGCCGGCAATCTCGCGCAGGAAGCGTTCGAGAATGCGTCCGCCCTGGCGGGTATGGGTCACTTCCGGGTGGAACTGCAGGCCGTAATAGCCACGCTCGTCATCGGCCATGCCGGCGAAAGGCGCGTTCGGGGTCTCGGCGATGGTGCGGAAGCCGTCCGGGAGCCGTGCTACACGGTCACCATGGCTCATCCAGACGTCGAGCCATGCCGCGCCATCCAGGTCGGTATGGTCCTCGATCGCGGTGAGCAGACGCGAGTGCCCACGTGCGCGCACCCGGGCATATCCATATTCACGTTCGTGGCCGGTCTCGACCTCGCCGCCGAGACCGGCGGCCATGGCCTGCATGCCGTAGCAGATGCCAAGCACCGGCACGCCCAACTCGAACACGGCGGCCGGGACGGTCGGCGAGCCATCACCAATGGCGGATTCCGGGCCACCCGAGAGGATCACCGCGCGCGGCGCAAAGGTGCGGATCGCATCGTCCGACCAGTGCCACGGATGGACCTCGCTGTAGACACCGATCTCGCGCACGCGGCGGGCGATCAATTGCGTGTACTGCGAACCGAAATCGAGGATCAGTACGCGCTGGTCGTGGATATCCATGAACGGCGATTCCCGGTCGGAATGACGGCAACCCGCGAGGCCGGTTGGGTCCAGCCCTGCTCAGTCGATGCGGTAGTTGGGTGCTTCCTTGGTAATCGACACGTCGTGCGCATGGCTCTCGCGCACGCCGGCCGCGGTCACGCGCACGAAACGGGCCTTTTCACGCAGGCTCGGCAGATCGCCCGCCCCCGTATAGCCCATGCTCGAACGCAGGCCACCCAGCATCTGATGGACGATCGCGCCCAGCGCACCCTTGTAGGGCACACGGCCCTCGATGCCCTCGGGCACGAGCTTGTCCGCCTTGTCCTCGTCGTCCTGGAAGTAGCGGTCACTCGAGCCCTGCTGCATCGCACTGATCGAGCCCATGCCGCGGTAGGACTTGTAGGATCGCCCCTGGAACAGCTCGACCTCACCCGGCGCCTCCTCGGTACCGGCAAACATGCTGCCGATCATCACCGACCAGGCACCGGCGGCCAGCGCCTTGGCCATGTCGCCGGAATAGCGGATGCCACCATCGGCGATCAGCGGGATGCCGGTGCCGTCGAGGCCGGCGGCGACATTGGTGATCGCCGTCACCTGCGGCACGCCGACACCGGCGACCACGCGCGTGGTGCAGATCGAGCCGGGCCCGATGCCGACCTTGACCGCGTCGGCGCCGGCGGCGGCCAGGTCGCGTGCAGCGGCGCCGGTGGCGATGTTGCCGCCGATCACCTGCACATTCGGGAAGTGACGCTTGATCCAGGCAACCGTGTCGATCACGCCCTGCGAGTGTCCATGGGCGGTGTCGACCACCAGGACGTCGACGCCGGCGTCGGCCAGCGCCTCGACGCGTTCGGCCGTGCCCGTCGACGTGCCCACGGCGGCTCCGACCAGCAGATGCTCGGCGCTGTCCTTGGCCGCATTGGGGTTGTCGGTCGACTTCTGGATGTCCTTGACGGTGATCATGCCGCGCAGACGGAAATCGTCATTGACCACCAGCACCTTTTCAATGCGGTGCTGATGGAGCAGCTTGATCGCTTCCTCGCGCGGCGCGCCCTCACGCACGGTGACCAGCTCTTCCCGCGGCGTCATGATGGTCGAGACCGGTTCGTCGTAGCGGGTCTCGAAGCGCAAGTCACGCCGGGTGATGATGCCGACCAGGTCGTCGCCGTTGGTGACCACCGGCAAGCCCGAGAACCCCAGTCGATGGGTGAGCTCGTGGGCCTCGCGAATGGTCGTTTGCGGCGATACCGTCATCGGGTCCTGAACCACACCGGACTCGAACTTCTTGACCATGCGGATTTCGGCCGCCTGGCGCTCGATGGTGAGGTTCTTGTGGACAATCCCGATGCCGCCTTCCTGTGCCAGCGCGATGGCCAGCCGGCCTTCGGTCACGGTATCCATCGCCGCCGACACGATCGGCACGTTCAGGGCGATGTCGCGCGTGAGCTGGGTTCGCAGGTCCGCGTCACGCGGGAGTACACTGGAATGTGCCGGCAGCAGCAGAACGTCGTCGAAAGTGAGTGCTTCTTCGAGGATCCGCATGATGCATGCCCGGGTCGAACGTGGAGGGTAATCGTCCTATTATAGAGGTACGCCGATGAAGGGTAAACGGCGCATCGCGATGTCGGGACGTTGACCCGCCCGCACCGCAGTCCATCGCCTCGACCGGATCCCCGTCACGGAGCCCGTGCCATGCCGCCACAAGCAGCCGCAGCCCACGAGGCCCACGTCTTTTCCGTGCGCGAGCTCAATCGGCTCGTGCGCGATCTGCTTGAAAGCGGCCTCGGCACGATCTGGATCGAGGGCGAACTGTCGAACCTGGCCCGACCGGCATCGGGCCATTGGTACTTTTCGCTCAAGGATCGGGATGCGCAGGTCCGCTGTGCGATGTTCCGCAATCGCAACCGCCGGCTCGATTTCCAGCCACAGGCGGGCGAGCAGGTCCGCCTGCGGGCAAGCGTCGGGCTCTACGAGGCACGCGGTGAATACCAGCTCATCGTCGAGCACATGGAGCCGGCTGGTGCCGGCGCGCTGGCACGCGCCTTCGAGGCGCTGAAGCAGCGTCTGGCCGCGGAAGGACTCTTCGCCGAGGAGCGCAAGCGAGCGATCCCGGACTTCCCCCGCCGCATCGGTGTGGTCACATCGGCGACCGGCGCCGCACTGCGCGATGTGCTGCGGGTGCTGGCGCGGCGCTCACCCGGCACGCCGGTCGTGGTCTACCCGACGGCTGTGCAGGGCGATACGGCGCCCGCAGCGATCACCGACATGCTCGCGCGGGCCGGCAGACGCGCGGAATGTGATGTGCTGTTGCTCGTGCGCGGCGGCGGCTCGCTGGAAGACCTGCAGGCATTCAACGAGGAACAGGTGGCGCGCGGCATTGTCGCCTGCCCCATCCCGATCATCAGTGGCGTCGGCCACGAAGTGGACGTCACCATCGCCGATTTCGCGGCGGATCGCCGCGCGCCCACACCATCGGCCGCCGCCGAGGTGGCCGCGCCCGACGGGGCCGAGCTGGCGCGCCGTCTGGTGAGCCTGCATGCGCGCCTCGACCGGGCCATGCGCCGCCGCGTTGCGCACGGGCGCGAGCGCGAGGCGCGCGCCCTGGGCCGGCTGCGGCGACAGCACCCCGAACGACGGCTGCAGCAGCTGCGCCAGCGCCGCGACGAGTTGACGACCCGGCTGCAGCGCGCGGGCGCGCTGGTCACGGAACGGCGCCATCATCGCCTCGACCGCGTCCGCCAGCGCCTGCAGGCGGTATCGCCGCAGGTTCGGCTGGCGCGCATGACGGAACGCCGCGAGCGTGCATTCACCCGGCTGCGCACGGCGATGCAGGCGCGCCTGGTGCGTGCCGACAGCCGCCTCGGCAGCGCTTCGCGAGCGTTGCATGCGGTCAGCCCGCTGGCCACGCTCGGGCGCGGTTATGCGCTGGTGCGCGAGCGTGTCAGCGGCAGCCCGGTCACGCGTGCCGACGCCGTGGAACCGGGCCAGGCCCTCGACGTCCAACTGGCACACGGCAGCCTGGGCGTGCACGTGGACAGTTGCCATCCGGATGCCGACAAACCGGATACTCACGAACCCCACATTCAGGGCCCGGCGCCGAAAGCCGCCGCGCCCCGTGCCGACAATGACAGGAGCTCCTCCTCATGAGTGCAACCATGCCCAGCAAATTCCAGCACATGGCGACGCAGCATCCGTCTCTCGAGTGGGAGCGTGTCGGCCGCATCGGCATGATCATGCTGTCAGTGGATCGCGCCACGGACGTCGAGATCGGACGCATGCTGCCGAGCGAAGTCGCCTGCATGCACGTCAATCGCGTAGCCATGGGCCCGCACTGCACGGTCCAGGCCCTGCGCGATCTCGAGGCGGATCTAACCCGCGCGGCGAGCAATCTGCTGCCCGGCACACCGCTGGACGCGATCGGTTTTTCCTGCACCTCGGGTGCGGTCGCGATCGGCCCCGACCGCGTGCGGGCCTGCATCCAGGAGGGGCATCCCGGGGTCCCGGTCACCACACCGCTGGCGGCGGCCATGCTCGCCATGCGTCACCTGCGAGCATCACGTGTGGCCGTGCTGACGCCCTACATCGATGAGGTCAATGCCATCATCGACAACGCCCTCGGCGCCGAGGGTTTCGACGTGGTCACCTGCGGCGGCTTCCACCGGGAGACGGATGCGGAAATGTCCGCCATCGCGCCCGCCAGCCTGCGGGCTGCCCTGCTCGAGCTCGACAGCCCCGAGGCGGATGTCCTCTTCATCTGCTGCACGGCCCTTCATGCCAGCAGCGTGATCGCCGAGGTCGAGGCCATCACCGGCAAGCCGGTCATCACCAGCCATCAGGCCATGCTGTGGCACGCGCTGGCACTCGCCGGCATCGACACCCCGATCCACGGCTTTGGTCAATTGCTGGCGCAGCCCGGGCGGG
>CAZJGZ010000064.1:0-12457 GCA_964545695.1 uncultured Ectothiorhodospiraceae bacterium | reverse complement strand
CGGGTGATCGACGACATCCTCGAGCGCCTGCAGATCGAGCGCCCCGTCGCGGAGGCCGCGGGCCTCGTGCTGCGGGCGTGGGTCGATGATGTGGATGGCCTGCTGGCACTCCTCGCCTGCGCCGATGCCATTGTCGCCACGCGTTTCCACGGCACCGTACTGGCGCTGGCCACGAACCGTCCGGTGCTGGCGATCTGCTACCACCGCAAGACCCGCGACCTGATGCACGCGTTCGGCCTCGACGAACATGCCGTCGAGTTCGAGGCCGCGAGCTACCCGGCGCTCCAGCAAGGCCTCGCCCGGGTGCTCGATCAGGCGACGGAGATCCGCCGCCGGGAAGCCGCGTGTGTCGAGGACTATCGACGGCTGCTGGCCGAGCAGCTCGATGCCGTCGTCGCACTGGCGGATCCGCAGGCTCGACGGGTGCTGGCCGAAGGGGGCGTGACATGGCCGCAGATGTGAACAGGGCACACGCCACCTCGACGATCCCCGCCATCAGTGTCGGCATGCCGGTGTACAACGGCGAGGCCCACGTCGCGATGGCGATCGAAGCCGTGCTGGCACAGACGGATCCCGACTTCGAACTGATCATCAGCGACAACGCCTCGACCGATGGCACCGCGGATATCGTCCGCCACTATGCCGATCGCGATGCGCGCATCACGTACCTGCGCCAGTCCGTCAACGTGGGCGCGGCGGCCAACTACAACCTGCTGTTTCATGCGGCGCGCGCGCCGCTGTTTCGCTGGTTCAATGCCGACGATCTGATGGCCCCGACTCTGCATGCCCGCTGTCGGGCCGCCCTCGACGCGTATCCGCAGGCCGTCCTCTGCTGGGGTCGCACGCAGCTCATCGATGACCGGGGCCGGGTCATCGAAGACTACGACGATGGCCTCGACCTGCGCGCGGAATCCCCGAGTGATCGGTTCATCCGGTTTTTCGAGGTCGTCGGTCTGACGAATGTCATCTACGGCCTGATGCGTCGGGATGCGCTCGCCCGCACCGGTTTGATGGGTGATGGCCGGCTGCCCGCCGCGGATACGCGCATGATGGCCGAACTGACCCTCCAGGGCTCGTTCGTGGACTTGCCCGAGATCTTGTTCCAGCGCCGGATGCATGCCGCGGCCAGCAGTGCGCGGCGCGACGATGCGGCCGCACAGGCCGAGTTCTGGCGCGGCGGGGCCGGCGCATTCCGGCTGCCGACATGGCGCTCCGAACTGCGCTACCTGCGCCACGTTCGCAGGCTGGATCTGCCCAGCGCAGAGAAGCATCGCCTGTCACGTTACCTGCTGCGGCGGATGCGCTGGGAGCGTCGCATGCTCGCGGGCGAACTGTTCGACCTTGTGCGCCCGCGATCGCGTGGGCCCGGGTCGACCACGGCGTCCGGAGGCATCTGAGGAACCCCTGAACAAAGCCCACCCCGGCCTTGTTCAGCAACGGGCCATGAAATGCGATTTCCATGGCCCTTCAGATCAGCGACTTACAGTCACTGATCTGTCGGCACATTCATGTGCCGCGGGAAGATCTGAATGGATCAGACCTTCCCGCGGCCCTGTTGATTTCTGAAGGAGAATTGAATCGTGGATATCCTCGTTACCGGCCACAAGGGCTACATCGGCAGCGTGCTTGTCCCCATCCTGGCTGCTGCCGGTCACCGTATTACCGGGCTCGACAGCGATCTGTATCGCAACAGCACCTACGGCACCCCGGCGGTCGCGCCGGAGCGGGAAATCCTGCGCGACGTGCGCGACATCGAGCCGGCGGATCTCGCCGGCATCGATGCCGTCGTGCATCTCGCCGCACTATCCAATGACGTACTGGGTGAACTGGACCCCGAACTGACCTTCGCCATCAATCACGGCGCCTCGGTGCGCCTCGCGGAGATGGCTCGCGCATGCGGTGTCGCCCGGTTCGTGTTCGCCTCTTCGTGCAGCCTTTATGGTGCCGCCGGTGGCGATCAGGCGCTGGACGAGGATGCGGCGTTCCACCCCGTGACCGCCTACGCCCGCTCCAAGGTCTTCGTCGAGCGCGATGTCGCGCCCATGGCCGACGATGGCTTCAGCCCCGTCTTCCTGCGCAACGCCACCGCCTACGGCATGTCGCCGCGGATCCGTTTCGATGTCGTGGTGAACAATCTCACCGCCTGGGCCTGCACTACCGGCGAGGTCATGATGAAGAGCGACGGATCCCCCTGGCGTCCCCTGGTACACATCCGCGACATTGCGCGGGCCGCGCTTGGGGCACTGACCGCGCCACGCGCCGCGATCCACAACCGCGCATTCAATATCGGCGCCACACCGGAGAACTACCGCATCCGGGATGTCGCGGCGCTGGTCCGTGACGAGGTGCCGGGCTGCCAGATCGGCTTCGCCGCGGACGCCAGTCCGGACATTCGCAACTACCGCGTCGATTTCAGCCGCTTTGCCGCGGCGCTGCCCGACCATCAGCCGCAGTGGACGGTCCCGGACGGGATTGCCGAACTGCATGCGGCCTTCCGCCGGGTTGGCCTCGACCGCGAGGATTTCGAGGGGCCGCGCTACAAGCGCATTGCCCAGTTGCAGGAGCGGCTGGACAGCGGCGATCTCGGCCGCGATCTGCGCTGGCGCCACGGCGCCGCCGTCGCCGGTGTGGCCTGAGGGGGATCACGTGGCAGATTCGATCATGCCGACCGGTGCCCCGCAGGCCCAGATTGCCAGGCTGGGAGACGCGGCATGATTCTCGTCGACCAGGCGCTGGCCCGGCGCGTGCGCGAGGGCAATCCGGTGCGCGTGGGACTCGTCGGCGCGGGATTCAGCGGCACCCGCATCGCCCGGCAGATTGTGACCGCAGTGCCGGGTCTGCGCCTGGTTGCCATCGCCAATCGCACCCTCGCCAATGCCGAGATGGCGCTGGCGCGCGCGGGCATCCGCCGCTATCGGCATGCGACCACACCCGCGGAACTCGGACGTGCGATCGAGGCGCGCGAGTATGCCGTCACCGCCGATCCGGCCGTGCTCTGGGCGTGCCCCGGCGTGGATGTGATCCTGGAGGCGACGGGTGATGTCGAACAGGGCGCCCGGACCGCGCTGGCATCCATGCGCCATGGCAAGCATGTGGTGCTGGTCAACGTCGAGATGGATGCCACGGTCGGCCCGGCGCTGCGTCGGCACGCGGCGCAGGCCGGTGTGGTCTATACCGACTGTGACGGCGATGAGCCCGGCGTTGCCATGAATCTGCTGCGGCTGGTCTCCTCGATGGGGCTGGAACCGGTGGTCGTCGGCAACCTGAAGGGGTTCTACGACCGCTACCGCAATCCGACCACGCAGGCGCGTGTCGCCCGCTTGCAGCGGCAGAAACCGGCGGCGATGGCATCGTTCGCCGACGGCACCAAGCTGTCCATGGAATTGGCGGTGCTCGCCAACGCCACCGGCATGGGGGTCGGCAGACGCGGCGCCTGGGGGCCGCGCCTGGCTGACGTTACCGAGGCCCCGGAATTCTTCGCTGGCAAGCTGCGCGCGGGTGGGCTGATCGACTATCTGTGCGGCGCGCGACCGAGTAATGGCGTCTTCGTACTTGCCTGCACCGAGGACGCGGATCGCGCCGACTATCTGCGCTATCTCAAGATGGGTTCGGGGCCGCTCTACGCCTTCCATACGCCGTTCCACCTGCCGCATCTGGAAGTCGCCAACACCGTCGCCCGCGCCGCGCTGTTCGCCGATGCCGCCGTGACGCCGCGTGGTGCGCCCGTGGCCGATGCCGTCGCCGTCGCCAAGCGCGATCTTGTGCCTGGCGAAACGCTGGACGGCATTGGTGGCTACTGCTGCTACGCGCTGCTGGAGAACTATGGCCCGGCCCGCCGCGAGGGTCTGTTGCCAATGGGTCTGACGGCCGGTTGCGTGGTGCGCCGAGCGATTGCGCGCGATCGCGCGCTCACGATTGATGATGTCGAGGTGCCCGCCGGGCGCCTGATGGATGTCCTGCGGGCGGAGCAGGACGAACTGCTGGCACCGGCAGCGTTTGCGGTCGCTGGCTGAGGGAAACTGCCCATGAAGACCATACTGTTCTGCGGCGGCTTCGGAACCCGCCTGCGCGAATTCTCCGAAACCATCCCCAAACCGCTGGCGCCCGTCGGTGAAAGGCCGATCCTGTGGCACCTGATGCGCTACTACGCCCACTACGGACACGAAGCATTCATCCTCTGCCTCGGCCACCGCGGCCAGATGATCAAGGAGTTCTTTCTCTCCTACAACGATGCCCTGTCCAGCGACTTCACCCTCACCGGTGGTGGCACGCGACTGCAACTCCACAGCGAGGACATCCAGCGCTGGCGCATCAGCTTCGTCGACACCGGGCTGACCGCGAACATCGGCCAGCGGCTGCTGCGGGTGCGTGACTGGGTGGTTGATGACGACATGTTCCTGGCCAACTACTCCGATGGCCTGTCCGATCTGCCGCTCGACAGCTACATCGAACGCTTCCGGCAGTCCGACGCCGTGGCCTGCTTCGTCGCCGTGCGCCCTTCGCACAGCCTGTCCGCGGTGAACGCGGATGCCGAGGGACGGGTCACCGACATCGACTACCTCAGCAGTGCGATTCGCATCAACGGTGGCTTCTTCATCTTCCGGCGCGAAATCTTCGACTACATCCGCGAAGGAGAGGAGCTCGTGGAAGAACCCTTCGCACGACTCATCGCCGAGAAACGCCTGCTCTGCCTGCGCTACGACGGCTTCTGGCAGGCGATGGACACCTACAAGGACAAGAAGCGCTTCGACGACCTGCACGCATGTGACCAGCGCCCCTGGGAGGTGTGGTGCCACGCCCCGGTGCGCAACGCGCGTGCACTCTCGGTCGTGGCGGGCGGCGTTGCGCCATGATCATGCCCGCGCTGCGTGCACGCACGATTCTCTGCCTGGGGGCGCACAGCGACGACATCGAGATCGGTTGTGGCGGTACCCTGCTGCACCTTCTGTCCGCCACGCCGGCACCGCGGGTGTACTGGGTCGTGTTCAGTGGCGATGCGCGCCGAGCCGCCGAGGCGCGGGCCGCCGCGCAGCGCATCGTGGGCTCGGCGCAGGCCGAGGTGGTCATCGAAACCTTCCCCGATGGCCGCTTCCCCGGCCGCATCGATGCCCTCAAGACACGCTTCGAGGCACTCAAGCGCGAATTTTCTCCGGAGTTGATCTTTACCCACTTCCGGCATGACCGCCACCAGGATCATCGGATCATCTCCGAACTGACCTGGAACACGTTTCGCGATCACCTCATCCTGGAATACGAGGTTCCCAAGTATGACGGCGACATCGGCCGGCCCAATCTCCATGTGCCGCTCAGTGACGATGCAGTGTCATGCAAGATCGAGGTGCTCATGGACTGTTTTGCCAGCCAGCACGACCATCGCTGGTTCGATGCTGCCACCTTCGGTGGACTGATGCGCCTGCGCGGGGTCGAGTGCAATGCCGACAGTGGCTATGCCGAGGCGTTTCATGCGTACAAGCTGGTGATGTGCGCGGCGGGGGACGAACACGGTTCTTGAGCGCGACGCCGATCGGCACCCAGCGCCGGCGAGGGCGGTCGCGCAAGCAGGGCGCAATCGCCGCTTTCAGCGCGTGGCGATGATCCAGAAGGTGCTGACGGGCCGGAATCTTCTATTCAACTGGATTGATTCTCGTTGACGCGGCAATGCCCTTCTGTGCGTTGACGAACGCTCACAGGCAGCAGGGTCTGCGACAGTCGCCGAAACCCGTTGTTGCCACCGCCGCTCGTTGAAATTCGACCCTCGTTGCAAGGTGCGTGGGCAGCGACGCGGGTTGTCGACAGCGCATGACAGCGCCGGGTATCGGGTTTTGCAGAGACCATGCCGCAGGCGAAACCGTGTGCGGGAACGTACATCAATCATGATCGGGGGGTGTGAAACTGCCGAGCCTTCGGAGACTTCCTGCGATGTCCTGCGGGCTCGCAGTCCCGAATGAGAGCTGGGTGACGATGGCATGCAGTTCCACACACTAAAGAGGAAACAACGATGACCGACAAGCCGGAATCCGGACAACGCCTTCCCGAACTCACCGTGGCGCAGCTTGATGGCGATGACATACGCCTCGGCCAGCCTGTGGATGATCACGATTGGCAAATGGTGGTGATCTATCGCGGCAAGCATTGCCCGATCTGCAAGCTCTACCTTGCTGAACTCGAACGCATGGTGCCCGAATTTGCCCGGGCGGGTGTCGGCATCATTGCCGTATCGAGTGATCCGGAAGATCGTGCCCGCAGCTTCACCGAGGAGATCGGCGTGTCGTTCCCGGTTGGCTACGATCTGACCGTGAAACAGATGCGTCAACTCGGTCTCTATGTCTCGGAGCCACGCTCCGCCGAGGAAACCGACCGTCCCTTCGCCGAGCCGGGTTTGTTCGTGATCAACGCCGAGGGGCTGGTGCAGGTCGCGGACATCTCGAACGCGCCATTTGCCCGCCCGGATCTCGCCGGACTCGCAAAGGGGTTGAAGTTCGTCCGCGACAACGATTACCCGATCCGGGGTCGTCTGGCGGCCTGAAGGGTCACCGTCGGAACACGCAACGCATGGGCATCACCCGGCGTTTCCCTGTCAGATTTGCAAGGGAAGGTCTGAACAAGGCGAGGACGGCCTTGTTCAGAAATTCCCGACGAGGCAATCATGTCCACCATTACCACCATCAATCCCGCGACCGAACAAGAACTCCAGCGCTACACCATCATGACGGAAAAGGAAGCGATGGACCGCGTCGAAGCGTGCCATGCCGCGTTCCTGGAGTGGCGCAAGCTGACCCATCAGGAGCGCGCGCCGTATCTTGCGAAGATCGCGCAAAAGCTGCGCGACAATGCCGACGAGTTGGCGGCCCTGATGACGGCGGAGACCGGCAAGCTCGTGAGTGACGGCCATCTCGAGATCGGAATCTGTGCGGCCATCTGTGACTACACTGCGGAGCACGGCCCCGCGATCCTGGCGGATGAGGAGCGCACACACGGCCCCGACAGCAAGCGCGGCATCGTCAGCTATCAGCCGGTGGGCGTCATCTATTCGATCCAGCCCTGGAATTTCCCCCTCTATCAGCCGATCCGCGTGCTGGCTGCGAACCTCATGGCCGGCAACGGCTGCGTGCTGAAACACGCCAGTATCTGCACGGGCTCCGGTCTGCGCCTGCGTGAATTGTGCATCGAGGCAGGTCTGCCCAAGGACCTGTTCCAGGTCGTCGTGATCGAACACGACACCAGCGACAAGCTGATCACCCATCACAGGGTCCGTGGCGTCACGTTCACCGGCAGCGATGACGCCGGTCGCCACGTCGGTGCCGTGGCCGGCGAAGCGCTGAAGAAGAGCGTGCTCGAACTGGGCTCGAACGATGCCTATCTGGTTCTCGAGGATGCCGACATCGAGACGGCGGTGAAGTTTTCGGTCATGGGTCGGCTGTACAACAACGGCGAGACCTGTGTGTCCGCAAAGCGGTTCATCGTGACCGACAAGATCCATGACACCTTTGTCGATGCCTTCGTGACGCAAATGAAAGCCATCGTCATGGGTGATCCCACGGCCGAAGAGAGCCAGCTGGGTCCGCTTTCCAGTCAGGATCAGTGTGATGCCGTCAGGGAGCAGGTGGATACGAGCATCGCCAAGGGCGCCAAGGTGCTGTGCGGTGGAGAGGCGCCGGACCGCACGGGCGCCTATTATCCGGCCACGGTGCTGACGGAGCTCGCACCGGGGATGCCGGCCTACGACGACGAGATCTTCGGCCCGGTCGCGTCGATCATCCGTGCGAAGGATGACGAGGACGCCATGCGGCTGGCGAATGCAAGTCGCTATGGCCTGGGCGGAGGCATCTTTTCCCGGAACGAGGAACGTGCCATCAAGCTGGCGCGTGATCACTTCGATACCGGCATGATCCGCATCAATTCATTCGGGGCCGCCGATCCGAACATGCCCTTTGGTGGCGTCAAGGGTTCCGGCTATGGCCGTGAGCACGGCGGCTTCGGCATGAAGGAATTCGTCAACGTGAAATCGATTTTCCTTCCCTGATCACGCGCCACGTAATGAATGACCCCTACGTGGCAGAGGCACCCTGGCTGCGAGGAGCGTTCCGCCAGGGCGCCTTTACCCGATACACAACGACACCCGATTCGTATCCACAGGAGTAGCAATCATGTCAGAAATCAGTGGCAAGGTCGTCATCATCACCGGCGCCAGTAGCGGCCTCGGCGAAGCCACCGCGCATCGCCTGGCCCGGGGCGGAGCCAGGCTCGTCCTCGGTGCCCGCCGCGAGGAACGTCTCCAGTCACTGGTCAGTGCGATCGTCGACGCGGGCGGCGAGGCCATCTACCGCGTGACCGACGTCACCGATCGCGATCAGGTCGAGGCACTGGCGGCCGCGGCCCGGGACACGTACGGCCGCATCGACGTCCTGATCAACAATGCCGGACTCATGCCGCTGTCGCCGCTTGATCAGCTCAAGGTCGACGAATGGGAGCAGATGGTCGACGTCAACATCAAGGGCGTGCTCTATGGCATCGCCGCGGTCTTGCCGACCATGCGTGCGCAGCATGCCGGCCACATCATCAATCTCTCTTCCGTGGCCGGCCATGTGGTCTTCCCCGCCGCAGCGGTCTACTGCGCGACCAAGTATGCCGTCAAGGCACTGTCCGAGGGCATGCGCCAGGAGGGTGGCGAGGAGATCCGTTCGACGAACATCTCGCCCGGGGCCATCGCTACCGAGTTGACGTCCACCATCAGCGATCCCGAGACCGCCGAAGGCGTGAATGATCTCTATGCGATGGCCATCGACGCCGATGCGATTGCGCGGGCGATCACCTATGCCATCGAGCAACCGGCCGATGTCGATGTCAACGAACTCATCATCCGGCCGACCCGGCAGCCGCTGTAGCAGTGTCCAGGGAAGTTGTGAATGAATCAGACTTTCCCTGGCTCGTAAACGGAGTTTGAATCGGCGGACAGTCACCTCTGGCTCTTGATCGTCGGCGCCGTGCAGGGTTTCCTCGCTGTCGGTGATACGTCGCGCAATATTCTCGAGGTCGTGTTCGGCGTGTCCCGGGAGGTGTTGAGCGATTACACTGACCACCTTGTGGATGCGCCGATCGACAAGCCGTTCCAGCAATTCGAGTGGCATCGGCGCGAGGCAGCCTGAACAGGCCCCCGCGAGCATGCATCCGGGGCGGCCATCGCGCGCCGCCCCGACCAATTGGGAGGTGTGTAATGCAGCATCTGCGAATCGATCTGGTCTCCGATGTTGCCTGCCCCTGGTGCGCCATCGGTTACCGGCGCCTGGAACAGGCGCTGGCGGAGCTCGACGGCGAGGTCGATGTCGAGCTCGTCTGGCAGCCGTTCGAACTCAATCCGGACATGCCGTCCGAGGGCGAGCCGATCCTGGACCACCTGTGCCGCAAATACGGTCAGGACGCCGCCAGCGTCGACCGCACGCAGGGCGAGATGATGGCGCTGGCCGCCGAGCTGGGCCTGAACTTCGACGGTGCCCGCGAGCGGCGTGCGCACAACACGTTCGACGCCCATCGCGTACTCGCCTGGGCCGGCGAGCAGGGCCGCGAAACGGCGCTGCAACTGGCGCTGTTCGATGCGTACTTCGGCGAGGCGAAGCGCCCCTCCGATCCGGCGGTCCTGCGCGAGAAGGCAGAGCAGGTCGGGCTCGACGGTGACGCCGCCGAGTCCGTTGCCCGCTCCGAGCGCTACGCCGACCAGGTACGGGCGGCCGAGCGCCGATTCATGGAATCCGGGGTCACCGCGGTACCGGGCTTCGTCCTCGACGGACGCTACCTGGTCTCCGGCGCCCAGCCGGCCGCCAGCCTCGCGGAGGCGATTCGTCAGGTCGCCGCCGAGGCTGCCTGAGGAACTTCTGCTCGAACCCGGCAGCACGCCATCACGTCTGCCAGTAGGCCGGGCTGATCACGTGGTTTTCGAGCGCTACCTCGCCACGTCGGACTTCGGGCTGGATCGAACGTCGACTTCTGTGCCGCGCGACTGCTGGCGGGTTGCTGTCAGCGCGAAGAACAACCGCATGCTGGCGTCGAACTTGCGCAGATCCTCCGTGACCTGTCGCAACCGTGCGGTGAGTCGGGGCAACGCGTACAGCACCAACGGGGCCACCCTCGCGACGAGCATGCCCGCGAGAAAGGCGGGGATGAGAGCCCCGGGATGACGCAGCCGTGCGCGGACCCGTTCCGCACGGAAGCGGATGTCGGGGCCACGGGCCAGCACGGTGTCACGTTGTCGCATGACCCTGGACTTCAGCGTACGCACGGCGGCTACTCCCGTTGATTCATGGTGCGGGACGCATCGTCCAGCAGGGTTCGCACCGCGAGGCGTGTCTGCGGGAACGACAGTCTGCGCGCCAGGCGTTTCAGCACGAGAAGCAGCACCCCGGCAGAGATCACATTGATCAATGCGGCGGCGACCATGCTCAGCGTCATGCCCAGGCGGGTATATTCGTAAAGCGCGGCACCCACGATCAGCGTGATCGACAGCCAGATGCCCGTGATCACCAGCCCGAGCACAACGCCGAGCACCGCCATCATGCCGACGGTCTTGACGACCAGGCGTGTCTCCAGGCCCAGCAGTCGCGCGGTATCCCGAACGGATTCCCCGATCAGGGCAACCAGCACGACTGCGTCGGACACCGCGCCTCCGGCGCTGGTATCGTCATGGTCGCAGTCGTCTGCCGGCTGGCGCTGGTCCCGGTTAGTGCGCGTTGCTTCGACGGTCTCGGTGTCCTGCATGCCGCGCGTTACCGACGACCCTTCATCGACGAATACAACGCGCCCGCAACAAAGGCGATGCCGATGGAGGTCAGCGGATTCTCGCGAATATAGGTATTCGCTCGCGCCAGCGCTGCATCGGTCCACTCACGCCCATGGGCTGCCGCCTCGCGAACCTGTTCATCGGCACTCGACGCTTGTTCGCGAACAGATTCCTCCGCCTTGCCGGCAGTCTTCGCGGCCTTTGACACGGTTTCATGCGCCTTGTCCTCGACCTGGTCCGTGGTCTCGTGTCCTTTCGCATTGGTTGACATGATCCTATCCTCTGTGTCGCTGTGTAGACGGGTCGGTATGACCCGTCAGGTGTGGGACGTGTTGTCACCAGTCGTTTCGTTGTGTATCCGCCGGTCAAGGTCGCTGGGCGGTCCCGTGGTCCGCAATCGGCTTTTCACGTATTCCCCGAGCGTGAAGAGGAACGCCGTCAGGGGAACCGCGAGGATCATCCCCACGACGCCGCCCAGCACGGTTCCCCAGAACAGAATGGAAACCACCACCACGACCGGATGCAGTCCCGATCGGTCGGCCATGATCTTCGGCGTTAGCAGCATGCTCTCCACAAGTTGTGTCACGGCAATGACCGCAAGTACCAGCAATATGAGCTGGGTACCGCCGTCGGGCTGCAGATAGGCGACGGGGAGTACGGTGACAATGCCGACCACCGAGCCAAGGAATGGCACAATGTTCAGCAGTCCCAGGGCCATGCCGAACAGAATCCCGGCCTCGAGCCCAACGATGGAAAACCCGATCGCCATCATGACGCCCATGATCAGCGCGATCGTCAGCTGACCGCGGAAGAATGCGGTGACGTAGTCGATGAAGACCTGCCCCAGGTGCAGGACCTCGTTCTGCCGCTGCTGCGTGAACAGGAACAGCATGCTTCGCGCGTACCCCGTCATGCGGTCACCCGAGAGCAGCGCGAAAAAGAGATACAGGGGGACGAAAGCCAGGCCTACCAGGAGACCGATGTATCCCATGACACGGCCAGTGGCCTCCTCGGCATCCGGAAACATCGACTCGATATTCATTCCGGCGAGGGCGTCTTCCACCATCGGCAACGCCTTCGGGAATTTGATCGACAGTTCTTCGTAGCCGCGCTCGGCCATCTCCGGAACGGACTCGAGGAACTGGCTGCCCTGATAGATGGCGGTCGGTAGAATCATCACGATCATCGAGAGCAGCAGACCGACCAGGATCACGGACAGTGAGAGCACGGCGCCGAGTCGGCTCATGCGCAGGTAGCGCTCGAACAGTTCCACGATCGGCAGCAGGACCAGGGCCAGCACGCCCGCGATCGCCAGCGGGAAGACCAGGGCATGCAGGGCGCCGATGGCCTGGCCGAGGACCCAGATGATCAACATGATCGCACCCAGCAGGGCAACCGCACTGAGGGTGACAGCGGTGCAACGCAGAAGCCGTTGCTCGCCGGGCGCAAACTCGATGGGGGTGTTCTTCTGGGCGTTCATGGGATTCCTCGACCCTGTACTACCGGCAGCCAATGGCTGGAATCAATCGCGCTCGTGCATGGGCGCGCTCTCCAGCGTTGCCTGATTCATGTCGACGTAGAACTCGGCGTCATCCGCTTCCAGTTCCCGGTCCAGGTGCGCCCAGTGGAGGCCGACATTCATCCCGCCGAGACCCCAGATCCTGCCCGTCGTGATCAGGACGCCGA
>CAZJGZ010000063.1:0-12787 GCA_964545695.1 uncultured Ectothiorhodospiraceae bacterium | reverse complement strand
CACGAGCACGAGCACGAGCACGAGCACGTCGGCGACGCCGACCATGATCACCATGGCGAGGCGCGTGACGAGCGCGCACATGCCACGGAACGTCAGATCACCGCGCTGCTGGTGCGGTACGCATCCCCGATCGCGGCCTCACGGCTGCCGCGGGAAATCAACGAGAACACGCCGTGGCAATCGGCGGAGCCAGCGTTCCAGACAGCGCGCCTGTCTACCATGATCGCGCCGGCGCTCGCCGGGCTGCGGATATTCGGCAGCCTGCTGATCCTGGCATCGCTGTTGAGCGTATTCGCGGTGCTGTACCAGAACCTGCGCGAACGACGTTACGACTTCGCCGTCATGCGGGCGATCGGCGCACGGCCGGGGGACGTGTTCCGCTTGACCCTTGTCGAGGGTCTCATGATGGTCACGATCGGCGTCGTCGCCGGCGTCGGCCTGGGGCATGCCGCTACCGGGATGGTCGGCATGTGGACGGTTGAAGGGCGTGCGCTGGGACTCACCGGTGTCGGCTGGGTGCCGGGCGAGACCTGGCTGGTCATCGGCGTGCTCGCGGCTGGCGTGGTGATATCGCTGCTGCCGGCATGGCTGGCGGCCCGCACGGAAGCGGCTACCGTCCTCCGGCGTGGATACTAGTGTCCTGTCTCACAAGTTCGTTGGCATTCTCGCCGGGTCTTGCGGCACCTGGCGGCGTTGCGCCTCCTCACAATAGGACGCGCTATTGCTCGTCGGCGCGCCTTGCCAGGCACCACAATCCCGCGCCGAGAATTGCTCAACAACTTATGAGACAGGACACTAGTAAACGATGCGCGCATGATGGACGTTGCGGGAACCTGCGGCAGCGCAACGTGTCGGATCTCCGGCAAGCTCTCGGGGAGAGTCCGCCCACTCGCCCCATGATAAGCTGACGGCAGTCCCCGCACACCGGCGGCAGGAGGCATCGTGGTTCGACATCGACACTGGTTGGCCATCGCCCTCGCAGCGGGATTGCTTCTCGCGCCCTCTGCCTTTGCCGAACTTGCCGACGGCGAGTTCGATCCGGCCGAGATAGGCAGTGAACCGCTGCCACCGGGCGCCTCGTTCGAGGATTATCACCACCTTGTGCCGCCCACCCCCGAGGACGGGGTGTCCTGGAATACGCTGGGGGCAACGGAGGAGCGCATCGAGGTCATCGACGGATTCAGCCATGTCCGTCCCATGTTCTCCGAAGAGGTCGAGGCCCTGGATGGCGACACGGTGCGCATCCGCGGTTTCATGTACCCGCTCGAACAAGAGGCGCTTCAGCGCCAGTTTCTGTTCACCGCGCTGCCGCCAACGTGTCCCTATTGCCTCCCGGCGGGTGCCGGCTACATTATTGAAACGCATGCGAGTGAACCGGTGGAGTTCACCTGGGACTCGCTGCTTCTCGAGGGCACTCTCGAGCTCGAAAAGGAGCATCCGCACGGCCTGTTCTTCCGCCTCACCGACGCTCGCAAGATCGACGACTGACCACCAGCAGAGCCGGCTCGGTGTGGCTCTCATCGGCCTGGCCACGGCTACGCCCTTCCCACTCCGAAATGCCACGTTACGAAACGGTAATGGGTGTGACAGGCCACGGTAAGCCGGGTGGGGTCAGACTTGCGCTGTGAGGCTCGATCCTTCACTTGCCACCATGAGGTTCAGCGACAAGATCATGATTGCACGCGCTTCGATTGTTCTGCTCGCCCTGACCGGCCTCGCCCTCGCCACTCCGGCCGCCGCGCAGGGCGAACGCACGGTAATGCCCGACTTCACTCAGATCGTGCAGGAAAACCGGGCGTCGGTCGTGAATATCGCCACGACGCAACAGGTGCAGCAGCGCGGCCAAGGCGGCGTACCCGACGAATTCCTCGACCAGCTCCCGGAAGGCAGCCCGTTTCGCGACTTTTTCCGCCGCTTCGAGCGCGGCGGTCCCGAGCAGCAGCCACGGGAGCGCAGCTCGCTGGGTTCCGGTTTCATCATCGAGTCGGATGGATACATTCTGACCAACACGCATGTGGTCAAGAATGCGGACAGCATCCTGGTCAAGCTGGAGGACAATCGCGAGTTCGAGGCCGAGGTGGTCGGCATGGACGAGCCCAGCGACGTCGCACTGCTGCGCATTGATGCCTCCGACCTGCCCACGGTCACCTTTGGCGACTCGGATGGCCTTGAAGTCGGTCAATGGGTGCTCGCCATCGGCTCTCCCTTCGGCCTCGACCACACCGCCACCCAGGGCATCGTCAGCGCGCTCAACCGCAAACTGCCCACGGATACCTACACGCCATTCATCCAGACCGATGTGGCGGTCAATCCGGGCAACTCGGGGGGGCCGCTGTTCAACGTCGACGGCGAGGTCATTGGTATCAACGCCCAGATATTCAGCCGCACCGGCGGCTTCATGGGCCTCTCGTTCGCCGTGCCCATCAATGTCGCCCGTGATATCGCGCGTCAGTTACGCGAGACCGGCGAGGTCAAGCGCGGCTATCTCGGTGTCACCATCCAGTCCATTGATCGCGACCTGGCACGCTCATTCGGCCTCGACCGGCCGATCGGTGCGCTGGTCGCAGACGTTCGCCCGGACAGCCCCGCCGCTGCGGCCGGGATCGAATCCGGCGACGTGATCCTGTCGTTCGACGGTCGCGAGATTACCGACTCATCCAGTCTGCCGCCGATTGTCGGTCAGGTCCGCCCGGGAACGGAGGTCGAAGTGGATCTGATCCGCGACAATGATCGCCTGACGATCACCGTCGAGGTGGGCGAGCTCGAACGGGAAGGCTCTGCGCCGGGCGCGGACGACGCCGAGGAGGAAGCGCAGGAATCCGGAACCGCCCTGAACCTGACCGCACGCGAACTGACTTCGTCCGAGCGCAGTGACCTGGGCCTCGGCGATCGCGGGCTGCTGGTCGAGCGGGTTACCGCCGGTCCGGCAGCGCAGGCGGGCATCCGCCCTGGCGATATTCTGCTGCGCATGGGTCGACAGGAGCTGGCGAGCGTGAGTGATCTCGAAAGCGCCGCCGAGGAACTGCCGCGGGGCCAGCCCATCGCGATGCAGATCCGCCGCGGGGACGGTACGCTGTTCGTTTCACTGACCTTGCCGGAAGATGAATAGGACACGGGATCTTGCCGTGCCCGCGGCGCGCAGGCCCACCCCGGCCTCGCGCCGCAGGGCTATTGATGGGACCATTCACTGATGCGAATTCTGGTAGTGGAAGATGACAAGGAAGTTGCTTCCTATCTGACCAAGGGCCTGAAGGAACATGGCCACGTCGTTGACGAAGCGCGCCATGGCAAGGATGGCCTGTTTCTGGCCCTGTCCGAGCGCTTCGACGCGATGATCGTGGATCGTATGCTGCCGGGCGTCGATGGCCTGACGATCATTCGCTCGGTGCGACAGGCGGACATCAAGACGCCGATCCTGATCCTTTCTGCCCTGGGACAGGTCGATGATCGCGTCACCGGATTGCGTGACGGCGGCGACGACTATCTGGTCAAACCATTCGCATTTTCCGAACTCATAGCCCGGCTGGAGGCGTTGATGCGCCGCCAGTCCCCGGAGTCCGGCGGCGAGGTGACACGTCTGGTCGTCGGCAACCTGGAAATGGACCTGCTCGGGAGGAATGTACGCCGAGAGGGCAAGACGATCGACTTGCAGCCGCGTGAATTCGCGCTGCTGGAATTCCTCATGCGGCACGCCGGTCAGGTCGTCACCCGCACGATGCTGCTGGAGAATGTGTGGGACTACAACTTCGACCCGCAGACCAATGTGATCGACGTTCACATCAGCCGGCTGCGCCAGAAGATCGACCGCGGCTTCTCCGGCGAAATGCTGCAGACGGTCCGCGGAGCGGGGTACTCACTGCGTGAGCCGGATCCGGGCACTTCCTGAAAGCACCACCCTGCGCATTGCAGTGCTGTACATGGTGCTGTTTGCCGGCACCATGGCCCTGCTGCTGGGTTTCGTGCACTACTCCACCGCGGGCTATCTGCAACGCCAGGCCGACTCCGAGATCGGCGCCGAGGCGGCGGACCTGGCGAATCATTTCAGCCGCGGGGGCATCGGCGCGCTGGCCCGGGAAGTCAGCAACAAGGCGGCTGCCAATGTTGGTCGACGCTCCATCTATCTGCTGGCAGACGCCGAGCAGATGCCGATGGCCGGCAACATCAACCGCTGGCCGCAGGAAGCCCAGGCTGATCAGGACCGCTGGATCGAGTTCAACCTCGGCAGTGGCGATGAAGAAACCGATCCCGTACGCGCACGGATCTATCGTCCCGGCGGTGAACTCTATCTCCTCATCGGGCGCAACGTCGCTGATGAGCGCTCGTTCGGCCAGCTGATTGTCACGGCTCTCGGCTGGGGACTCCTGCTCACGGTGATCCTGGCGGTCGCCGGCGGGCTTGCGACCGCGCGCCTGATCGGCTGGCGGCTGGAACGGATCAATGCCACGGCCCGCGAGGTCATGGCCGGCGACCTGCGTCAACGGGTTCCCCGACGCGGCGCCAATGACCAGTTCGACCGTCTGGCCGACAATCTCAACGCCATGCTGGATCGGATCGAGAACCTGATGGCCGGGGTTCGCCAGGTTTCGGACAACATCGCCCACGACCTGCGCACACCGCTGACCCGCTTGCGCTGGCGGCTCGAGAAGCTGCGCGAAGCCCACGACCCGAAGCTTCTTGACGAAGCGATGCAGGAAGCGGACGGCCTGTTGCAGACGTTCCACGCCGTCCTGCGTATCGCCGAGGTCGAATCCGGCAGCCGGCGGCGCTTCACGACGGTCGACCTGTCCGCCCTTGCTCGCGATGTGGGCGAGCTGTATGAACCCGTGGCGGCAGAGAGTGATCAGACCTTCGCCGTCGAAGCCGAAGATGGCGTACGCACGCTCGGCGACCGTGACGTCATCTTCCAGGCACTGACCAACATGGCCGACAACGCGGTCAAGTACACACCGGCCGGCGGCCACATCACGGTCATCGTGAAGCACGCCGGCGAAGGCGCCGAACTGTGCGTCAGTGATACAGGTCCCGGGATCCCGGCCGACAAGCGTCAGGATGTGCTCAAGCGCTTCTACCGTCTCGAGGAGAGCCGCGGCTCGCCCGGAAGTGGCCTTGGCCTCAGCCTGGTCGCCGCAGTGGCGCAACTCCACGGCGGCGAACTACGCCTCGAGGACAACGACCCGGGACTCCGCGTCCGCCTGCTCCTGCCCCGCGAGTAGGTCTTCCAGGGTCAGCTATACCGCGAGACTCCGATTCAGCGCGCTTTGATGGTCGTGCCGCACTTGAATCTCGCAGAGGCGCCGAGTACGCAGAGGAAAAATCATTCCCTGCGGCTCTGCGACAGGTAGCCCCCTCGTGGAACGATTCAAACGCTGAATTACCTCACGCCAAGACGCCAGGCACGCGAAGCAAAGATTGTTCTCCTGGCGTTCCTGGCGCGCCCGGCGTGATTCCAGTTCGCAGGGCAGATCAGGGCCCGCGCAGCGGGGCCGCATCTGCCGTGAACATGCGCCGCAGTGGCGGATGCACACCGCTTCGCGTGCTTCGCGTCGTCGCCAGATGCCAGTTCGACAGGCTCGTGATGCTCAGCCGGACTGCTGCATGCCATGGGCGATGCCGTTGACGGTTGCCAGCAGGCCGCGGAACAGTTCGCTGTCGTCCCGGTCCGCGGCGCGCCAGCGCGCCAGCAGATCCACCTGCATCAGGCTCATCGGATCCATGTAGGGATTGCGCAAGCCGATCGAGCGCTTGAGCAGGGGCTCATCGTCGAGCAGTTCCTGGTTGCCCTTGAGGCGCAGGATACAGTCCACGGTGCGCCGGTATTCGGCGCTGATGTCATCGAACACACCCCGTGCCGCAGCGGGCGCGAGGTCTGCATAGTGCGCACCGATCCCGAGGTCGACCTTGGCCAGGACCATCTCGACGTCATTCACCACCGTGGCAAGGAATCGCCATTCGCGCAGCATCTCGGCGACCGCCTCTTCACCATGCTGATTCACGGCAGCCTCCAGGCCCGAACCCACTCCGAACCAACCCGGGAGGATCTGACGGGACTGCGTCCACGAGAAGACCCAGGGGATCGCGCGCAGGTTGCGAATGCTCTGACCGGCCTTTCGCGAGGCGGGCCGCGACCCGATCTGCATGCGCTCGATCACGTCGATCGGCGTCGCCGTACGGAAGTAATCGAAGAAGCGCTCGTCCTCATAGACCAGACCGCGATACGCGCTGCGACTGGCCTGCGCGATTTCGGCCATGACGCTTTCCCAGCCGGCCTCGCGATCATCGAGCACCGGCGGCGCCCCGGTAGCCTGCAGCACCGGCGCCAGGCTGGTCTCGAGTGTACGCATCGCCGTCGATCGGACCCCGTACTTGGTATGGATGACCTCACCCTGCTCCGTGACACGCAGACGACCACGCACCGAGCCCCGGGGTGCGGCCAGCACGGCCTGCTGGATGCGCCCCCCGCCGCGACTTGTGGTGCCGCCGCGGCCGTGGAAGAAGGTCACATCGACGCCGTACCGCTCGGTGATGTCGACCAGTGATTTCTGCGCACACTGCAGTGCCCAACGGGAGGCCACGAGACCACCATCCTTGCTCGAATCGGAATAGCCGACCATGATCACCTGGCGGTCATCGCGGGCAGCCAGATGCGCCCGGTAGCGCGCATCGGCGAGCATATGTTCCATGATGGCGGGCGCGGCATCGAGATCGCCCACGGTTTCGAACAGCGGCGCGACATCGAGATCGACCCCGCCATCCTCGGTGGTCAAGCCGGCCCAGCGGGCCAGCAGCAGCACGGTGAGGATATCGTCGCGCCCCTGGGTCATGCTGATGATGTAGCAGCCGATGGCACGGGGGCCGTAGCGCCGACGCAATTCGCCGATCGCACGGAACACGTCGAAGGTACGCGCTGCCTGTTCGGATTCCACGGCGAGTGGCTCGCGCTCCTCGGCGATCGCGCGCGCAAGGACATCGGCGCGCTCGTCCGGGCTGCGCTGTTCCCAGCTCGCATCACCCAGACAGGCGGCCATCACTTCGCGATGTACGCCGGCATCCTGGCGCACGTCGACAGTGGCCAGATGGAAGCCGAAGGTCTCCGCGCGCCGGATGAAGCGCCGGACACTGAACAGACCGGCATGCTGGCCGCGATGGTTGCGGAGGCTGGTCTCCATGGCGCGCAGATCGGCCATGAACTCCTCGGGGCCGTCGTACGCATTCCCGGCGTCGCTCGCCGTCGCTTCCAACCTGGCGGATACGAGCGGCAACAGTTCGCGATAGGGCATGCCGCGATGGCGCGGCGGTATGCGCTCGGCCGCTTCCGGGAACATGGCACTGTAGGCCTCGATGCGGCGGAGCACGGCCGGGTCGGCATCAACTCGGGTCAGGCACTGGGACAGCCCACGGGCGAGCTCTCGGCATTCGCTGCGATAGCGGTCGAGGATCGCGCGCCGCTGTTCACGCAGTGCTCGCCGAAGCGTGTCGGCATTGACGTTGGGATTACCGTCCATGTCACCACCAACCCACGAGGCGAACCGCAGCATGGGGGGCAGCGACAGGCCTTCCGCTTCCGGCCCGTACACATGGGCCAGACTCGCCTCCACCTCCTCATAGAACGGCGGCACGATCCGGTAGATGATGTCCGTCATGTAGAACAGGACATGTTCGAGCTCGTCCGCGACACTCGGTCGCAGACTCGGGTGCTCCTCGGTCTGCCACGCCGTCGCCACCTGCGTGCGCACGACGCCCATCGCCGCGCGTTCCTCGGCCGGCGTCATCGAGGTGTCCAGCCGATCGGTCAGCGCGCGGATGATTCGCTGCTGCTTTTCCAGGATGCTGCGCCGAGTCGCTTCCGTCGGATGGGCCGTGAACACCGGCTCGATGACGACGTTGTCGATCAGCGCCTTCAGTTCAGCGATGCTGAAACCCGCGTCACTCAGCTTCTTGAAGGCGTCGACCAGCCCTTCCATTTCGGGCGACTCGCCCTGTCGCTGACGCTCGCGCAGTCGGCGAATGCGATCTACCTCCTCGACCAGGTTCACTACCTGGAAATAGGTCGCGAACGCCCGGACCAGTTCGCCGGCCGCGGTCGCATCCAGACTGTGGAGACGTGTACTCAACGCCTCGCCGGCCCCGGCTTCCCCCCGACGGCGAGCGATCGCCGCACGCCGGACTGCCTCGACGGTGGCGTAGAAGTCCTCGCCGCACTGCTCACTGATGACTTCACCCACCAGACGACCAAGGGCACGCACATCCGCGCGCAGCGGCGCATCCTCGGGCGCGGCGGCTAAAAGATCACGGTTCGACGGCTTGTCGCTCACGGTGCTGCCTCCATTGGTGGGTTCCGGCGTCGCGGCGCTGATTCCATGACGACTTGCGTTCGGAACAGCCCGCCCCCTGGATCGTCTGTCGACGCGCTCGGCCCAGGAAATCCTTTGTCGCCGAACGGCGGCTACTCTTCGCCGATCATGCCGCGATCGGCTGCCTTTTACGCCACACAATCAGTCGCTGTCAACGTCATGATAACGCCATTTCCAGTAGGGGAGCTGCCCGGGACCAGTCCCGGGGGCGCCCTGTCGTCCTGCGTCCGAACGGAACCAAGCATGCACGCCGTGGTCCACGTTTTCATGGGGGATATGGTAGATTTGAGCAGTGCCCCTCATTTCCCCATCAGCACAGAAGTTACGATCAGCAAACCGGCCACGACGCTGGCCAGGAATTCCACCGGATTGCCACGGTTCACGACCGGAGGACGTACCATGAGATCCTGCCTTTCCTGCATGATGGCCGCCATCGCCCTGCTGCTGCCAGCCGTTGCCACGGCCGACGAGACCACGACGGGCGGCCATCCCGCCTGCGGCCAACCCCATTGGCTCGAGGCTGCCGTGATCTTCGCCGAGGAGAATGATCAGCGATACGAGCGCTATATCGACACAGGCCGCTGTATCGAAACGCGCGAGGGCATGGATATCTCGATCATCTCGCGCTATGGCGACGCGGAGGCGGATCGTGTGGAGATCGAATTCCGCGGCATCCGTTTCTTCACGGTTGCGGAAGCCGTCGCTTCTTCGCTCTGACGCGAACAGCGGGGCGCGCAGGAATAGCGGGCTGATGGGCCAGCGCCTGATACCCAGCGCCTGTTACCCAGCGCCTGTTACCTTGGCGCGCTGGCCAGGGAGGGCCATCAGGCGAACCAGCCCGTGAGCGTCAACAGCGCCAGTATCGCCAGCCAGAAGATGCCGGCCCGGAGCATGAGGGCGCGAGCAGCGGTGACGATATCAGCTTCATCCCCGCTGCGGCGTTCACCGCCGGTGTCGTCGGCATCGTTGTCCGGATCCGGATCCCACCTGCGATCATCGCGCATTGCGACGGTGCCGGCGTCGGCGAGCAGCGTCTGGTTATCCTGGAGAGGATCCATGCCGTGCGCGCGGCCGGCACGCAGCCGCGCCACAGTCTCTTCGAAACTCCCGGTCATGGCGTAGCCGAATGCGAGCAAGCGCGTCGGGATCCACCCGAGCACACTGACTACATCCCGCGCGGCGCGTGCCAGCGCGGGGCGCGCGACCAGTGCCGGTGTCGGCCGCAGCGCGGCTTCGGCGGAGAAGCGGTAGAACACGGCCCCGACCGGGCCGAGAATGCAGAACCAGAACAGGGTCGCGAACATGTGGTCGTGTCCCTGGTAGAACAGGGCCCGCGCCATCGTTCGCCCCTCGTCGGTACCGTGGGCCCTGGGCGGAGCGGCACCGACGACGCGTTCGTAGGCGAAATCGCTGCGTTCTGCATCCTCGTTCCTCCGGGCCTCGATGTAATCATCGACCGTATTGATGATGTCCAGTGGCCCGAACATGAAGAGGAGCACGGCGACGCCCACAATCAGCGATACCAAACCGAATAGCCAGCCGGCAATCAGCCACTGTACGGCGAGCATCAGCAGGGCCGGTGGCAGGATGACGGCCAGGATGCCGCCAACGCCGTCCCAACCTACCGGCAGCCGGGTCACGACCAGGTCGATCCAGCTCGCCAGCCACCGTCCGACCGGGCTGTCGCGATGCCAGAAGAGCAGGCGATCCAGGGCAATAGCGATCAGTACGCTGACGAGAATCATGATTATCGGCCCCCCTTGACCAATTCCGGATAACTGCCTGCGGCAGGATGCGGCCGCGACGCCTCGCTCTGCACCAGGACTTACCCGATCCGATCCCGCGGCGGGTCAGCGGTGTGCGCGCATCATGCGGCCTGACGAGGTCAGACCACGGTTGTTCTAGTCTGCGCCTATATTGGCACAATCACGCGGCAGGCGCTGAAGCGGCCCCGCACCGACTCGCGCTTCGATCTGCTGGGCGGTAACGATGCCGGCCGGGTCCCGGTAATCCTGCCAGAAACGCTCCCGCTCCCGGGTGCGCAATCGCAGTGTGGGTTCGAAGCCCAGATCGGCGAGATAATTCTGGTGATCCAGCGCATAGCGCCGTTCGCTGAAAACGCCCAGCGATACCGCATTCCGCAGTTCGCCCTCCTGCGACACGATGAAGTAATCCTGCACGCCGGCCTCTGCCAGTTCACGGGTAGCGTTTTGCGCCTCGGACTGCGTGTCGAATGGCGGGAGCAGGACCTGATAGCCCGTCGTTTCATCGTCCACGAGCAGGCGCTGTTCGGGCTGAAGCCCCAGATCCGCCAGGTACGCCCCCGCCGCGGTCGCGGTCTGCTCATCGGCGAAGGGGCCGATACTGAAGCACTCCGCATCGGCCCGCGCCTGTGGTTGCTCGGCCGGTTCACGCAGCAGCGCAAGATAGCCAATATCAGCCGGTACCGGGTCGGCAGTCTCGGGCCCGCCGGGCGTGCCCGCCCACTGCCAGCCGATCAGGCCTGCATTGACGATCACTAGCAGCAGGGCAATCCAGCGCATTCCGTCTACTCCAGGCGTTGCAGCCCGCGCAGGGTCAGCATTGGCTCATGGATCCATTCCGCGTCGAGCAGCAGTGACAATGACCGTGCATCACCGCCGGTCAGCAGGCCCTTCCACTCACCCAGCTCGGCACCCAGTGCCCGCGCGACGCGCTCGATCGCTCCGGCGAGCCCAAGGTAGCCACCGGTCGCCAGGGCATCGAGCGTGTTGCGTGCCGGCACGCTGATGTGGCCTCCCGTTCGGGGTAGCGCGGGCGCCATTTCCGAGAGGCCGGCGCGCTGGGCGCGATAGCCGGCAATGATGGCGCCACCAACATGTTGGCCGCTGGCGGCGAGCGCGTCGACCGTTACAGCCGTCCCCGCGTCGACGATGACCACATTCTGCTCTGGATATCGTACCCGAGCGCCCAGAAGGGCGGCCCAGCGATCATCCCCCAACTCGGCCGGGCAAGCATAACCGTTGATGACCCCACCTGCTCTCTCGACGGCCTCAAGGCGCAGCCATTCCAGCCGCGGCAGCGCCGCCAGCACAGCGGCCGTTACGTCTGCTGACGCAACGCTGCAGTAATGCGCGGAATCCGGCTGCAAGTGGTGCCAGGCCCGTGCGCACTCGTCATGCGTAGCGTATGCAGCGGGCTCGAGGTGATCGCCGTTTGCGAGCGTCCATTGGACGCGGCTGTTGCCGATGTCGGCCAGCAACCTCATGATCGCGCACGCACACTTGCGTCGCCCGCGAAGAAGCATTGACGACCCTGATCCGTGTCCAGCAACAAGGCCCCATTCGCGTCCACCCCCGCCGCCACGCCATCGACGCAGCGCTCCGGCGTGATCTGCAACCGAATGGCATGGCCCGCAAGGCTGTCACGCACCGCCCACCGTTCGCGAAAAGGCGGAAAGCCATGGGCCAGGAAATCGTTGCACGCACGGGCAACCACCGTGGCCAGATGACAGATCAGCACATCGCGCGGCGGAACCTCACCGGTCCAGACACTTACGCAATCCGTTACGGGCCGTCCCAGGTCGGCACCGCCGAACGCGCCCAGGTCGTAATTCAGGCCGATCCCGATGACGATCCGGGTGGGTCCATCGGCCTCGCCGGACAGATCGATCAGGATGCCGCCGAGCTTGGCGCGGTTGGCTTCGATGTCATTGGGCCATTTCAAACCAAGCCCGGACGCGCCCAGCGACGTCAGGGCATCGGTCGCGGCGACCGCCGTAACCAGCGCAATCGGCGTAAGAGCCGCAGGCGGCAGCGACATCATTCGGGCCAGCGAAAAGGCAATCCCGCCGCCGGTCGGGGCGACCCACTCCCGGCCACGTCGACCCCGGCCCGCTGTCTGATGTTCGGCCGTGCACAGGCGCGCCTTTCCATCGGCGGCCAACACGGTCTTTGCAAGATGGTCACTGGTCGACTCGATCACAGCGCAGAGTTCCGCTGCGTCAAAGAGTTCCGGCGCGTTGTCGGGGCACGCCTCGATCACCGGGCGCCGCAATGGACGACTCGGCCCAGTGAGGCGATAACCGCTTCCGGCCCGCCCCTCAATCCACCAACCGTCCGTCCGCAAGCGCGCAACCTGCTGGCCGACACTGGCTCGCGTCACCCCGAGCGCCGCAGCAATCTGTGCCCCGGAGTGACACTGACCGTCGGCAAGGGTCTCGAGGATTGCTTCGCGCATTCGGCTCATTCAGACGGTCCAGCGGTGCAGGGAATCCACCATACCGGGTGCCCTGTCGAACGACCAGAGGCAAGGGAGTGGTCTTGTTATACTCGTGGCCATTCAAGCGGCCCGATCCGCGCTCGCGCGGGACCGCTGACGGCCCTGGAGGGGCACAGGGGAAAGAAATGCGCGCACCATTCCCGGTCATGCTGATGGCGGTCACACTGGCGGCGCTG